>JBCCPK010000007.1 GCA_039024915.1 Pseudomonadota bacterium
ACAATGAGCATCGCCCTCACGGAGCAATCGGCAATAAGGTCCCCATGGACCTGATGAAATCGGAACACGCATCCAGCCCGTGTTCCTGATTTGGTCCAGAAAACCCAATGCCCGACCGAGGGCGCGTTGGGGAGCGCTTCATTAGTCCGGAAAACTCAATGCCCGACCGAGCGTACGTTGGGGAGCGCTTCATTAGTCCGGAAAACTCAATGCCCGACCGAGCGTACGTTGGGGAGCGCTTCACAGGTCAGACGGGTTCTCCAAATCGCTGGAGGAAAGTCGGGTCTCAGGTCAATCCCAATCGCTCTGCCAAAAGGACAATTGGTAATCTACTAGCTCTTCGGGGTCTTCCGGAACGAAAAATTCCACCTTGCAGGGTCGGTCTGGAAACTGAAATTGCAGTTTTGCTGCCCACATTTCTTTTACGATGTTGCCCAAGAAAAGGAGCTTATCTGCTGACACATTGTCATCATCATGAATGTGAATATCTGCTAGGTGCCGGTGGTTGAGAACCCACTCGACGCCCTTAGGCGTAGAACCTGGCTGACTTTCAAAGCCTTCGATATTTTCTTTGGTCGTTCCTTCGTGAACGATGTATCTGCCTACGGCCTCAAATTCTGGCCAAAGCACGGCTGCGTAGCCAACTGCCAGCTTGTAGTTGCCCACGCACTCTGCCCATACCTCGAGCGAAACTCCGGCACCGTTGTTCCATGCTCCAAGTTCGGCGGCCATGCTGTTTGGGATTCGATATGGCAATAGACAGGCCCTAGCTCTCTGTGTTTTCGGTAGGACTATCAGAGGAACGTTCCCAAGGGCAGCTCCTCACTTGAGCGCCTTCCAAAATCCCCTACCCAAAACACCCGTGCCAAAAACGACGCTTTTTGGAGTCTCCAAAAACGTGAGGATTTGGAGCATTTTAGATCAGATGGAGAGACCTTCGCTGCCAGGATTGATCAGCTTGCACCGGATGGCCTGGCGCTGGTCTCTCGGTCATTCGAAAACGCAAAGGCAGGCGTGATCGACCAAGAAATCAAGGCGACAAAATACATGACCTCGTTTGCGACGTCTGTGCGGTTCATCAGAACGATCCCGCCTATCATGATGATATGCGCCAGGAGACCCCACAACAGGCTGGCGAGTACAAGACCGGCCGAAGCTGCACCGCTCTTCAAGAGCGCGATGTAGGCGAAAATGCCCAGTGGCAAGAACACAAGCACAGCCGTTAAGAGGCCCGGATTGTAGCCTCCGGCCAAGCCCGCCGCACCGATATGGCTAATCCCGTTCACGACAACGATGGCGGCCATGCACAGAGGCGCGAAGATGTGCTGCGAGCCCTTCCAAATCGCCAACGTTCCAACAAGCCAAACAAGAGATGTGTTGATCACAAAGATGGACGCGTCCGAAATGAGTTCGGTACCATCTCGCTGCCCTATAAGGTTTGAGAGAAAGCTGTTGAGGTAGGGTTTGAAGGCGAAAGTCTGGCCGTACAGATCGACCCAGTGCTCCTCAAACTGATGGACAATGTACGCGATCAGTAGGCCTAGCGAGAGGATCCGCGCGTCGCTCCAATTGGTATCGCTCGATTTGAAGGCAAGTGCGGCAAACGCAAGGAAGGGAGCCATGAAGGTGCCGACCTTCATCCAATGTTCGAGCAGAAAGTCGTGTTGACCAAGCGGTACCCAGAGCATCGCAAATGCCAGGATCAACGCGGCAATTTGGGCTCTTTCAGCCATTGGTGAATGGCGAGCGATAGATGCGTATCGCCGCGACAAGCGCAGCGACGAGCAAGATGCTCACGACCGAAAACAGGAACATGTTGGATTCGATCCCAGCAATGGTGTGCGTATGGCCGTTGCTATCGACAAGTGCGCCCCCGTATCCGTCGCGAAACAGCGTTGCCACCCAGAAGCCCGCTGCAAACATCATTCCAAGGGCGATTGGGACAAAGACCTCATCTCTGCGCCAAATCAAAAACAAGGCAATGCTGGATACCCCAGCGGTGAAGGCGAGAAACCAGGCCGTATGGAAGCGTGCATGTTCGCTCCACAGGGGATTGAACAGGTGCGTTTCGTTCAGGTCTGCCAGAGCAGGAATGAAGCCGTAGAAGATCGTGATGGCGCTCACGAATACTTTGAGCGCAAGTTTCGCGACGGGGTTATTGATCATTGCACCCTGGTCCCATTCGCTGCATTCGGAGCATCACCGTTGGGCTTTCACAGCGTCGTAAAAGCTCGATAGCTGATTTCGAAGTTCGCGCTTGAGCTCGGGCGTGGTAACGCCCGCACCTTCGGCATCGAAGTGCTCAGCGAAGGGACCGAAATTGAACGTCCCTGCGAGCTTCCCGCCGAAAAACGGCGCGGCTTCGGACGCGATGCGCAACACGTTCTGACCACCGCCACGTCCTGGAGAGGTGGCCATCAAAAACAGCGGCTTGTCCTGATAAATCTGCATCTTGATCCGGCTGCACCAGTCAAAAACATTCTTAAATGCGGCCGTATAGTTTCCATTATACTCGGCAAAAGAGATCATGAGGCCGTCGGCGGCGCCCAAACGATCGTAGAATGCGTGAGCCTCTGCTGGGATGCCTGCCGCCTGCCTTTCGGGGCTGTAAACAGGCATATCGAAATCGGCGAGATCGAGCGTTTCAATCGTGATGTCAGCGCCCATCTCATCGCGCAGAGTCTCTGCAGCATGCAGGACAAGCTGCGCATTTATGGAGGCCGCGCTGTTGCTTGCAGCAAAAGCTAAGATGGTGGATTGGCTCATCGGCTGGTCCCTAGGTTTTGCCGCAGCAATAGGATTGGATGCGTTCTAGGACCCTTGACCGGCGCGCAGCATTACAATGGGCGTCCACCCTTGCTCAAACTCGTCTTCGCTGAGGACACCGTTGCCATCGAAATCGGCGCGGTCGAAATCTCGACGTGTGCCTATGCGCAACTCGCGAGCGTCGATGTCTTTGCTCGCATCTAAGTCCGTAACTGCGAACATGACGCGCTTAACCAAGGCCATATCGGCAGCTCTGCCTTCGCTCCGTGCGAGGTACGCAAAGCCGAAATCCCAAGCCATGAACTCCTCTAAACTGAGGCGCTCATTTGCATCGGTATCGGCAGAGAGAGCTATGCTTTGGGTGAGTTGGGTTACTTCGGCAAAATCCAGCGTCCCATTGCCCGTGGTATCCACACTAGAAAAGATGACCTCTGTCAGCTCTCTGCCATTCTCCCAGGCCAAACCTTCAGCTGGTAGAGCCAAGATGGCCAGGGCGGTTAATAGTCTTAACTTCATGTTTTTGTCTTTCTTTCGTTCTGCATGGGAGTGCTGCATCTGAATGGTCAGCAGTTAGAGGGTCTTTACTGGGCAGGCTCTACGACCTGGCCATGAAGCGTGCGGCTAGCGGCTCTATCTGCGCGCGTTGGACGTAGATGACTGCTGCGCAAAAAGCCGCCAGAATGAGAGCGGGGACTGCTGAGGGTCCCAGAATCAACAAGTGGAAGAGCGCCCCACAAAGCATGGTCGCCAGCAGCAGGGCCGCGCCAAGAACGTTCAGGCCAGGTACCCAGAGAAGCGCGGCGGCACCAAGCTCCACAAGCGCGGTCACGTAGCGAAACCATTGGCCCCACCCGATGGTCTCGAAAATATCTACCATCATCGAAACACCGAGCAGTTTGGCACCGCCTGCAGCTACGAAAATAAGTGTCAGTAAAGCGCGCAGCCCTACGTCGGCTCCTCTTTGCAAAGTCATCAGCAAAACCTTCCATCCGTTGTTCGTAGCGCAGCAATGGTAGCGTGCGCCCGAGAGATAAATGTCCCGGGCGCGCCTCTCAGTAGATGTGTGGATCGACTGGGTCTGTGCCTGCTTCAAGCTCGGCCATGTCGCCAATGCCGTCCCCGTCGGAATCGGCCTTGTAGGGATAGGTGCCTGCCTCTAACTCGGCTGCGTTGTCGATGCCGTCGCCGTCAATGTCCGGATCCAAACTGTCTTCGGTGCCGTCACGATCTGTATCGGCCCAACGGCTGGGATCGGCTGGGAAGCCGTCGAATGCGTCTTCCACCCCGTCGCTATCGGTATCGATTGCCGGCGGTGTGAAGGTACCGTTCCATTCGCTGGCGGCATCAGGGACCTTTCCGCTGTTGATCTCGGACAGGATCAAGTCGGCTAGCTCGCTCATATGGTAGGCACGTTGCTCACTGGGCAGGCCAAGGTGAACACCTGGCTTCCAGCCCAGTGGCCCAAGATTGCGCAGCGTCCAAGACATGCTGAGCTGGTCTGTGACAGCGGCAACCGATTGCATCGAGCCTGACAGCCATGCCGTCACAACCGGGATCGCAAGGATCTCTTGCACTTGTCGGTCCGAATAGTGACGCCGCAGCTCTTCAATGTGAGCGGCAGTGACGCGCGTCGGCAAACGCCCCGCATCGCGGGCAAAGCGAAGGGCGGATTTGAAGGCTGGATCATCCGCCAACTGCTCAGACCGCTCAAAGTCCATGAGAGATTGGATGTAGGCCAGAAGCGGGGCTTTCTGGTCGTCAGGAATTTCTGACCAAAAATTATCGGCTTCGGTGTAGTCCCAGATTCCGAAGGCACCGTGTGCTTGGCAATGTACGCAGCCAGAGGCTAACTGGTAGACGAAGAACAGCGACCAGATTTCTGGAAAATCCATGCTGCGCTCTCGTTGCAGCAGGTACTCGTCCATCGCCAAAGTGCCGAAAGCGGCACCCCGGTCCCAAAAGGTGTCCAACATGTTACGATCGCTGTAGGGAACTGTCGAACTGACCTCGGGTGGACCGGTATAGTAGTCGTAGTCATAGGCAGCGACGTCAAAAGCTGGCGTTCCCTCCACAGGGACGTTGGCGGCGATTGCGTCTTCGTCCTGCCATTGCAAAAGCGTGCTTGGAAACGCGTCAAACGGTTCTTCTATGCCATCGCCATCCCCGTCGAAGGTCACGATGGAGACATCGTAGCCGGTGACGAAGTTGAGCCAATCGGTCTCGAGAACCGGATCGACGGCGCCGTAGTCATCTCGCACCCAGCTGGCATCGATTTCTGCAACGAAACCGATTTGAGCTTCGCCCACAAACGGGTTTGTGCGCTGCTCTTGAGGAGAGGTCGGTGCGTTATGACCCAGCTCCCAGCCGACAGCCGCTAAGTTCTCCATCGCCCATTCTACCGTTTCTTGGTCGGTAACGATGGGGAGCACCGCGTCGTGCGTCGCTGACGCGTGGTTGATGGCGCCCAGTTGCATAAGCTCAGCAATGGCGCGGTCGGTGTAGTTGGTGCGCAGAAGCGCATGGATATCCGCCGAGGAGGTGATCGGGTACCGTCCCATGACGTCTATATAGGTGAACGCTGCCTTGAGACGGGGGTCTTCAAGATTTTGGACATAGTTAGGATCGAAAATCGCGAGGATATCTTCCAGTGGCACACCCATCAGCGACAGCTGGTAGGCGCTGCGCGCTGTATGGTGGCCGCTCTCTGACAGGATCATTTGCCGCAGCGTGAGCATCCATTTGGTCGTGCTGTCAAAGAAGGCGTCGCGATGGATCATCGCATCGGCTGTCATCAGACCCTCGTAGAACTCACGCAGATTGCTTATGTCGATCTTATGCCGGTCATAAAATGGCATTGCACGATCGACCGCAGGTGGCTGAGGTGCAATATCGGCCAAAGCCAAAGACGATGCAAAGGTCGCACAGACTAGCGTGGTGCTCGCCAAGAGTGTTTTCAGACGCATAGGATTGCTCTCCTTATTCGGCAAGCAGGAACATCGTGTTCGGATTTGGGGAGTGTGACGGTACGTTTTGGAGCACGTCCCAGTGCTCCTCTAGAAGCCCGGTCTCTTCGTCAAAACGGTACATATCAACCGCCGCAATCCCGAGATCGCGAGGGTCGTCGTGATCAAGGTTCCGAAAATTCACATGGGCAAAGGCGTAGTTTCCCGAGACGATGATCCGATGGATATCGATGGAAATCGTTCGCTCCTCAACCGAGCCGCCAAAAAGTTCGGCCAAGGGTGCGCGACCATTGGGAAGAAAAATGCTATGCTGGATATACTCGTCCGAGATGTACGGGGCTAGGTTCTCGTTCGTGGCGCCTGATACGAATATCTCGTAGATATCGATTACCCGCTGTACGATCTCCAACTCCGCTTCTGTTTCGGCAAGAATGTGGGTGTCGAAGTCCGTTGGCACAGAGTTCTTGTAGATCGCGCCTTGTTCCCACGCTCGCGTAGGCGGTGCGAACGGGTTGCTATCTTGGGCGGCGCTCGGCGATGGGCCCGCCATGACTGCAAGGCTAGCGACAGCAACCAGGCAGGTGGGCAGTGATGTCGTCAGTTTTGAAAGCATGTGATCCTCGTTGATTGGCAAAGCGCTACCGGCGACGCCAAGCGCTGTGCTGGCTCGTGGGTTCGTGGTTCAGATTGTGGAGGACATTCGCTGACCGCTGCGGGCCGAATGAATGTGCCTTGATTGCCGTTAGTTCTTCGCTGGGAACTGGAACGTCACGGGGTGGGAAAAGACCATCTCTGGCCGGTTTTCATTGCCGTTCTCGAACAGTTCCCGCGCCAGATCAGCCACCATGTGCGGGTCTTCGGCATGGAGGAAATGGTTCGCGCCAACGATTGCGACACGCGCGTCGGGCAATAAGTCAGCGGATGTCATATATTCCTCGGCCTTTTGTCCTGGATCGTGATCGCCCTGGATCAACAGAACTGGCATTGTGAGCTTGTCGATCACGTTGGCCATCCGGAATTCTAGCTCGATGTCAAAGCTTGTTCCTTGAAACGTGCGCGCGGCCGCTTCTGGTGTACCTTCGAACTCAAACTCCCAATCAAGGCGCTGAAGAAAGCGCTCGGGGAAGTGTACGGAGCCATAATCGCCGGAGTATGCGGTGCGCGCGACGTTATCCTGGCTTTGGAACTCAACAGACGCCATTGCCTCATGGGGCGGACGTGGCAGTCCGTGTGGCTGATCAAAAGATTGCTGCATCCGAACGTAGGCCGCGATGCGCTCACTCATGCCGTCGATCGCGATCAAATTTTCACTGACGATGGTGCCGCGATCGTGGCTGATGAGGTTGAAGTCCGAGACGCCGATATTGTCCAAAAGCGTGCTCAGGCTCGCTGCAGCACCGGCATAGCTCACGTCAATCTCCGGGCCTTTATCTGATTGCCCATAGCCAAGTACATCGACGGCGATCACATAGTAATGGTCGGATAGCAGCGCCATTACCTCAGCGTTCGCCCACCACGTGTCAGGGTATCCGTGCACCATCAGCACGACCTCATCGGCGGGGTCACCTGCGGTCACGAAATGCCAAACTGGCCCGCCCCCATCAACAAACCAGTGCGTGCCAAACACGCCATCACCCAGATGCTCGACCTCGCCATGCTGGCTAACCCGAAGGGTCGCCGGAAAGGCTTCGGGATACCGGTCTACATCGGCGGAAATCCGTGCCAGTGGATAGGGTTCGTAGGAGAATTCCACCCACTCAGCGTGGGGCGCCTGATCGTCCGCATGAGCAAGGTTCGCGAATGGTGCAGAAAAAACCATAAGCGCGGTCATTGCCGTCGCCGATACTGGAATGAAAAATCTTTTTGCAGGCATCGTTGGTCACCGTCGTGTCCTAGCCAGATGAAGGTGGGCCTGGTGCCGTTGATTGATCAAATTGATTTTTTAGATCATCATCATTGGCATGAAGAATATTAGCGCCGTCGATCTGAACCTGCTGGTCGCCTTCCAAGCGATGTTGGAAGAGCGCAGCGTAACCAGAGCAGCCAACCGTATCGGGCTGGCGCAACCGTCGATGAGCAACGCGCTCGCCCGGCTGCGGGCTTTGTTTGACGACGAGCTTTTCGTTCGGACACCGCAAGGGATGGTGCCCACGCGCTTGGCCTTAGACGCTGCCGATCATGTGAAAGCAGCGGTCGCTGCCGCGGACAGTGCCTTCAATGTCGGCGAGGTGTTTTCTCCGAAAACCGCGACGGGAACATTTCGGATCTTGACCCATGATTTGATCGAAATAACGGTGTTGCCCGATCTTCTTCGGACCGTCGAAAAAGACGCTCCGAACATTCATGTGGGCGTAAGATCTTTGGTGGGCGAAAGCTTCGAAGAAGATCTCGATTTTGGTCGAGCAGACATAGCTGTTTGCGCTGCGGCGGCGGTACCAAAGCGGTTCAGCTATCAAGTCGTCTTTCGTGAATCCTTCGTCTGCCTCGCACGCCTTGGACACCCCATCGTCAGGGGGAACGAACTCAATCTCGAGACCTATTTGGCCTGCAAGCACGCAACAATGTCCCGTCAACCTGAGGGCAAAGCAATCGTTGATGAGGCATTAGCGGGGATGGGTCGGTCGCGCGAGATAAGCGCCAGCGTGGCCAACTTCGGGTCACTGCCTCCCCTGGTTATTGAGACCGATCTGATCGCTGTGATCCCGTTACGCCTGGCAAAGAAGGCGTGCCACGTTATGCCCTTGGTCATGTTTGAATTGCCCTTCGATCTGCCCAGCATCGAGGTGAAACTCATCTGGAACCGCAGTGTGGACCGATCCCCCATGTCCGTCTGGTTTCGAGATCTCATGGTCAAAACAGTCTCGGCCTAGTCGGCAGGTTTGCAAACTCTGGTTCCAAAAACGACCGTTTTTGGAGTTTCCAAAAAGGTACGTTTTTGGAACATAAGAGCCGATAGAAACCGTCCTTTTCTACCGATTGGCAAGCGGCCAGGACGACCCCTGTTGGAACTTCCAACACGGGTCGTTTCTGAGGTTTGAACCTCTATGCGGCCCTCACGTTGGCCAAGAATTGACCAACGTTCTCACGCAAGCGCTGTGCTTCACCAACAAGCTGTGAGGACGCTGCCTTAACATCATTCGCGGCGGAGCCTGTTTGCTCGACGGCGGAGGAAACCTCGGAGATGTTTTCGGACACTTCTTGCGTACCATCGGCCGCTTGCTGCGTGTTGCGGGCGATCTCTTGCGTTGCCGAATGCTGCTCTTCCACGGCAGCAGCAATCGATGATGAGGTGCTGTTCAGCTCCTTGATCATACCTCCAATTTTCTCGATAGCTGATACGACGGCGTCGGTGTCGCCTTGCATACCGGTGATCTGAGTGGAGATTTGCTCAGTGGCCTTCGCAGTCTGTTCAGCTAAGGTTTTCACCTCGGTCGCAACAACGGCAAACCCTTTGCCCGCTTCACCTGCGCGCGCCGCTTCAATGGTCGCATTGAGGGCAAGTAGGTTCGTTTGCTCCGCAATGTCAGAGATCATTGAAATCACGTTTCCAATGGTCTGCGCGCCGACAGCAAGCTTACCCACCATCTGCGTTGAATCTTCTGCACTCATAGCCGCGTCACTCGTCATGCTGGCAGCCTGACCAACTCGCTCAGACACTTCTGAAATTGAGTTCGACATTTCTTCAGAGGCGGCAGCGACAGTGCCAACATTAGTGGATGCTTCTTCAGAGGCGGCTGCGACAGCTGTTGAGCGCTCAGAGGCCCGGTTGGCCGCTTCGCTGAGTACCTCGGCCAAACCGACCATCTGTTCAGCGGCGCTAGAAACAGCTGTCACGACGCCATTCACATTCGCCTCAAAGTCGTCAGCCATGGCATCCATGGCACGGCTCTTCTCCGCCTCGGCTGCAGCTTCGGCTTCTTTTTGTTCCGCCTCAATACGAACCTTTTCTCGCCCATTTTCTTGGAACACCAACAGCGCACGCGCCATGTCGCCAAGCTCATCCTTGCGCTCAGCACCAATGATCTCAATGTCGAGTTGTCCGCCTGCCAGTTCATTCATGCGCCCAACTACACGGGCGATTGAGCCGGAGAGAAGTCGTCCGATGAGGAACGCGGCTGCGACACCGAGAGCGAACGCGACAACAGCAATGATGGTTGTGTTGCGTAACGTGGTGGCCACATCGGCTGATGCCTGGGGCCCAAGTGTGTTTTGGGTATGCACCACAGTCGACAGAACGCTGTTATAGCCAGCCATCAGTTCGGGGCCAATTGAGTCTAAACGATCCCGTAGGATACCGTTGCGGGTCTCAATGAGGCTTACAATCTCACCATAGTGGCCCTCGAAGGTGTTCACCTGAGCATCAAATTGCGCGGCTAGACGGCGGCGTACCGGGTTCTGCAAGCTCGCCAAGAGGGTGCGCATGTTCTCTCGAACAGTCTCAATCTCCGCATAGGTGCGGTCACGATCGTCTTCGCGATTTTCAAGCAGAAACTTTTCACCGTAGTAACGCGCAAGCATCAGGTGTTGCTGAACAAGCCCGCCATAATATGCGGCCTCAATGTCCGCGTCGTTGTAGGCACTCTCGATGATCTCAGTCATCGTGGTGCGTGCATCGCGGCCAACTTGGTTCATCTGTGGCACAAGCTCGTTACGCCGGGCCTGAATGTCTACAACCTCGGCAAAGCCTGCCTTGTAGTCGTCCAAAGAACCCTCAAGGCCAGTAATCTGCGCAACGAGGTTCTGGTCGACCAAGAACGAGGAGATCTCGTCATTCAATGCACGAAGCTCGGTTACGCTGTTAGCGACACGCTCAGCAGCGGCCTCGTCATTACTGATGCGGTATTGCATGACGCCAAGACGTGCAGTGATGAGGTCAATCTTCGCGTCGTTTACCAGTAGGCTCTCTCGCGCCGCCTGTCGGTAGTCGGTGAACACGTCACCGATGTTCGATGTTCCGCGCAGGGACATCATCGCGAGAAGCGCCATCAGCAACAGCACAAGGCCGAAGCCCGATGCGATCACTTGTTTTAGAGAAAATGACGTGAGCATCGGGGGGTTACCTTTGCGTTAGAGGGCGCGCACGAAGTTTACGTGGCGAAGAGCAAACGGCAACGATGGATAACAAACTGCTAATTAAGGTTAGAAACTCGCAATACTGCGTCCCGAGGTATCAGTTCCGCCTGCGTTGGATGCCAGGCCAAAAACTCTTAACCAAAACACCTGTGCCAAAATGTTAGGTTTTGGAGAACTGTACCGCGCGTCTGATCACACTTCCGAAGCAATTTTAGTACTGCTTCCGTTGTCATGCGATCCATGTCAGCGTCGGGCATATACGATTGAAAGCGCAACAGTTATCGAGGGCTAAGACAACCGGTTGGGGTAAAAAGTGACGATCAATTTAATGCACTTTGGAGGGTTCCCGTCCAAACTTCATCAACGATTTGTTGCTGACAAGGTGTTCAGCAGGCGAGTCTCATATCCGAGATCTTCAAGGCCTTTTTTCTGACTGCGCGCTTTAGGGTCATACAGGTCAGGATATATTTCACCCCCGTCGCACATAAGAGTCACGATGGTGATCGGTTTGGCGCCTGCTTTGCTCTCGTTTTCCATCGCTATCTGGATTGAACCCCAAATATTTGAGCCGGTGGAGGGGCCCGCCTTTTTCCTGGTAAGTTCATGAAGCCAAAGCATTGACGCAATTGCCTCGCGATTAGACACTTGCTTCATGTCATCGATAACCTCTTTCAAAAACGATTTCTCTACCCGTGGTCGCCCGATTCCCTCTGCGAGATTCTCTTCTGCATTCTTGTCCAGCTGTTTTACCCCCATTTCCCAATGTCCAAAAAACGCCGACTTATAGGGGTCAACTACTACTAATTTAGTCCGAAAATTTTTATATCTAATATATCGACCAATCGTAGCAGATGTTCCACCCGTGCCTGCACCAACGACTATGTAGTCAGGTATGGGATTAGACTCTCTCTGCAATTGAGAAAATATTGTTTCTGCGATGTTATTGTTGCCGCGCCAATCGGTAGCTTGCTCCGCATACTTAAATTGGTTCATAAAGTAGTAGCCACGATTTTTAAGTCGTCTTATGGCTTTCTTTCGCGCGTTGGAACTGTCAAAAACCTCTAAACGACCGCCGTAAAATTTTATAAGCTTTTTCTTTTCATCGCTGATGTTTTTATCCACCACCGCAATAAATTTTACTCCAATTAACTGAGCGAAATAAGCTTCGGATATCGCAGTGTTTCCTGAGGATTCTTCGAATACTGTAGTGTCTTCATGGATTCTACCATTACAAAGGGCATGCAAGAAAAGAGACGCAGCAAGTCGATGTTTCAAATTGCCGGTGGGGTGGGTGCTCTCATCCTTCAAGTATATGTCTGCCTTTGTAAAGTTTGTTGGCAGTTTGAAGAGGTGGGTGTCTGCCGTCCCGTGGTTTTCGCGAACGATGCTCTGGATTGCATTGCGAGCCCATTTGTCGTTAGACATGTCAATCTCCGATCCAATTCATGTGCCATCGAAGCCGATTGCAAGTGATTTGGGAAGTATGACTTCCTAATTAAGTGAAATTTTTCGCAGCTGTTGAATAACGTGCATGCGGCTTTCCACTTTTGGCTATCAACATACAATTGTTTTGCTTATTTAAAGCTGATTTGGCGAAACAGGTTCGCTATTATTTTGCTCGTGACCCATTCAGTGAATATGCTTAAAAGTCTGACAATTGCATCTGAAGCGAAATTCGAGTCGGTCTGTACAGTAATTAGGATTTTCGAGGAGATTTTGAGCACTGGCAAACGCGACAGCGCGCCTGAATCACGTCATATGCGGACGTTCTTGGGTCGGCCCAGCCACCCCGCCATCGCTACCGATCAAGGCGCTTGAGGCCCTTGGCGAAGCGCTCCGCGTTCTCGACATAGTGGGCCGCTGATTTCTCAAGCATGCTAGCGGCGCCCTCGCCCAGAGACTTCACTTCACGTGCGGGCACGCCAACGGCGAGTTTATCTTCCGCGATGGTCTTGTTCTCGGACACAAGGGCATTGGCACCGACGATCGAGCGGCTGCCGATCCGTGCTCCGTTCAGAACGGTGGCACCCATCCCGATCAGGGCGAAGTCACCCAGCGTACAGCCATGCAAAATCGCCTTGTGCCCAATGGTGCACCCGCGCCCCACGGTGAGCGGGAAACCCATATCGGTGTGCATCATCACCATGTCCTGAACGTTGGTATCAGGACCGATGTCGATCCATTCATTGTCACCGCGCAGAACGGCGCCAAACCAGACACTGGCTCCAGGATGGAGACGCACCTTGCCGATCACCCGGGCGGACGGCGCTATCCATGTACGAGCCGGGTCGACAATCTCGGGTTCCGCGTCATCAAGTGCGTACAGTGCCATGCGTGCTCCCCGAAGACCCCTGTTTGCCTCGCGTTGAAACACCGCGTCTCAAAGCGACACACCGCCCAACCGTGACCGGGAGCCCGCGCTTACGAAACCGAAAGGGCGAAGCTGAGCACCAGGACACCAACACAGGCGCTCCAAAGGGTGGCGACGCCGAAGCTTGCGAACAACCACCCCAAAGGTCGATGTTCGATGAACCGGCCCCGCAGCGCGTTGCGCATAATGATGTAAGGGGCGGCCCAGACCACCAGAACAGCTTGGAAAACCAGAGAAAAGAATGGCGCGTCGCCGGCTCCGAACAACATTTCAAATCGCGCCGGGCGGCTGGTCACCAATTGGTACCCCGTCGCCAACAGCGCTGCCCACACAAAGCCGCATGCCGCGGCATAGGTGAACAACATCGGCTCACTCATACTCGTACTACCCTGTCTCACTGTGCGCCAACGCTGCGGTGGCTGGAGACAACACTGCAAGAGCCGTGCCTTATGGTAAAGGGATCATTAAGGTCGTTGCGCTACGTGGTTAACATGACTGTGTTCGACCCACGCTTGCTTGATGATGATCGACCGTTCGCGGTCGTGCCGTTTACAGTTTTCACTGCGGCGCTTGTGCTGATGACAGCCTTGTTCATCGGCCACATCGGGTTGCGCGAGAAGGGACTGGTCGTCTCCGAGCGCAGCCAACACGAGCAGCGCCTGAGCGCTTATGAGATCGTCGTAGGCGGAATCAATTTCCGCGTGCCGGCGGGCTACCTTCGCTTTGCCGAGCAGCAACGTTCCGGCGTTTTGCCGGGCTATGATCTCGCGCTCGCCTGGCCGACGATGGCGCCCCTTGGGGACGCGGAAACGTTGCGCGCCACACCGCGCGAACGCATTGTCTTCATCGGGGTTGCCGAAGCGGGCGAAGCGCTCGACACCACAGATCTTCTGGGATCGGTGTATCGTGAGGTCTTTGTCGGACCCGTGACGACCGATGAAAGCGGTCTTGTGCGCCGCCGCCTTGATCCGCAGGCGGGATATGGTCACGACAGCGTCGTTTTCGACATCACCCAAGGCACCGGTTTTGCTGCTCGGTGTTCGGCCGGCGGCGAGACCATCTGGTCAACCTGCTATCGCGACGTGATCCTGACGAACGGCCTTACTGTGACCTACCGCTTTTCACCCGAGCTGTTGGCGCAGTGGGAAGACCTCGACCGGAGCATTCTTGGCTTCCTGCTCAGGTTGGCGCAATCAAGTGCCGAAGCGCGTTAGAGGCCAGCGTCTTTCTATTCGAGGTCGAAGTCGAGGATCGACATCGTGAAGTTGTAGGCCAGGTCCTCGTCCTCATCATCCTTGTGAATGAGGCCAATGAATTCGTCGCCCATGTAGACCTCCGCTGAATCGTCCTTGCGCGGGCGCGCTTTGACCGCAAGCGCAGGCGAATCAAACAGGCGCCGCAAATAGGTTTCGATCTTCGACAGTTCATCAGCGGTCATGGTGTTTTGCGTCCCTTGAGTCGGCGTTGCCGGCCAGCCTTAGGGCGCAGCGGCGGGCACGGCAATGCGCCAGAGCGGTCAATTGCTCAAATTCCCGAGCCTTCATCCACAATTGATTGCAGTGGCATGGTGTGATCCATCCGGACCGACGGCATGCTTGCGTCGTCGGTGCAGATATCGCGCGCCACGATCTTCGCCGGAATCCCTGCAACGGTTGCGCATTCGGGCACGGGGTCAAGAACGACCGAACTGGCCGCAACGCGGGAAAACTGCCCCAGTTCGATGTTCCCCAGCACCTTTGCACCGGCCCCAACGAGCACGCCGCGTCGCACCTTGGGATGACGGTCGCCCTCATCCTTGCCCGTCCCGCCAAGCGTGACGTTCTGCATGACCGAAACGTCGTCCTCAATCACAGCCGTCTCACCGATGACGATCCCGGTCGCATGATCAAGAAAAAGCCCCGCGCCGATCCGCGTGCCGGGATGGATGTCTACCTGGAAGCGGGCGCTCGCCCGGCTTTGAACAAACAGGGCAAGATCCTTGCGGCCCGCGCGCCAAAGCGCATGCGAAAACCGGTAGGACTGCAGCGCGTGAAACCCTTTAAAGAACAAAAGCGGCTCGATCAGCCGGTGGCAGGCCGGGTCACGGTCGAGAACAGCGAGCAGATCTCGATGCAAATGGGTCAGCGTCGCCTCATCGGTCTCAAGAACGTCGAGAAACAGCGCGGAAATGTCGTCCGACGACCAAAGCGTATCGCCCAGCCTAGCCGCAAGCACACCCACCAACGCGTACTCGAGCGATGGCTGGCCCAAAACCAACGCCTGGAAAAGCCCACCGGTGGCGCCGTCTCGATCAACCGCCTGAAGGGCTTCGTCGCGGATGCTACGCCAAATCGGGTCCGTGGGCGCAAGCAGCTGGGCGCTTGCATCCTTGGTCGAGTGGGCGGCGAGTGCATGTTCAGTCATGGTGCAGGAACTTAAGCGCACACCACCTAAATTGCCAGCCGGTTCCCCTGATGACCATCACCATTGATGCAACGCCAACACGCCTCACCATCACGATAAACCGACCGCACAAGCGCAACGCGATGACAGCGGCGATGTGGGGCGCGGTTAAGGACGCCGTGGAGGCAGAGACAGGCGAACGCCTGATCATACTGCAGGGCACCGGAGGTATCTTCTGCGCGGGCGCGGACATATCGGAATTCGATTCGCTGCGCGCCAATCCACAAGCCGTCGCCCGATATGACGAGATCAGCGGCGGCGCGTATAGGGCGTTGCGGGCTGCGCGCGCGCCCACCTTAGCCCTGATTGACGGCGACTGCATGGGCGGCGGGTTGGCAATGGCAGCTGCCTGCGACATCCGCATCGCTAGCGGGAAGGCCCGCTTTGCGGTCCCGGCCGCCAAGCTGGGGCTTGCCTATCCGCCAGACGCAGCCGCTGATCTGGTGAGGCTCGTCGGTGCTGGAGATGCAAAATGGATCTTTCTGACCGCCGAACCGATCGACGCGGCGACCGCGCTGCGTATGGGCCTCATACAGACCCTGATCGACGCAGACCGCTTTGACGCCGACAGCGCGGCATTGATCGACGCAATCGAGGCCAAGGCCCGCCTGACGCAAATCGCGGCAAAGTCCGCCGTCAGCGCTGCGCTTGGGACCGGGACAGTGGGTCAAGCAGCCCGCGACGCGCAGACCTGTTTCGAGTCTGATGATTATGCGGAAGGACGGCAGGCCTTTCGCGATAAACGAAAACCCAATTTCACCGGTCGTTAAACCGCCGCCTAAAGCCCATGCCGGTCCAGAAACGCCAAAAAACCCTGCTTGTACTGCTTGTCACCGACCGCCGTCATGTGATCGCGGCGCTCAATGGCAAGATGCTCGCCGGCTGGCAGCAGGTCCACCAACTCGGCGCCGTCGCCAGAGACATCATCCTTCGTGCCAACAGCGACCAACGCGTGTTGACGGATTGACTGAACATCCTCTTCGGTAATCGGGTCGCGTGACGCCAGAATACAGGTCGCCAGCGCCTCCCGATCTGACTTGGTCTGCTCGGCAAAGGCGCGGAAGGCACGTCCGACCGGATGGTCCACCGCGCTCAGTGATGGCGCACGGAGGGCCTGTGCGATGATCTCCGATCCGCCGATGCCGCGGACCATATTGATACCAAGCCCGGCAAAACAAACCGCCGCGACCCGCTCCGGCGCATCGAGACATAAGAATGCTGAAATCCGGGCGCCCATTGAGTAGCCCATAACGATTGCCTGTTCGATGCCCAGATGATCGAGCAGACGCTGCGCATCGCCAGCCATCAGGCGCGATGGGTAGGCGGCGGGATCGTAGAGCTTTTCGCTCTCCCCATGCCCGCGATTATCGATCGCAATGGCGCGGTAGCCAGCCGTCTCAAGGGCTTCAAACCAGCGGGGCCCGACCCAGTTAATCTGACTGTTCGACGCGAAGCCATGGATCAGGAGTACAGGGAGTTTGCTCGCCCTGCCCTCGCCACTATCGCGAAATGCGAGGGTGACACCGTCGCTCACAAATGTCTGCATTGCGGGCCGCCCCTGTTGATTGATCTGAGCTGGAATGCGCGGCGAAAGGCTCGCGCACGCCGCTTGCCGCGCGCTATGTGCCGCGCTAGACCGGGAACGCGCAAGCCTGATCATCGTAAAGCGGGACACGAAGATGGCCGACAAGGCAATTCTGCACGTGCACAATCACGAAGGGCTACCCAAGATTTATGTGGGGGCCCGATCGTTCATGTGTATCGGCGCCAAGCCGCCTTTCGACCATCCGCACGTTTTCCTGACGTTTGGCGACGAGAACGAGAAGGTTTGCCCCTATTGCTCGACGCTTTATGTCTATGACCCGACGCTCGGCCCAATGGAGGCTCGGCCAGCCAGCGCCGTCTGGCATGGGGAAAGCGTCGCCGAAAGCGCCTGACACCCTTGAACAAAGAGCCGTTTCGAATCGTCGGCGGCGGGATTGCCGGCCTCACAGCAGTGCTATGTCTCGCCAAGCGAGGCCTGGCCTCTCAGCTCTTTGAAAGAGCGCCACAATTTGAGGAAGTTGGCGCAGGTCTTCAGCTATCGCCCAACGCGCTCAAGGTTTTGTTTGCGCTGGGCCTTCGGGACAAACTCGAGGGCCATGCAGTCGCCCCGTCACGGATTGCCATTCACAGCGGGCTTTCAGGCCGTCCCATCGCCCATGTGCCTTTAGGCAAGACTGCCGAACAACGCTACGGGACGCCCTATTGGGTGATGCATCGCGCCGACCTTCAGCGTGTACTCGTCGAGGCCTGTACCGCGAGCGAACTGATCACTCTGCAGACAGATCGCGATATCGCGCCTGACGTCGGCGTTGACGATGGTGGGGACCATCTGCCAACAATCGCTGCAGACGGCGTCAACTCGCGTTGGCGTTCCGCCATCCGTAATGACGCCGCAACCCGATTTACCGGCACAGTCGCGTGGCGCGCTGTAACACAGAGCGACAGCAGTGAAGCCAGCAACCCCGAAACACAGGTCTGGTTCGGACCAAATGCTCATCTGGTCAGCTATCCGCTTCGTGGCGGACGCGCGAGAAACCTCGTCGCCATCGCCCGGACAAACAAAATCGAGGGCATGCTTGATGCATTTGCAGCCTGGAGCGGAGACATTCGCGACCGGCTCATGGGCTGCCGAGACTGGAGCCCTTGGCCTTTGAAAGCCGTCGACCCAAAAGGGGCCTGGTACAAACACGACACCGTCCTTTTGGGCGATTCTGCCCACGCCATGCTGCCGTTTGCCGCGCAGGGTGCTGCGATGGCCATAGAAGACGCGTGGGTACTCGCACAGTTCTTGAGCCAACCAGTCGAGCCAGCTCAAGCTTTTGTGCGTTTCGAGGCCGCCAGGAAGGCACGGGTCTCAAGGGTTTGGCGTGAAGCGGAGCGCAATGGACGAATCTATCATATGACCGGACCCATGGCCTTGGGCCGCGATACGGTCATGCGAGCCAGTGGGCCGCAGCGTCTTCTGGCACGCTACGACTGGCTTTACGGGTGGTCGCCTGAAGGTTTGTAACCTTGGCGCTCGCTTAGATCCGCGACCTTTCTTAAGCCGCCTTCGCGCTTGAATTTTCGGGGGCAGCGAGCGCATCAATCGCGCCGTAGTTCAGCTTACCGGTTCCAAGAACGGGAAGAGCCTCAACGCTCACAACCTTTTTCGGGATCATCAGCTCTGACACGCCCGCTTTTTTGGCCCAGGCTAGGAGCTCCTTGGTTTTCGGATCTTCCTTTTCGGTGACCAGAACCAGTTGTTCGCCCTTGCGCTTGTCGGGGACAGCGCAAACCGCGTGGTTCACACCCGGCCAGACCTCACTGACATAGGCCTCGACAGCACTGAGCGAAACCATCTCGCCGCCCAGCTTTGCGAAGCGCTTCGCGCGACCCTTGATGGTAATCCGGCCATCCTCGTCGAGGTCGACAATGTCGCCGGTATCGTGCCAGCCACCCTCCAGCGGCTGAATGACACCGGGTTCGTCGCGCATCATGTAGCCCGCCATGACGTTGGGTCCGCGAACCTTGAGCCGACCACCTTCATTCAGGCCAGGAACCGGGTCGAGCTTGAACTCAATTGCGGGCATGACATAGCCCACAGTGCCCGAGACATTGTCGTCGAGATGATTGGCAGCAATGACCGGGGCAGCTTCAGTCGCGCCGTAGCCCTCAAGCAGATCGATATCGAAACGTTCGCGGAAAAGACGACGCGTCTCGTCTTTGACCCGCTCAGCTCCCAGCACCATCAGCCGCACGTTGGAGAAATCTTCTTTGTCCGCCGCCTTGATCCAACCGTTCACAAACGTATCGGTTGAGACCACAATTTTGGCGCCGGACCGGCGGACGTGGCTTGGTATCTCCTTGTAGTGAAGCGGCGAGGGATAAAAATAAGCCCCGACGCCCAGAACGATGCCTGCGATCAGACCGGCGGTTAGCCCAAACGAATGGAACACCGGTAGCGCCGTAAAGAAGCGATCTCCGGGCCGTAGATCGATGATCTGGCTGAACTGCCAGCAGTTCGACAGAAGGTTTGCATGGGTCAACGCCACCCCTTTGGGCACGCCCTCGGTGCCGGAGGTGAACAACAACACAGCGACGGCATCGGGGGATAAAGAGGCACCTTTCGCCCGCCGGGCACCAAGCTTCAGGCGCGCCATGCCCTTGACCTTGTCCATGGTGCCGATCTGCGCACGGACGTCTTCGGTCCAGACGAAGCGGCAGCGCCGGGACAGGCCCTCAACGAGGTCTTCAAGTCCGGCTTTTTCTATGAACGCGCGTGAGGAGACAATCACGTTAATCTCAGCGGTTTCACAGGCCGCCGTCAGGCTGCGCAGGCCCGCTGAGTAGTTGAGCATGGCCGGGATGATCCCTGCCGCCTGGCAAGCGAAGAAAACAGCTGCAACCCCGGACGCGTTTGGCAGGAGGACGCCAAGCGGCTTTCCGGACGGATCAAGAGCGGACAGCTTGTCGCCGAGCAACAGCGCGCCAAGGGTCAGCCGATCATAGGTCAGAGGCGTCTTCTGAAAATCATCAACGATGACCGTGCTACCGCCATGGTGTGCGCGAGCGTCGAGCAATGCCGTGTACAGGGTTTGTCGCCATGGTTCCGCGCCAGCTTCAGGAAGTGTAACGCTGCGCTTGCCGACGGATTGGCTTTTGCCATTGGGCAGCGCGCCGCCGACAAAGCGAGGCTCGACGGCCTGCGATTCCACCTGTTGCAGCATTGATAATCCTCCTCAAGCGCCGGCGCGCCGCGTTCGTCGCAGCATCCATGTTCGGGTTTATGCGTAGCCTAGCATATAAGCGATTGCTACTCGAAACCAAATTTGGGGGGGGGCAAACTGCTCTAGCTGGATGGAGGCGTCCGGTACAAGCCCCCCTCCCGTCGGTGAACAAGCCGATTGCGACAACCCAGCCCATGGGCAACTCCTGGGGACACGGTTGCAAGCAGCCGGCACTTGCTCATTTGTCGCGACAAACACCGCTTATGGCTGTGCCATATGGGCGGGCCATGTTTGTCGGCATTTTGGCGGGCTGACAGGAGCGAATGGTGAAGGAGGACTCGACCTGCACCGCAGTCGGGTCGCAGGTCCACTGCCTGGCAAGAGTGGTGCGGGCGGCGGGACTTGAACCCGCACGGCCTAGGGCCTCGGGATTTTAAGTCCCGTGTGTCTACCGATTCCACCACGCCCGCATCTTGTTCGCCTGTGCTCACCCTTCCTTCGCGATCGGCGGCACGAACGAGTAGCCCAAATCCCAAGGGAAGTAGATCCATGTATCCTGACTGACCTCGGTGACGAAGCTGTCCACAAGCGGTCGCCCCTTAGGTTTGGCGTAAACGGTCGCAAAGTGCGCTTTGGGCAGCATTTCCCGCAGCGCCTGGGCGGTTTTCCCCGTGTCGACGAGATCATCGATCAGCAACACGTTTTCACCCCCGCTCTCTAACAACTGCGGCGAGATCGCCTTGAGAACGTAGATTTCCCCCTGCATTTGCTCGCCGGAACCCTCGTAATCGTAGCTCGCAACCGACACGGTATCGATGGTGCGGATGTTCAGTTCACGGCAGACAATCGCTGCCGGAACCAGACCGCCGCGGGTCACCGAGACCATAGCGTCGAACGGCCCCTTGTCCGCCAGCCGCCAGGCCAAAGCCCGAGCATCGCGGTGGAACTGATCCCACGAAACGGGAAATGCTTTGTCGTTGAGGCTTTCGCTCATCGGATGCATGTCTCCTGCAAGGTCTCTCAGGCCGAGGGCGGTTTATCGGCAAGGCTTGCGCGCAGCTTGTGAGCCGCAGCGCTTGCTGCGTCAAGCGCCTCACGGTCCCTTGAACGAAGCACGATCTCGGTCGTGAACGCGCCATCCACCATCTTCGGATAGCTGCCAACGGAAACGGTCGGATGGGCCGTGGCGATGTCGGCAAGCTCACCAGCCAGGTCACCCTCACCGCAGGAGAACGGAACGATCTCCACCGCCAGCGGTTCGCCGCCATCAAGCGTCGGCAGGACGCTTTCCAGCATTGCCGAGAAAATCGACGGGACGCCTGCCATGACAAAAACGTTGCCGATCCGAAACCCCGGCGCGATGGACACGGGGTTATCAATCAACTCAGCGCCGTCCGGAAGCCTGGTCATCCGTTCGCGGGCGGCATTCATGTTACGCCCGGTTGCGTCATACCAGTCTGACAGCAGCTTGTAGGCTCTCGGGTCGACGGCGATACCGACACCAAAGGCTTCCGCGATCGAGTCGGCGGTGATGTCATCGTGCGTGGGTCCGATGCCCCCCGAGGTAAAAACATAGGAATTGGCCGCTCGCAGTGCATTGACTGCCGAAACAATCGCGTCCGTCCGGTCAGCAACGACCCGCACTTCCGTCAGATCGATACCGACCATTGTCAGAGCATCCGCAAGCGTCCCGATGTTCCGGTCCTTCGTTTTGCCAGACAAAATCTCATCGCCAATGACAAGAAAAGCTGCAGTCGCCACCATTGTAGTTTCACGCTCACCGATTGTGTTCTGACGCTAACCGCCGGTCGATCCCATCGCTGCCAAGGAGCGCGCCACATCGACCGGTCTAATCTGCTTGTGGGCAAGGGCTTAGCGGTGCCGGTGGGATGTTGCAATTTGCTGATTGCGCCACATTGGTATGAGCATGGAGTTTCCCACACCCCTGTTCGAAGCGCGCCTCATCAAACGCTACAAGCGGTTCCTCGCAGACGTTGAAATGCGCACGGGGCCGGATGCAGGCCAAATGATCACCGTGCACTGCCCCAACCCCGGCTCAATGATGGGCCTCGCTCGGCCCGGTGCCACGATCTGGGTATCGAAGTCGAGCAATCCGAAACGCAAACTCGCCTACACCTACGAGTTGGAACAGGTCGATGGGCCGGGCGAGCCGGCGATTGTTGGGATCAATACGATGCATCCCAACAAGCTTGCCGAAGAAGCAATACGCATCGGGCTCCTACCTGAGCTTGGCCCAATCGGCACCATTGTGCGCGAACAAAAGTATGGACAGAATTCGCGCATTGACCTGCTTCTTGCCGGCCCGGACGGTTCGGACACCTATGTTGAAGTCAAAAATGTTCATCTCATGCGTGAAGCTGGGCATCTGGAGTTCCCAGACAGCGTGACGGCTCGCGGGGCGAAGCACCTTGGAGAGCTGGCATCGATGGTCGAGCAGGGTCACCGCTCAGTGCTGGTTTTCATAGCCCAATGGCCGCATGCCAAAACCTTAGGTTTGGCGCGCGATCTCGATCCTGCCTATGGAAGAGCAATGGACGATGCGGTCGGGCGCGGCGTTGAAGTCTACGCTGTTGACTGCCTGCCAAGTCTCGAGGGAATTCAGCCGCGCGGACGCATACAAGTCGTGTTGGACGCTTGAGGCGCTGCGCGAGTTTACCCGGTCGCCGGCCGGGTCAACACCACGTTCAAGCGGGTCGAAAGAACGAGCTGATAACCCCTCTTGCGGGCGAGGTCGATGCAGTCGATCTGCCAGCTTTCCGGACTGTTTTCCAGTATAAGCACCGACGGCCACAGTGTAGCAGGCGCAGCTTCGAAAAACGGGGCGAGTGCGATGTCTTCGGCACCCTCAATATCGATCTTCATTGCATCGATACGTTGAAGGCCGAGGTCTGAAACCAAAGCCGCAAGTGGCTTGGCAGAAACGCTAATTTCCGTTGCACTGCCGCTGTTGCCGGCGAGACGACGCATTGATGTCTCACCGGCGTTTTGCTCGTCAACGAAAAGACTGATTGCGCCGTCAATGTCCGCAATCGCAAGCTGAATAGCCTCGATTGGCACGCCGGGGTTGAAGGCAATGTTCGTTTGCAAGCGTTGATGTATTTTCGGCTGCGGCTCGATGGCGATAATTCGCGCGTGCGGTCCGGAGCAGCTGGCAGCGAAAAAGCTGTAGGCCCCAACGTTGGCGCCAATATCAAGGAAGACCGCGTCGGCTGGTAAGGCGCGTGCGAGCAGTGCCCGCTCGTCGGGGTCGAAATACTGAGGCGTGAAGAGCAGACGCTTTTCGGCAAGATTGCCGCGGGGATCAATGCGCAGTTTGTGCCCAAAGACCTCAACGTCGGCCACATCTGGGACAGCAGACATCGCGAGGCGACGGGCAAGATAGGCCATCCTCTTTGCAAGGTAGCCGGTTCCACGCGAACTTGAGAAAGCTCGAAAACGCCGTGCGCGATCGTTCAACTCAAAACGGCCCCAAGGGGAGCCGGAGGCGTCCGAGGGCGTTGTATCCGATCCACTGTGTGCGTGTGCGTTCATGTAGCCGTCTTGTAGCCTCTTCTTTTGCGCTAAAAATCAGTCTATAGAACCACTTGCAAGCGGTCTTCCTTGCGGGGGCACCGATTTTAGGCGGGCAAATATCGTGATTGGCGTGATGAGGAAACCTGCGTTGCGCTCTAATCGCTGCGATAATGGCAAACGACCGCACTGTGATCGGCACCTTTTGTGACACCCGTCTTGGTCACTTGTTTGAGGTAGTGAAGAGCAGGAATTCGAGCCGACTGATGCTGCAGACCCAACCCCAAATCCGTTTGTTCGGGCCCGAAGCTTTCGAAGGTATGCATCGCGCCGGCCAGCTGACGGCAACGATCCTCGATCAGATCACTGACCTGATCAAACCCGGCGTCACAACCCAGCAGATTGATGACGCGGTGATGGATTTTGCCCGCGAGAATGGCGCTGTCCCTGCAACGCTCAACTATCGCGGTTACACGAAAGCAAGCTGCACATCGATCAACCATGTGGTGTGCCACGGCATCCCCAACACCAAACCTCTACGGCAGGGCGACATCATCAATGTCGACGTCACGCTCATTTATGATGGCTGGCACGGCGACTCGAGCCGGATGTATTCGGTCGGGGCGCTTAAGCGCGCGCCGGAACGCCTGATGGAGGTCACCTACAAAGCGCTGATGCGGGGCATTGCGGCTGCACGGCCAGGCAACCGGACGGGCGATATCGGGCATGCCATCCAAAGCTTTGCGGAAGCGGAGCGTTGCTCCATCGTGCGCGACTTTTGCGGCCATGGCATCGGCGACGTGTTTCACTTGCCGCCCAACATTCTGCACTATGGGAGGCCCGGCGAAGGCATCGACCTGCGCCCAGGAATGATTTTCACCATTGAGCCGATGATCAACATCGGTCGTCCGCACGTTAAAATCCTGTCGGATGGCTGGACCGCGGTAACCCGCGACCGGTCCCTTTCGGCCCAGTATGAGCATTCGATCGGCATAACCGAAGACGGCTGCGAGATCTTCACCAGCTCACCGGCTGGCCTGTTTGCACCAGCAAGCTTGCGCGACGCGGTCCGGGCAAGCTGAAGGGGCAGGCTTGGATTGGCGGGTTGGGCTTCATCAATGTCATCGGCGGGCAATGTCGAAGGCCTACCGTCTGAAGGCCCTTCAAAGCGCTGTCGATGAATGGGACCAAGCCCCACTATCATGGTCATCGCGAGCGGCTGCGAGAGCGGTTTAGGGAAGCTGGAGCGGAAGCGCTCGCCGATTACGAACTGCTTGAACTTCTCCTTTTCAGATCGATCCCCCGCCGGGATACCAAGCAGCTCGCCAAGCAGCTGATTGACCGATTTGGCTCACTTGGCGCCGTGTTGCATGCGCCCGTCGCGCAACTGTGCGAGGTGCCTGGCATCAAGATCAATACCGCAACCGACTTACACCTCGTCAGCGCTGCCGCCGCGGCCATGCACCGTGACGACATTGCGCACCGTGACGTCCTTTCAAGCTGGTCCGCTGTGATCGACTATTGTCGCAGCGAGATGGCACACCAAAGCGTCGAACAGTTCAGGATCCTGTTTCTGGACAAAAAGAACCAACTTCTGCGCGATGAGGTTCAGCAGAGCGGCACCGTTGACCACACACCGGTCTACCCCCGAGAGGTCGTCAAACGCAGCCTCGAACTTGGTGCCTCGGCAATCATCCTCGTCCACAATCATCCCTCCGGCGATCCAACGCCGTCGAACGCCGATATCACGATGACCCGTGAAATCATGGCAGCGGCGGAACCGCTCGGCGTCAACGTCCACGACCATCTGATCGTGGGTACCCAGGGCCATGTAAGCCTGAGGGCGCTGGGGTTCATGGATCAGCAGTCTGGCTAAATTTTAGCGCGTCATCCGCACCGTTTTGCTAAAACTCTGAGCTTACCGGCGCGTTTACTTCAACGAAGGTGTGTGCTCGATTGAAGGAAAGCCGACCAGGGAGCGCCATGACAGCATTTGATGAAATGACGATTGATGGGAGCGCGTGCCGCTCGCCTTACTCAATCGTACACCAGTGGCTCGACGGCCTCGACGCCGAAACACTGAAACTGCAGTCTTCCGAAGCGGAGATGCTCTTTCGTCGCATTGGCATTACTTTCGCGGTATATGGCGAAGCGGACGCAGAAGAGCGCCTAATTCCTTTCGACCTGATACCGCGCGTCCTTGCCAAAGACGAGTGGGCGCGCATGAGCGAAGGGCTGACACAACGGGTCAACACGCTCAACAGGTTCCTAGCCGACGTCTACGGTCCGCGCGAGTGCATCAAGGCCGGGATCATCCCCGCTGATTTGATCGATCAGAACGACCAGTACCGTCCCGAGATGATCGGCACGACACTGCCGGGCGATATCTGGGTCAACATCGCTGGCATCGATATCGTGCGTACCGATGCGGACAATTTCTTCGTTCTGGAAGACAATGCCCGCACGCCCAGCGGCGTATCGTATATGTTGGAAAACCGCGAAGTCATGATGCGGGTCGTGCCCGAACTTTTCTACGATCACGCGGTTGAGCCGGTCGAAAACTACGCCGACGAGCTGCTGCAGGCCCTGCAGTCCGTTGCCCCACGTGGGGTCAAGAACGATCCAACCTGTGCGCTGCTCACCCCCGGCCCCTTCAACAGCGCCTACTACGAGCATTCCTTCCTGGCCGATAAGCTGGGCATCGAGCTGGTGGAAGGGCGCGATCTGTTTGTCAAAGATGATGTGGTCTATATGCGCACCACGCTCGGTCCCCAACGCGTTGACGTCATCTACCGGCGTATCGACGACGACTTCATCGACCCCCTCGCCTTCAACCCGGAATCCATGCTGGGCGTGCCAGGTCTGATGACCGCCTATCTGGCTGGAAACGTCACGCTCGCAAACGCCGTGGGCACCGGGATTTCCGATGATAAGGCTATCTACACCTACATGCCGGAGCTGACGAAGTTCTTTCTCGGCGAAGAGCCAATCCTCAAGAACGTCCCAACGTGGCGGTGCCGCGAGGCCGATGCCCTTGCCTACGTTCTCGAGCACCTGTCGGAGCTGGTCGTCAAGGAGGTTGCGGGCTCAGGCGGCTATGGGATGCTGGTCGGACCGAAGGCCAGCCGCGATGAAATCGAGATCTTCCGGACCAAGTTAAAATCCAACCCCGATCACTTCATTGCCCAGCCCACCCTGGCGCTTTCGACCTGCCCGACCTTTGTTGGCGAAGGCGTCGCGCCACGGCACGTCGATCTGCGTCCCTTTGTGCTTTCGGGAACCAAAGGGGTGAATATCATACCAGGCGGTCTGACACGCGTTGCCCTGAAGGAGGGATCGCTGGTCGTCAATTCATCTCAGGGCGGCGGGACCAAAGATACCTGGGTCTTGGCGTAAGGAGCCTGGTCATGCTGCTCAGTCGCACAGCCGACAGCCTATTCTGGACCGCCCGTTATATTGAGCGTGCCGAAAACATCGCGCGGCTTCTGGAGGCGGCCACCCGCTTGTCAAACGTCCGTTCTGGAGATGCACCGGTTTCCAACGAGTGGGAGTCGGCGGTGCTTGCGACCGGAATGGAAGAACTTTTCGAAGAACGCTATGGCGAAGCGACGGCGCGCACGGTTGTCGATTTTCTGGCCTTTTCGGAAAGCAACCCGTCGTCCATCCGTTCTTGCCTCGAAGCGGCACGGTCGAATGCGCGATCTGTGCGAACGGCGATCACCATCGAAATGTGGGAGACGATCAACGCTGCGTGGCTTGAGCTCAAGCGCTACCGCACCTTCGGTCAGTCACGCGCGGAGTTGCTGGAGTTTCTGCGCTTCGTCAAACAGGTGGCACTGCGCGTCGACGGGATTGCCAACCGCACCATGCTTCGTACCGATGGCTACTCATTCTTCCGGCTTGGCGGATACATCGAGCGCGCCGATAACACCGCCCGCATTCTCGATGTGAAGTATCATGTGCTGCTTCCGCGCGGCGACCGCGTCGGCGGTGGACTGGACTATTTCCAATGGACGTCGATCTTGCGCTCTGTCTCGGCGCTGACCGCCTACCATTGGGTTTACCGCGAGAGCCTCAAGCCGTGGCTGGTTGCTGACCTGCTACTTCTTAACGAGGCGATGCCGCGCTCCCTGGCATCCTGTTATGGCAATATCACCCGCTACCTCGACATCCTGTCAAAGACCTATGGACGCCAGGGCAAGGCTCAACGTCTGGCGCGATCGATCCACTCGGACTTTCGTAACCGCGACATAGAAGGGATATTCCAGTCGGGGCTGCACGAGTTCGTTGAACAGTTTATCGGGCGCAACAACGAGCTAGGCTCGACGATCGCCGAGCAGTATCTTTTCCAGTAGATGAAAGCGCCAGGGCAAGCCCACCCGGCGCTCGTCGCGACACCAGTACCGAGTGCGTCATGCGTTTATCCGTCCAGCATATCGAGAAGTTTGAATTCGAACCCGCGGCCTTAAGCACCATCCAGGTTTGCCGGCTGACACCGCGCGACCATACCGGGCATTATGTTTGTGAATGGTCAGTCGAAGTCGATGCCGATTGCGATCTCAGCAATCGCGAAGACGCCTTCGGCAACATCGTCACCAGCTTCTCCGTCAACAAACCGCTCGAACGGCTGACTATTCGCTCGCTCGGCGAGATTGAAACAGAACAGCACCACGGGGTGGTGCGCGGAACACGCGAAGGGGTGCCGCTTGGCGTCTTTTTGCGCGTGACAGACGATGATGATCATGTCGCCCAAACCAAACAGTTGCTAGAGATGGCAGACACGCATGATCGATCACCCATTGATCGCCTCCATGCGCTTATGACGGCGCTTCACGCTATCACTGGAGACGACGACACTCGCGAGGCGAGCAGCAATGGAGGCGAAGGAGCGCCGGGTGCAAACGGTACGATAACGCCGCAACAGAGCCAGTCGCAAAGCTCTGATCCTGTACCCAAGTCTGCCCAGCGGTTCGCCGACGCCCTCAGAGCAAAGCAGTCGGGCAACCCTGCACTTCCGGCGATGTTGTTGGCCGATGCTGCGCGGCTGATCGGCATTCCTGCAAGGTTGATATCGGGCCACCGCCTGCTCAGCGAACAGGCGCGCAACACCGACACACGCGACGTTTGGGCGGAGATGTTTGTCGAAAAACTTGGTTGGATCGGCTTCGACCCGCGCCGCAACAATTGCCCCAGCGATGAGAGCGTTCGCATCGCAGCCGGTCTTAACCTGCCTGGGATAAGTGCGCTGCGGGTAAACCATCATACACAGCAAGGTGAGGCCACGCGCCACACGGAGATTGCCTTGTCGCGTGCCTGACGATAACCGTTGAGACACCGTTTATCGCACCGTGCTGTGGATTTGATGCTGTGACCTACTGTGTCGGCTTGCTTGTCGAAGATGGCTTGGTGTTGATCGCGGACACGCGCACAAATGCCGGCCTCGATAATATTGCGACCTACCAAAAGCTGCATCGCTTCGAGCAAGCGGGCAAGCGCACGATTGGCTTGGCAACAGCCGGCAATCTTGCTGTCAGCCAATCCGTTGTCTCGTTGATCACCGACGGTTTTGAAAATCCCGAAACGGGCGAAACCGAGACGATTTACGATCATCCGACGATGTTCAAGACGGCTGCCTATGTGGGGCGCGCGGTCACCGAGGTTATGCGGATGAATGCCGCGTCGAACGGCACGATGGGCGGTGGCTTCGACGTCACCATGCTTCTGGGCGGTCAGGTGAAGGGCGGGCGGTTGCGTCTTTTCATGATCTACTCAGCCGGCAACTTCATTGAGGCAACTGAGGACACGCCCTACTTGCAGATCGGCGAGCACAAGTACGGCAAGCCGATCCTCGACCGGGCGATCGCGTTCGAGACGCGCTTGAACGACGCGCTGAAGATCGGGCTGATCTCGATGGATTCGACCATGCGGTCCAATCTCGGGGTTGGCATGCCTATCGATCTCTGGCTGACGCGCCGCGATTCACTTGAAACCCAGGTGTCCACTCGGATCGAGCAGGGCGAGCCGTACTTCCATGACCTGCAGGACAGATGGTCTGCGGCCCTGCGCTCGGCGCATCAGGCGATACCGGTTCCACCCTACCTGAAGCGCTAGGCGACCTTCCGCTGGTCCTCGGCGCTGTGCCGCGCATGAGAAGCAGTCGTCGCAAGCGAACTCAAGAACCGCTTTGCATCCTGCTTGATCTCCTCGACGCGATCATCATGCATTTTGTCGAGCGACCGATAAATCATGCCCATCCGCGGATTCGCCTGGAGCGTCTCACGGTTGCGGATGATGAAGTCCCAATACAGGTAATTGAAAGGACACGCCTCTTCGCCGGCCTTCTGCTTGACCTTGTAATGACAGCCTTTGCAGTGGTCGCTCATGCGGTCGATGTAAGCGCCAGAAGCGGCGTAAGGCTTCGACGCCATGATGCCACCATCCGCATAGACGGCCATGCCGTGCACGTTGGGCAGCTCAACCCACTCGTAGGCGTCGGCGTAGACGATCAAATACCATTCATTGATCTCCGCGGGGCTAACGCCTGCAAGCAACGCGAAATTGCCGGTCACCATGAGGCGCTGGATATGGTGCGCATAGGCGTGCTCGCGCGTCGTTTCAATGGCATCGCGCATGCACGCCATTTGCGTGTCGGCAGTCCAATAAAAGTCCGGTAGCGGCCGATCAGCATCAAGTGCGTTTGCCTCTTTGTACTCCGGCATCTTGAGCCAGTAGAGGCCGCGCACATATTCGCGCCAGCCAAGGATCTGGCGGATAAAACCCTCCACTGCGTTAAGCGGCGCCACGCCCTGATGGTAGGCTGCCTCGGCAGCCCGACAAACCTTTTCAGGCAGCAAAAGGCCGGCGTTCATCGCAGCTGAAATCGTCGAGTGAAACAGGAAAGCTTCGCCCTCGGCCATTGCGTCCTGATAGTCACCGAACTGTGGAAGACAGTCCTCGATGAAGTGCGCAAGCACCTCCTCCGCCTGATCGGCGGTGACCGGCATGGAAAAAGGTTCAAGGTCACCAAAATGATCCGCAAATCGTCTCTTAACGATGGAAAGGACCTGTTTGGTGATCCCATCAAGTTCAAACTCCAAGCGCTTGGGCAAAACGATATCTTTGGGCAGGCGCTTGCGATTGTCCGCGTCGTAGTTCCACTCTCCGCCTTCCGGCTTGCCGTCCTGATCGATCAGAAGCCCTGTTGCCCTGCGCATCTCGCGATAAAAGTACTCCATCCGAAGCTGCTTGCGCCCTTCGGCCCAGTTTTCGAACGTGCTGAGCGACGCCATGAAGCGTGTGTCTTCGCGCACGATCACCGGCACATCAAAGCGATCCTGCCAGTCATGGATCATCTCCATAACCCGCCATTCGCCGGGCTCTGTGACGATTAAACGGTCGAAATCGCCATCATCGAGGGCGCGCTCGACTTCGCCGGTGAAGCTGCCACTGTTAGACTTGTCGTCGAGCTCAACGTAGCGAACTTTAATCCCTTCCGCTTCCAGAGCGGCTGCGAAATGCCGCATGGCGGATAGGACAAAAGCGATCTTCTTCTTGTGGTGCCGCACGTAAGTCGCTTCATCCCAAACCTCGCACATCAGCACCATGTCGCCCTCCTCAATGCCTTCGAGGCTAGAAACAGAGCGGGTGAGCTGGTCACCAAGAACAAGGCGAAGACTGGACATGGTGATCCTTCAGGACAATTGGAGAAGGTATGGGTTGGTTACGCCGACCCCCCTGCGGCAGTTCAGTGAAGAGCGGCTCTGAAAACCGATGGTTCAACTTGTCTGGTTCAAACGCGACCTACGGATCGCTGACCATGCTCCGCTCGCACGAGCAGCCGAGTGCGGGCCGGTCCTGCCGTTGATTATTGTTGAACCAGAATATTGGCAACTGCCCGAAACATCTTACCGACATTACATTTTTTGGCGCGATAGCGCGCGGGAACTGATCGACTCAGGTCTACCCGCTGCGGTCCGTGTGGGCGCTGTCACAGATGTGTTCGACCAGCTGCATCGCGACTATGGCATTGATGGCATTTGGTCGCATGAGGAAACCGGAAACCGCTGGACCTACGAGCGCGACAAGGATGTTGCAGCATGGTGCAAAAAGGTTGGTGTGACGTGGACGGAGGTCCCGCAGTTTGGGGTGTTCCGCGGTAAGGTTGACCGCAACCGATGGGCGAAGCGTTGGGAGGCCTTTATGGCTGAGCCAGCGCACCAGGCGCCAGAACGTATGCGAACTGTCGATGCGCCATCCGACCCTTGGCCGGAACCACAAGCCTTAGACCTGGCGCACGATGGAGCGGTGCGTCTGCAACCTGGTGGGCGCACACATGGCCTCGACGTGCTTGAGAGTTTCTTCCGTTCAGGGCGAGGCGCTGACTATCGCCGCGCCATGTCATCGCCGCTCGATGGTGCTGACGCTTGCTCTCGGCTGTCACCGTACCTCGCCTATGGCTGCCTTTCGATGCGCGAGGTGGTGCAGGCGGCATATGCGGAGCGACGCATCGTGGCGGACACCGAACCGCATGCGCGGATGATTACCACGCAGAGCCTCGATAGCTTCATCGCGCGGCTCCATTGGCACTGCCACTTTATCCAGAAACTCGAAAGCGAACCCGAGATCGAGTACCGCGATTTACATCCGGCTTTTCGCGAAGCGCGTGTCGATGGATTTGGCCACCCGCATTACGAGGCTTTCGCCGCCGGTATGACGGGTTTTCCGTTCATCGACGCCTGCATGCGTTCGCTGATTGCAACGGGTTGGATCAACTTTCGCATGCGGGCCATGCTGACCGCGTTCGCCAGCTATCATTTGTGGCTCGACTGGCGCGCATCGGGGACCCGACTAGCGCAGCTCTTCACGGACTATGAGCCAGGCATTCATTGGTCGCAGACACAGATGCAGTCCGGGTCGACGGCGATCAACACGCCGCGTATTTATAATCCTGTCAAACAGAGCCATGACCAGGACCCTTCGGGCGTGTTCATCCGGCGCTGGGTGCCCGAACTTTGTGGCCTATCAGGGCGTGCGCTCCATGAACCATGGACCTTGAGCCCATCGCAGGCAGCCGAGTTCGGCGTTGAGCTTGGCAAGACTTACCCCGAACGCATCATCGATCACGAAAAGGCGGCCCGCGCGGCGCGTGAGCGCTTAACCGCTTTGCGACGTACCGAAGGCTTTTCGAAAGAACAGCGTGCGATCTTCCTCAAGCACGGCTCGCGCAAATCATCTCGCCATACGCCAAAACAGGGGCGCGCTTGGAAAAAGCGCAAGCCGAGCGATAGCCAGCTGGAAATGGATGTTTAGATGGCCCGGATGCGAAAAAAATCGGAGCTTCCGACAAAAACCTGCCCGGCGTGCGACCGCCCGTTCTCCTGGCGCAAAAAGTGGGAGCGTGACTGGGACTGCGTTATCTATTGCTCGGAACGCTGCCGCAGGTCGGCCAAGGTGGCCAGCAAATGATCTCGCCTGCCTGCAAGGAGCCAAGCCCGCTGACCACTCATCACAAGCCTACACCTCACCGTGAGTTGGTCTTCCGTTGCGGGCAGTGACATCTTAGGTAGGACTTATGGGCAGCTGAAAGGAGCCTGAGTAAGCAATGGGCGCGGAACTGACCTTGGCAGTTGTATTTGTGGCGGGGATCTTCTCCTTCCTGTCGCCGTGCGTCCTGCCGCTGGTGCCTGCTTACCTGACCTACATGACGGGGGCGTCGCTCGAAGAACTGTCAGAAGACCAACGGACGCCGCAGCTGACGCGGTTCCTCTTGATCCAGTCGGTCGCGTTCGTTATCGGTATTTCGCTGATATTCGTGCTGCTGGGTGCGACAGCAACCCAGCTGAGCTTACTGCTCCGGCAATACGCATCGATCCTTTCAATCGTTGCCGGCATCGCCATCATCATCATGGGGCTGCACTTCCTTGGAGTCTTCAAGCTGTCGATGCTTTACCGCCAAGCACGACTTGAAGGCCCACAAACAGGCAAAAGCCCAGCCGCAGCGCTCACGATGGGCCTCGCATTCGGCTTCGCATGGACGCCTTGTATCGGTCCGATCCTCGGCGCCGTTCTGGCGGTGGCTGCCAGCCGGGACACGGTCGGTCAGGGCGCCGGACTACTTCTGATCTACGCACTTGGGATGGGCGTGCCGTTCATTCTTGCCGGCCTCGCGGTGGGGCCGTTCACTCGCTTCGCAAGCCGCTTCCGGCAGCATATGCAGACAATGGAGCGCGCGACGGGGGCTCTTTTAGTCGCGACGGGGGCAGCTTTCCTGATGGGTTGGCACACAATCCTGGCGAACTGGATGCTTGACCGCTTTCCCGGTCTCGTAGCGCTTACCTAGCAGGGCTTACCTGAGTTCTTCTGGAACAGCATCAGCTGGCCAGATCGCACCGTTTCGCCAAGTCCAAAGCAAATAGCCAGCGACGTCAACATCGCCGTTTTCAGCAAAGCTCAATTCGCCGACCGTGGTCTGATAAGGCCCGGTTTCCTGACCAGAAAATCGCGCGATGCCAACCTCTGTTGCGGCAATGGAGGGCTCCACAAGACCCGCTCCAAAGCTCCACGGGCGCGGAAAGACCACGCCATCGGCAGCGCCATCAGCAAGTAACGGAAACTCGGAGGTCATGGCACTGTCACCCGTCACAATCGGCACATCAACGCCGCGCTGGCGCAGCGCGGAAACCATCAGCGCCGTGTCTGCCTGCCCAGCGAACACCATCACGATATCGGGATCTTCTGCGCGAGTCCGGCCCGCAGCACGGTCAAGACCGTTCTCCGCATCGAAACTCTCGTTAAGTGCCGGCGCGCGCCCAACATCTGTCAGTTTCTCTGCAACTTCCTCAGCGAGCGTGCGGCCATAGGAGCCGTCGGTGAAGAGGATTACGGTGTTGGCAGCTGAAAAAGCGTGACCGACTTCAAGATCAAGAGCGCCCTCAATGAGCTTATCTGCGAGAAAGCGCGCTTGGTGGTCATCCCGGCCGTTGAGCCGGAAAACTGAACCAGGCATGGCATCGTCGGTCAGCGGTCCGTAACGCACCCCGGAGGCAAAAAAAGGGATGTCCTCGAAGGCCAGTACGGCGAGCGCGGCCGTTGCCGGACGCCAGCAAACCCCCCCAACAACAAAATCTACCCCTGCCCCGATCAATTGATTGGCGGCGGCCCGGCCCTGCTCTTCATTGCATTCGTCATCAACGGCAGAGATCCGGACATCAAGCTCACTGCGTTCTATAGCCTGCTCAACGCCTGCTTGTACCTGCGCACCAAGCGGGGCGAACGGGCCCGAAAGAGGCGCCATAATTCCGATGTGAATTGGCTCCTGTGCGCTCGACGTCACGGAGCCGAACGCAAAGGAAAACGCACATAACAGGCCGAAGAGCCGCAGGCATGAAACCTTGGGCCACGAAACCACTGCTGTCCCTTTCAAAAACCAAAATCGAACACCGGTTGGGCTTGGGCCCCTATTAGCTGGCATCTGTCGCCGGTTCTCCTTTCAAATCAATGGGTGGACTGTATGCCAGACGGATCGATCTCCGAAAGCCTTGAGAGCCCAGACGCTTAACGCGTCTCATTTTCAGCGGCGGACCGAACATACGGGCCTGTCCGCTTGAGAACGCAGACTGGCGCGCCGCGCCATAAACGCCTAAGGACCGATGCTTTGCAACATACACAGCGCCGTCTATGACCGCCCTCCAGCGTGTTTTCTTTCCCCTCGCGTTCCTTGGCCAGCATGGCACTATCGCCATCGCTGCGAGCCTACTTGTGGGAATGGCCGTACCTTTTCTGGCAGCCACTCTGCGCCCTTGGCTGGATGAGGCAATCCTTACGCTTCTGACGCTCGCGTTTCTGCGGATCGGATTTCGAGCACTCGGCAGCGAACTCAAAAAGCCCCTGCCCGTGCTGCTTGCCACCGCCGTGGCACTTATCGCGCTACCAGCACTTGGGCTGGGGTTGGGCGCAGCATTTGGCCTGAATCAAAGCCATCCAGAGATTTATCTCGCTTTGTTCATCGCACTCGCAGTCCCCCCCATAACCGCCGTCCCGATCTTCGCCGGTCTCTTGCGCCTTCCCGGGGCTGTGGCGCTGGCCTTTTTGATACTCGCGATGGCGGCCACGCCCTTAACCGCCTGGCTGCACGCGAGCGTATTCTTTCCCGCAGGCAGCCTTCCCCTCGACCCGTCCTCCATCGGCCTGCGTCTGGCCGGATTTCTGGTTGGCGCCGCGGCGCTTGCGTTCGCAATTCAGAAGGTCGCCGGCTTACCTCGGCTCGATAAGATCCGGACCCATCTCGATGGCATCAATGTGCTGGCGATGTTGGTTTTTGCGATTGCGGTGATGGATGGCGTTGGACCGGCAATGGTGCAACGGCCTGGTCTGGTAGCAATCCTGTTCGTCGCAACCTTTGCCCTCGCCTTGGGCCAAATGCTGCTGATGCGTTTGTGTCTGTTCTTCATGGAAGCCCAGAACGCCATATCGGTCTCCCTTGCGACGGGCCTGCGCAACATGGGCCTGATGGTCGCAAGTCTGGGCATGGCCATTCCAGAGACCACGTGGCTTTGGTTTGCTGTCGGCCAGTTTCCGATCTTCTTCATGCCCTGGCTCATCGAGATCGCCCGCAAACGCGGCTTATCCAAGGAACCAAAGACCTCTGTTCAAGACAGTGAAAAGATCGCTCGTTGATCTTGACCCCCTGTGGTGAATGGCTCACTCCCGCTTCGATATGAGCAACCAACGACCCGCCCCACTCATCGCGCCATCGATCCTGGCTTCAGATTTCAGCCGATTGGCGGATGAGGTGCGCGCGATTGATGATGCCGGGTGCGACTGGGTTCATCTTGATGTGATGGACGGGCATTTCGTTCCAAACATCAGCTTCGGGCCAGCAATCATCAAAGCCCTTCGCCCTCTGACAACCAAACCGTTCGATGTACACCTGATGATCGCGCCCTGCGACCCTTATCTGGAAGCATTTGCCGATGCAGGCGCAGACAATATCAGCATTCACGCAGAGGCCGGACCTCACTTGCACCGATCGGTTTCCGCTATCCGTGCCATGGGAAAAAAGGCCGGTGTCGCCCTCAATCCAGCGACCCCCGCCGGCGCGATCGAGCATGTACTCGACACCATCGATCTGGTTGTCGTGATGACCGTCAATCCGGGTTTTGGAGGCCAGAGTTTTCTTTCCAGCCAAGTCGCAAAGATTTCGCAGATCAAGGCGCTGATTGGCGACCGCCCGATTTCAATTGAGGTTGATGGTGGCATCACCGCTCAGACTGCACCGGCGACACTCAACGCCGGGGCGGACGTTCTGGTTGCCGGTTCGTCAGTATTCGGAGCCGGTAATGCCGACAGTCCCGCTGGTTATCGTGATGCTATCGATGCGCTACGCGCGACTTCGGGTTAGGAGAAACCGACTATGGCTGTGGCCCGATACGCCCGCAAAGAGATGAGCGCGATTTGGTCGGCGGAGACCAAGTTTCGGATCTGGTTCGAGATCGAAGCACACACCTGCGATGCTCAGGCAAATCTCGGCGTCATTCCCAAAGCGGCAGCACAAGCGGTCTGGGAGCGCGGCGGGAGCGTAACGTTTGATACTGACCGGATCGATGAGATAGAACGGGAAACGAAGCACGACGTCATCGCGTTTCTGACCCACCTGGCCGAGATTGTCGGTCCCGAAGCGCGGCTCGTCCACCAAGGTATGACATCTTCAGATGTGCTCGACACCACATTGGCGGTCCAGTTGTCTCGCGCGTCCGATATTCTGCTCGACGACCTTGATGCCCTCCTGGAAGCCCTCAAGCGGAGGGCCGTCGAGCACAAATACACACCAACGATCGGTCGCAGTCACGGCATCCACGCGGAGCCAACGACCTTCGGCCTCAAATTGGTGCAAGCTTATGCTGAGTTTGACCGCGCGCGCGCGCGACTACAAGCGGCGCGTGCGGACGTCGCGACGTGCGCGATTTCCGGTGCCGTTGGAACTTTTGCCAATATCGACCCCGCGGTCGAGGCGCATGTGGCCGACAAGATGGGGCTCACAGTTGAACCGATCTCAACCCAGATCATTCCACGCGACAGACATGCGCAGTTTTTTGCCACGCTTGCCGTCATAGCGTCGTCAGTTGAACGCCTCGCAACCGAAATTCGCCATCTGCAAAGAACGGAAGTTCTCGAGGTGGAAGAATATTTCTCGCCCGGACAAAAGGGCTCATCCGCGATGCCGCACAAGCGTAATCCGGTCCTAACCGAGAACTTGACTGGCCTGGCACGCATGGTTCGATCCCAAGCGCTACCGGCCATGGAGAATGTCGCGCTGTGGCACGAGCGGGATATCTCCCATTCGTCCGTTGAGCGTTTCATCGGGCCGGACGCCACCATCACGCTGGACTTCGCACTGGCTCGCCTCACTGGGGTGATCGACAAACTCTTGGTTTACCCCGACCGCATGCAGGCAAATATGGACCGGCTGGGCGGGCTCATGCATTCGCAGCGCGTGCTGCTCGCGCTCACGCAAGCGGGCGTCAGCCGGGAAGACAGCTATAGGCTGGTTCAGCGTAACGCGATGAAGGTCTGGAACGACGGCAAGGACTTCTTCGACGAACTGAATGCCGACAAGGACGTCACGCAGCACCTGTCACGCGATGCACTCGAAGACCTTTTCGACCTAGGCTACCACACCAAGCATGTCGACACGATCTTCGAACGGGTGCTGGGGAGTTAGCGTTGGCGATTTCCGATATCGACGTGTTGGTCCTACCCGGTTGGAAGGGTGGTGATCCAAGCATCTGGTACGAAGGCTGGATCGAAAAGCTCCCGAACGCACAACGCGTTGAACAGGCAGATTTCGAAGCACCAAAACTGGAAGACTGGGCCAAGCAGGTCGAGAAACAGATTTTGCTCGCCTCACGCCCGGTTGCCTTGGTGGGCCACTCGCTGGGCGCTCTGACAATCGCTCACATGGCGCAATCAATAGCAAAGCTCCCCGTGATCGCAGCCTTTCTGGTCACGCCACCTGAGCTTTCCGGACCAAGCTCGATTGGGCATCTGCTCACCGGTTTCGAGCCGGTGCCCTCGGCTCCCCTGCCCGTCCCATCGTTCCTTGTTGCCAGTCGCACCGATCCATACGCCACGTTTGGCTTTCAGGAGCAGTGCGCGGCCGCTTGGGGCTCGGAATTGATAGACGCCGGCGACGCAGGTCATATCAATGTTGATTCGGGGCACGGACCGTGGCCGGAAGGGCTCCTGCGCTTTGGCGTGCTGCTCAAGCGCGCACGCTGAACGAGCCCTAAGGCCGCAAACGACCCGCAAATGTGTTTATGGCTCACTCAATCCAGTTTGGAGGCTGAGGCTGCAAAAGCCTTCAAAGCGATCAGATCAGACGCGATGGCCGTCAGCGCAAAGCCCTGAGCGACGTAGGCACGCGCCTTTTCATTGTCGACCGCATAGACACCTGCGATCTTGCCCTTTGCCTTTGCTGCCTGCGCAATTGACCCTGCGGTCTCCAACACATGCGGCGCAAGCGGCTCAATACGTTGACCCGCTGCAAGCGTCAAAGAGAGGTCTGATGGTCCAACAAATACCCCATCGATACCGGGCACATCGAGAATCGCGTCGAGGTTCTCAAGTGCCTGTACGGTTTCGATCATCGCAAACGTAACAACCAGCTCATTCGCGCGCGCAAGGTAGTCTGCGGGCGTGACCCCCCACATGTCGAGCGCGATGGCGGGCCCCCACGAGCGGCCACCAATGGGTGGGTATTTCGTCTCATACGCAAATGTTCGCGCATCATCAGGGGTGTTGATCATCGGCGCGATGACGATCTGCGCACCGCCATCAAGCGCCCGAGAGGCAAAGTCATACCGTCCGACAGGAATTCTGAAGCCCGGCATCGAACCCGCGTGATGCACCGACTGCAAGCTTGTCAGAACGGACGCCTCATCATGTGAGCCGTGCTGCATGTCCATGCAAACGGCGCCAAACCCACCGCGTGCGAGCGCGGCCGCGGTGTACGCTGACGGTATCGCCGTCCAACCGGTGGCGACAGGCTCGCCACGACGCAGTGCACGAGCGCGCTCAAGACCTCGGTCAAATACAGCCGACACGGTTGTTAGCTGCCGCCTTGAATTTCAGCGATTGCTCGATCCATCAGCTCTGCCATCTCTCGGCGCAACTGGTGCTCGGAAACATCGACACCCTTGGCATCGAAATCTCCCTTCACCTTTCGGTAGACATCCTCATCGCCCGGCTCTTCGAAATCGGCGAGCACCACAGACTTGGCGTAGTCGTCTGCTTCGCCCCCGCTAAGGCCAAGTTTTTCTGCAGCCCATGCGCCCAACATTTTGTTGCGCCTTGCTTCTGCCTTGAATTTCAACTCCTCGTCGTGCGCAAATTTGTTTTCAAAACCTTCTTTACGCTTGTCGAAGCTGGACATGAATGCGTTCTCCCTCACACGCGGACAATTGATTAGGTGCGGGGCCAAACCATGGACCGCATCGAATGCGTTTTCCCCACTACGGGGCGTATATGGGGGGAAAGTGAAACACAATAAAGATGGCACTAAGCCGAATGTCCCCAATAGGCCGGACTGGGCCAATTGCGCACAAGGCCCAGCATCGGGTATTCGACGCAATCAGATGGGCGGCGAGTCGGCTATTTTGCTTTGTGTCGCCCCAATAGTCTCGAGGGCGCTGGACCTGTCTCGGCGCCACCAGCCCTAAACGTGAAACCGCAGCCCACCCACATCAAAGCCAAGACGAAGGATGCGATGAGCCGCCGCCGTAAAATCTATGAGGGAAAAGCGAAGGACCTCTATGAAGGGCCAGAGCCGGGAACACTGGTGCAGCATTTCAAAGATGATGCGACAGCTGGCAATGCCCAAAAACACGCCATCATTGACGGCAAGGGTGTCCTCAACAACCGCATCAGCGAATACATCTTCAATCACCTCAATGACATTGGTGTTGGAACCCATTTCATCCGCCGCATGAACATGCGCGAGCAGCTGATCCGTGAGGTCGAGATTATCCCGGTCGAAGTTGTTGTGCGGAACGTTGCCGCCGGTTCGCTCTCGAAGCGCTTGGGTCTTGACGAAGGAACGGCGCTGCCGCGGTCTGTGGTCGAGTTCTACTACAAGAATGATGCGCTCGGCGATCCAATGGTCTCCGACGAGCACATCACCGCTTTCGGCTGGGCCAACCCCCAAGAGATCGATGAGATGATGGCGCTCGCCATCCGGGTAAACGATTTCCTCAGCGGGCTGTTTCTGGGAGCAGGCATCAAACTTGTAGATTTCAAGATCGAGTGCGGGCGCTTGTTCGAAAACGATATGATGCGGATCGTTCTAGCCGACGAAATCTCCCCTGATTCGTGCCGTCTTTGGGACATTGAGTCCGGAAACAAGCTCGACAAAGACCGCTTTCGCCGGGACATGGGCGGCGTCTTGGACGCCTATCAGGAGGTGGCGCGTCGCCTTGGTGTCTTGAATGAGAACGATCCGGCTCCAACCGGCGGGCCGAGGCTGGTGAAAGGCTGATGATACAGTTTGATGCCCGTGTCGTGATCGCCCTGAAGCCGGGGGTTCTGGATCCGCAAGGCAAAGCGAGCGCCGATGCTTTGGGCGGACTTGGTTTCTCCGGTGTTCAGAGCGTCCGGCAAGGCAAGGTCATGGATATAGAACTTCAGGCGGCGGACATTCACGCCGCCCGGAGCGATCTTGAAGCCATGTGCGACAGGCTTCTGGCCAACACCGTGATTGAGGATTTTGAGATCGCCATGCTTTCAGAACGCGTCGAGGCGTAGCACTATGGCGGTAGCAGTGGTCGTGTTCCCGGGCTCCAACCGGGACCAGGACATGATCGACGCCGTCGAGCACGCGACCGGCCAGGCACCGCATGTCGTCTGGCATGCCGACAGCGACCTCCCGACGGGCACGGATGCGGTCATACTACCGGGCGGCTTTTCCTACGGCGATTATTTGCGATGTGGCGCGATTGCAGCCCGGGCGTCTGTCATGACGGCAGTTGCCGACGCCGCCAACCGCGGTATGCCGGTCTTGGGCGTCTGCAACGGTTTCCAGATCCTGATTGAAACGGGTCTCTTGCCCGGCGCCCTGATGCGCAATGCCAGCCTGCACTTCGTCTGCAAGACGGTCGAACTGAAGGTCGTGCACAACCGATCACCTTTTCTGCAGACGTGGGCAATAGGCGAAAAATGGACGTGCCCTGTTGCGCATGGTGATGGCAATTACGTTTGTGATGACACCACACTGCGGGCTTTGCAGGACAACGATCAAATCGCTCTGACCTACGCCGATGGGACCAACCCGAACGGATCGCGTGACGATATCGCCGGTATCACCAACAAGGCAGGAAATGTTCTGGGAATGATGCCCCATCCGGAAAATGTAAGTCTTCCGCATCACCCAAGCCGCGCCGGTGAGCGGCTGTTCAAGGGATTGCTCGATGAGGTCGAGTGAGGGTTTCGTTGCCGCTGTGACAGCTGCGCTGATGGTCGCGGGATGCGTGAGCGTCAACCTGCCGGAGGGGAGCTACGCCGCTCGCGGTTCATTAGGCCCCACAGCGGAACGGATTGCAGACCGGGTCCGCACCTGTTGGTTTACCTCCGGCGAATCAGATTTCGCAGACTTCAGACAGGAAACGGAGATCACTTCGCTTTCCGGACAACCGCGCATCCTGCTCGTAGATCGCGATGACCGGGGCGGACTTCCACAGCTGGCCATTACCATCCGCAGGGTGGATGGCGCGGGACCCGTGGTCTCATCATTCGGGCCGCTTACCGCGACCCCTCTCAAAGCCCGAATAAACCGTGACCTACAACGCTGGGCTCGGGGCTCGCGGAGCTGTGGTACATGATGCTTGCGCCATTCTCCGGGGCCCTGCATTCGCGGGCTAGCTGGGTTTGCTCCACATGACACTGAACCCGCCAATTGCCATTACACCAGACCTAATCGCGGCGCACGGGCTCACCGCCGAGGAATATGAGCGCTTCCGCGGGCTCCTCAGTGGTCGCGAGCCAACCTTTACCGAGCTTGGGATCGTTTCAGCCATGTGGAACGAGCATTGCTCGTACAAGAGCTCGAAGAAATGGCTGAAAACGCTGCCGACCGAAGGCGAGCGCGTCATCGAGGGGCCCGGCGAGAACGCCGGTGTGGTCGATATTGGCGACGGACAGGCAGTGGTCTTCAAGATGGAGAGCCACAACCACCCTAGCTATATCGAGCCTTATCAAGGCGCGGCCACCGGTGTCGGTGGTATTCTGCGCGATGTTTTTACCATGGGCGCCCGGCCAATTGCGGCGATGAACGCCCTTCGGTTTGGGGCGCCGGACCACCCAAAAACCCGCCATCTCGTGTCGGGCGTGGTCGCCGGCATTGGCGGTTACGGTAATGCCTTTGGGGTTCCCACCGTTGGTGGCGAGGTTGAGTTCCACCGGCGCTACAATGGCAACTGCCTGGTCAACGCATTCGCAGCCGGTATTGCGCAGACCGACGCGATTTTTCGATCCGAGGCACGGGGTGTCGGTCTGCCCGTCGTTTATCTGGGAGCCAAGACGGGCCGTGATGGCGTCGGCGGCGCGACGATGGCGTCGGCTGAGTTTGACGACACGATCGACGAGAAGCGCCCCACTGTGCAGGTCGGCGACCCGTTCACCGAGAAATGCCTTCTTGAAGCCTGCCTCGAGTTGATGGGTACCGGCGCGGTAATCGCCATTCAGGATATGGGCGCAGCGGGCCTGACATGCTCCGCTGTCGAGATGGGTGCGAAAGGCGATCTCGGCATTCGGCTCGACCTGGACAAGGTGCCGTGTCGCGAAGAAGACATGTCCGCCTACGAAATGATGTTGTCGGAAAGCCAAGAGCGCATGCTGATGGTGCTTGAGCCAGCCAAGCGCGCACAAGCGGAGGCGGTTTTCAACAAATGGGCACTCGATTTTGCCGTTGTCGGCGAAACGACTGACACGCTACGTTTTGAAGTATTTCACGAAGGCAGCCTCGTTGCTGACCTGCCAATCAAAGACCTTGGCGATCAGGCCCCCGAATATGACAGGCCTTGGGTCGCACCAGCAAAACCGGCTCCTGCCCTTGATATCGATCGCTCTGGCGATGTCGCCGACGGTCTCCTGAAGTTGCTGGCGAGCCCGGAAGGCGCGTCCAAGCGCTGGGTCTATGAGCAGTATGACACCCTGGTCAGAGGCCAAACGATCGCAACACCAGGCGGGGACGCGGGCATCGTCCGCGTGACGGGGGATGGTAAGTGCCTTGCTTTCTCCTCCGACGTGACCCCGCGCTATGTCGAAGCGGACCCCTTTGAGGGTGCCAAACAGGCTGTGGCCGAAGTCTGGCGCAACCTGACAGCGGTCGGGTCACTGCCCCTCGCCGCCACAGACAATCTCAACTTCGGCAATCCGGAAAAGCCGGAAATCATGGGCGGCTTTGTGCGGGCGATCGAAGGATTGGGCGAGGCATGCCGGGAGCTAGATTTCCCGATCGTGTCTGGCAACGTCTCCTTGTACAACGAGACGGATGGCTCGGGCATTCTGCCCACTCCGACGATTGCCGGAGCGGGATTAATTCGGGCGGGCAATCCTGTAGCGACCCTCGCCTTGCGAAGAGACGGCGATGTCCTTGCCTTGGTTGGACCCAAGGCAGCAAGCCTGGGACATCTCGGCCAGAGCGCTTATTTGCGCGACGTTCTTGGGCGTGAAGATGGAGCGCCACCGCCCGTCGACCTGGCTGCCGAGAAAAACGTCGGCGATTGTGTGCGCCGCCTCATTGGGGATGGTCTCGTTGACACAGTTCACGATGTTTCAAGCGGTGGTCTCGCTTTGTGCATTGCCGAGATGGCCATCACAGGCGGGATTGGCGCAACTATCACTCCGCCGGAAGCCGACGCCATTGGCTTCTTTTTTGGCGAGGATCAAGCGCGGTACGTCATCGCTTTCAGTCCAGACAGGACCGCCCAAATCGAAAGTGTGGTTGGTGAGACGGAGACGGTTGCACTGACGCCACTTGGCTCGACCGGTGGCGATGAATTGAAACTTGGCAACAGCCGATCCATATCGATCGGGACGCTGCGTTCAGAGCATGAGCGCTGGTTTCCGAACTTCATGACGCAATCGCCGCTTTGAATAAGGACGAGTTTCCATGCCGATGAACGCCGCTGAAATCGAGAAAATGATCACCGACGCTATGCCGGACGCCCGTGTCGAGATCCGCGATCTTGCCGGGGATGGCGATCATTATGCAGCCGTTGTCGTATCAGAGGCGTTTCGCGGCAAATCACGCGTTCAGCAACACCAAATGGTATACTCCGCCTTACAAGGGAAAATGGGCGGTACGCTGCACGCTCTTGCGCTGCAAACGTCAGCGCCTGAAGCCTAGAAGAGAGTTTCCCGCCTATCTTTCAAAGCGTGCTTTGCTTGTTCAATGGTTTGCCACTATGTGTTGGTAAAGGCGGTCAGAGGTAAGCCCGACTAACCCGCATTCGTTCCGCAGTCAGGCGGCTATCATCAAACAACGAGACACCATCATGTCAGACGCTCAACAATCCATTGAAAACACAGTGAAATCACAAGACGTCGTTCTGTTCATGAAGGGAACGAAACAGTTTCCACAGTGCGGGTTCTCCGCGCAGGTTGTCCAGATTCTCGAGTATGTCGGCGCTGACTACACCGATGTGAATGTCTTGGAAGACATGGATATTCGCGAGGGCGTCAAAGAGTATTCCAATTGGCCAACCATCCCCCAGCTCTACATCAAGGGCGAGTTCGTCGGCGGCTGCGACATCGTACGCGAAATGTTCCAAGCTGGTGAGCTTCAGCAGATGTTCACTGATAACGGGATTGCGGTCAAAAACACCGAAAGCGCCTGAGTTTGACGGACACGCCGACACCCTTCAGTGGCATGGGCAAGAAAGCCCTGCCATTTCTGAAGGCACTTGGCTTTCACCAGTCGAGAGAATGGTTTCACGAAAACAAGCCGCTCTATGAAGCGGAGGTGAAACAACCACTTGGTGATCTGATCGAACATCTCTCGGAGCGAATGAACGCTGAAGGGCTGCCTTTTCGCGGCAGCCGAAAAACGTCGCTTTACCGCGTCAATCGGGACGTTCGGTTTTCAAAGAATAAAGACCCTTACAACACGCACGCCAGCGCTTTGATGACGCGGGACGGAACTAAGAAAGATCAGGGCTTCGTCTACGTGCATATGGCCAACGAGCGCTCGTTTATTGCGACCGGCTTTTACGGATTACAGCCCGCTGAATTGTCAGCAATGCGCCATGCCATCGTCGAGCGGTCTAGCAAGCTTCACAAAATCCTCAGTGAGCTTGAGAAGAAGGGCCGAAAGCTCGACACGAGTGAGGGTCTCAAGCGTATGCCACGCGGGTTTGAGGCTGTGGACGATGAACATCTGCAAAAACTCCTCAAGCTGAAACACTTCACCTTCGTTGAAGAGCTCGATAACGCGGTGCTCACTACACCCAAGATCGCTAACAAGATGATCGCGTTGGCGCATCAAACGTTGCCCTTCATCGAGTTCGGATGGACGGCGATCGACCCGGTACGCAGCGCCGAAGCCCTGAAGAACGCGGGATAACTCTATGGATGGCAAGTCCGAATGGCGCGGATGTCCGGCTCCGCGCCCAGCAGAGCTGTGTGGCCAAATGGTTGTGCTTGTTGCATTCGATCCCGACAAACATGGCGTCTCTGTCTGGCAGGCGCTTGGCGGAGACGCTGCCGCAAACCAACGGATCGGCTATTTTCCCGATGCGCCCTACAAAGATGCCGAGCATTTCACCCAAGCCTATGCCGAGCGGCAGTCGGACTGGCACACCATGGTTATCTGTGACGCCCAGTTCGTTATCCCGCGGGGCATGGCAAGTTACATGCGGATGCGTCCGGAGCACGGGTCCGTCGAAATCGGCGCCGTTGCACACGGACACGCCATGGCGCGCACGCCAATAGCGACCGAAGCGCATTACCTGCTTGCCCAGCACGTGTTCGATGATCTGGGCTATCGGCGTTACGAATGGAAGCTGAATAACGATAACGCGGCCTCCCACAAGGCAGCATTGCGGCTCGGCTTTACCTTCGAAGGTGTATTCCGACAGGATATGATGACACCGACAGGCAATCGCGATACGGCGTGGTACTCAATGCTCGATGGCGAGTGGCCGAGCGCCAAAACGGCGCTTGAAACCTGGCTTGCACCGGACAACTTCACGGCAGAGGGAGAGCAGCGGCAGACGCTTCAGCAACTGCGCAACACGACTTGGCAAGCCCCTAGCTCTTGAACGTCTCAATCGACTGGGCGGATGCCAGAAGGCTGTCTTTGGCCTTTATGAAGTCGATGCCCAACACCGTGCGCGCCCGCTCGTTCGAGACGCGCTTTATCTGGCCCAGTTGCGGAACGATGGTTTTGATATCGCCATCGAAAAAGGACATCAGCTTGATCATGAAATCCGGCGCTTCGCGTGGCTTGATGGAACGGTCGGGATAGGCCTCCTTAAGGGTCGCCGCCATATCGCGCATCCACATAAAGCCTTCCGTTGCCAGAATGCGCAGTCCTGCGCTCTCGGGCGTCTGAAGCGCCTTGACGTGCATCTCTGCTACGTCGCGGACATCAACGATAGGGATCCCAAACCGCGGCTGCATGGGATCCTTGCCTGACAGGATTCGCTCCACAACCTGCAGCGAGGTGCCATAATTGGCGTCAAGTGCAGGGCCAGCCACCAAAACCGGGTTGATGGTGGTCAGTTTCATGTCTGGCGCTTGTTCCTCAACGAACGCCCAAGCGGCTTTCTCGGCATGCGTTTTTGACCGGCCATAAGGGTTCTGCGTCGGATGAAAATCCTCAGACCAATCCGCTTCGTCATACATAGACTTGCTCGCCGGAAGCTCGCCATACATGACCGCCACCGCCGATGAAGTCAGGACAACACGTTCAATTCCTGCGTCTTTGGCCGCCTTGAGCGCCCGCAACGTTCCCTCGACCGCTGGGCGGATGATCTCGTCTTCGTTTTTCGGTTGTTGCAAAGGGAATGGCGACGCTGTGTGCAGAAGCGCTGAGCATCCCTCCATAACCCCTTCCCAGCCATCGTCCTTAGCCAAATCAAGGGCTACAAACGAAAGTCTGGCCTGAAGGTTCTCCGCATCCTTCACGTGGGGACTGACTGCATCAATAACCTCTTGCGAGCGCCTCAGCGATCGCACCGATCCCCGAACGTAAAAGCCGGCGTCAAGAAGCTGCACAATGATGTGTTTGGCAATGAAACCAGATGCACCCGTCAGAAAAACGGTCTCGGCCATGCTGAAGCCCTCCCTCAACTGAATGTAAGTGTAGCTAACTTTGATTGCCCTATTAAGGAACGATCGACACAAAAAAAAGGGCCGCTGGTGACCAGCGACCCTAAAAGTATAACCGGTGCGGCGGTGGCCGCGTGAATTATGCTTTACCGCGAGTAGAACTCGACAACGAGGTTCGGTTCCATTTGAACCGGGTACGGCACGTCGCTCAGCGTTGGAATGCGCGAGAGCGTGGCAGTAATCTTGCCGCCATCCACGTCGATGTAATCGGGTGTATCACGCTCATCGAGACCAACGGCTTCAAGCACGATGGTTAGCTGCTTCGAACGCTCGCGCACTTCGACGACATCGCCGACCTTCAAGCGATAAGAAGGGATATTGGTGCGGCGACCGTTGACCAGCACATGGCCGTGATTGACGAACTGACGAGCGGCAAAAACCGTTGGGACGAACTTCGCACGATAGACAACCGTGTCGAGCCGACGCTCCAGCAAACCGATCAGGTTCTCGGACGTATCGCCCTTCATTTTAGACGCCTGATCGTAGATCTTGCGGAACTGCTTCTCCATGATCGAGCCGTAGTATCCCTTGAGCTTCTGCTTCGCGCGCAGCTGCACCCCGAAGTCAGATAGCTTGCCCCGGCGTCCCTGCCCGTGCTGGCCAGGCCCGTATTCACGGCGATTGACGGGGCTCTTCGGCCGCCCCCAGATGTTCTCGCCCATGCGGCGGTCGATCTTGTATTTCACACTGTCGCGTTTTGACATCGCGGTATCCTTTCAAGGTTTGAAGGTACACGCGCCCTCCTCTTCCGACCTTTTGGCCGAACGACAGGATCGCAACGCCAGCGGTTTGCAAGCACGATCCACGGGACACGGGAAAGCAAAAGGGGGCGCGAACGCCCCCATAAGCTGCATGGTCTTTAGGCCGAGGTCCGTTTGGCGTCAAGCTGGACCGTATTCATTGTCCTGCGGTTCACTCGGACGCGTTGTCCACCAAAGCATAATGATCAGACCAATCAATGGGACGAACCCAATCAGCTGCCACCAACCTGAACGACCAATGTCATGGAGGCGTCGGGCGGCCACACAGATAAAGGGTATGACAACAGCCAGGATAAAAATGTTGGAAAAGACCCCGGTCTGCGCCACCGCTTCGCTGAAGAGCGCCGCGTCGACAAAATAACAGGAAATCAGCCCAAGCACGTAGAACAGCACCCAATACCAATATTCCGATCGGCGTGCGCGCCCAGAAATCTGGGTGTATCGGGAGAACACGGTTCGAACGACGTCGAGAAACTGCGTTGGATGATAGTAGCTGCCCGCCACGGGAGCCCTGGGAGCCCCATGGTATGGGGTGGCCGCACCACCGGAGGATGATCCACCGCCAAAGACCGCTTCACTGCCCGGCCCTCCGCGCGGGAGATCATCCACCCAACTTTGTGGGATCATGTTTCCCGGCAACACGGCTTGGGCAGGCGTCCAATTGTCCATGCCTTCGGCCCAAACGAGCGAGTTTGCGCCGATCTCACCGCTATCAATCAGGGCTGGCAGCTCTGATTGGTCAATCGGCCCGCGTTGCTCGCTCCCAACGGCATAGAACCACTGCCGAGCACTGTCGTCCTGAGTAGCCATGAGTAAACCTCTCCAAGCAGTGGCCGATTGTTGCGCATGGTGTTCTGACGCGTGGCGCCGATAAGCTCAAGAGCGCTCATGAACACGATCAAGCGAAGCCAGCACGCCCCGCAGGGTGCGCACCTCTTGTGCTGTCAGCTGCGGGCGCTGATAAATGGATCGCAGATTGCGAACCATGCGATCGCGCTTCTCAGGTGGGTGGAAAAATCCGCGCTCGTCGAGCAAACCTTCCAGGTGTTCAAAAAAGGCGATGAGTTCCGCCTTTGTTGCAAGCGGCCCCCTGTCCGCAGCACCCAGCGGTAGCTGGTCGCTTTCAGACGTCCGCCCCATCGTCTGACTTGCGTGGCGCCGCCACTCATAAGCGCAAACGAGTGCCGCCTGAGAGATGTTGAGAGATGCGCACTGAGGGTCCACAGGGAGCGTGAGAATATCATCGCAAAGCGCCACTTCGTCATTGGTCAGGCCCCAGGCTTCGCGGCCAAACACGTAGCCAACCCGGCACTGATCGTCTTCAGATAAATGCCCGCAGGCGGATGCGGCAGCCTCCGCAGGACCAATCACCGGCTTTACCAGATCATGCTTGCGCGCGGATGTGGCGTATACGAGGGTCAGGTCGGCAAGTGCGGCGTCCAGCGTTTCAAAAAGCTGAGCGTTCTCAACAATGGCACGCGCGCTGCTTGCCGTGGCGGTAGCCTTAGCACTCGGCCATCCATCTCGTGGACGCACCAGGCGCAAGACCCGCCAACCAAAGTTTCCCATAGCCCGCGCGACCATGCCAATGTTTTCGCCTAGCTGAGGTTCGACCAAAATCGCCACCGGCGGCTTGGGGAGCTCCCGCAGTGGATTGGGCTCGGCACCTCCAGCTCCGTGCACTCCTCCAGGCGCGCCAAACCGGCTCATACCGAGCCCCCCTTGCAAACCGCAGGTGTTTGGGAATCCAGAATAGCTGCTCTCCATTTCTTATCAGCCCATCGACCGGGTTCATGGGCTTGAACCGCTTTGCTATAGGCCGGGTGAAACCGGTTCAAGGCTCCATTGCGTTTCGCAGGGCCGACAGAGCCGCGCACTGCTTCGCGCCGCTAGGGGCGCGCTCAAACGAGGACCCTCCATGGCCAAGATCAAGGTTGCAAACCCTGTCGTCGAACTCGACGGCGATGAGATGACGCGGATTATCTGGCAGTTCATCAAGGATAAGCTGATCCACCCTTATCTCGACATCGACTTGCACTATTACGATCTTGGGATTGAGGAGCGCGACAGGACCGACGACCAGATTACCGTCGATGCCGCCAATGCCATCAAGGAACATGGCGTTGGAGTGAAGTGCGCAACGATCACGCCCGATGAGGCGCGCGTTGAAGAGTTCAATCTCAAGCGCATGTACCGCTCGCCCAACGGAACGATCCGCAACATACTTGGCGGCGTCATCTTCCGCGAACCGATTGTGATGCAAAATGTGCCGCGATTGGTCCCCGGCTGGACGCAACCCATCGTTGTCGGCCGGCACGCGTTTGGCGACCAATACCGCGCGACCGATTTCAAATTCCCCAGCGCGGGAACCCTGACGGTCAAGTTTGTTGGCGACGATGGCCAGGTGATCGAGCACGAAGTGTTCAAATCACCCAGCGCTGGCGTCGCAATGGCGATGTACAACCTCGACGACTCGATCCGCGATTTTGCCCGCGCCTCCATGAATTACGGCATCATGCGCGGGTACCCAGTTTATCTGTCGACCAAGAACACCATCATGAAGGCCTATGATGGGCGCTTTAAAGACCTCTTCCAGGAGATCTTCGAAAGCGAGTTTGAGGCCCAGTTCAAAGAGGCCGGAATTCATTACGAGCACCGGCTGATCGACGACATGGTAGCGTCAGCGATGAAATGGTCAGGCGCGTATGTCTGGGCATGTAAAAACTATGATGGCGACGTGCAGTCGGACACGGTCGCGCAGGGCTTTGGATCACTGGGGCTCATGACCTCGGTGCTGCTCTCGCCCGACGGCCGGACTGCGGAGGCCGAAGCCGCGCACGGCACGGTCACGCGGCACTATCGCATGCACCAGCAAGGCAAAGAAACCTCAACGAACCCAATCGCTTCCATCTTCGCTTGGACGCGTGGCCTCGCCCACCGTGGCAAGCTGGATGACAATCAGGCTCTCATCGATTTCGCGGACACGCTTGAAAAGGTCTGCGTGCAGACGGTTGAGGCTGGCGACATGACCAAGGATTTGGCGATCCTGATTGGGCCCGACCAAACCTGGCACACCACGCAGGGCTTTCTTGCCAAGATCGACGAAAACCTCCAGAAGGCGATCGGCTGATTTGCATCTGCATCTGTAGGCTTGGGTGAGCGCGTGGCGAGCCGGTTGGGGCCGGCTTGCTTGCGCATTCCCCGCCACGGCCAACTGCAAGCGCTTGGGTTTACAGATGCGCGCCGCTCAAGCTCGGCTGGCCGATGCACCGCCATTAAGCCACTTTTTGCCGGATGCGTACAGCTGTCGCCGCTGAAACTCTTAGCCTAGCGAGTACAGCAGCGTTTTAGACGGCCAGGGCGTCCCGAACAGCGTCAAGCGCAGCTGATGCCGCAGCGGCATCCGGACCGCCCGCTTGCGCCATATCTGGCCGCCCGCCACCACCCTTCCCGCCAAGGACTGCAGCGCCCGTCCGAACAAGATCAACCGCATTCTCGCGCTCGGTCAGGTCATCGGTCACCGCAACAACAAGCGCCGCTTTGCCGTCATTGGTGCCCACCAGTGCAACCACGCCCGACCCCATTGAGGCTTTCATCTCATCGGCGATACCTTTGAGGTCACGAGGTGCAACATTTTCCAGAACCCGTCCGATAAACGAGATCCCAGCGACCGTTTCCGTCTCTGCGGCCGCTTCGCCGCCCATGCCACCGCCAAGTGCTACCTGCTTCTTCAACTCGGTAACCTGCCGCTCGAGAGCACGCCTCTCATCCACCAACGTTTGGACACGTTCCAGCGCGATCTCCGGCTGCACCTTCAGGGCACTCGCCACAGCGTTCAGGCGCTCATCCTGCTGGGCGAAGTAGGCCAAGGCAGCTTTGCCCGTTAGAGCTTCAACCCGGCGAACGCCAGCGGCAACCGCACTCTCGGAGACCACCCGAACGAGCCCTATTTCCCCTGTGCTCCCAACATGCGTTCCGCCGCACAGTTCAACGGAAAACGCCCGGCCGTCGTCCCTGGTCCCCATGGAGACAACGCGAACCTCATCGCCATATTTTTCACCGAATAGCGCACGCGCACCGGATTCAATCGCACTATCGACGTCCATCAGACGTGTATCGACAGCGCTGTTCTGCCGAATGAAGCGATTAGAGATGTCCTCAATTCTCAAAAGCTCATCGCCAGCGATAGGTTTGGGGTGTGAGAAATCAAAGCGCAGCCTGTCGGGCGCCACGAGCGATCCCTTTTGTGCAACGTGATCACCCAAAGTCTGGCGCAACGCTTCGTGCAGCAAATGCGTCGCGGAGTGATTGGCGCGAATATCCTGGCGGCGTTCCCGATTAACGTGGAGATCTGCCGGTTCCCCGACTTTAATGCCATCTCCGCGCGCCACGCCCTGATGTTCAAACAGGCCGTCGGCCCGTTTGACCGTGTCGGTTACCTCGAACTTGCCATCGCCCTGCAGAATGTCACCACAATCTCCAACTTGCCCGCCTGATTCTGCATAGAACGGCGTCTGATTGAGAATAAGACTGCCCTGTTCGCCGGCAGCGAGACCGCTAACAACAGCACCATCCTTGACGGCCGCGACGACCAGCCCTTCCGCCGTGAGGGTGTCATACCCAAGAAATTCAGTTGAGCCGTGCGCATCGCGCAGACTGAACCAAAGTGATTCGGTTGAAGCATCGCCAGAGCCAGACCACGCAGCCCGCGCTTCTGCACGCTGACGATCCATAGCCGTGTCAAAGCCGTCCCTATCGATGCCGATACCACGGGAGCGTAACGCGTCCTCTGTGAGGTCAAAGGGGAACCCGTAGGTATCGTACAACTTGAAAGCAGTTGCACCCTCAAGTGTATCGCCGCTACCCAAGCCGCTGGTCGCGTCCTCAAGCAGACCTAAACCTCGGCCTAGAAGCTTCTTGAAGCGGTTTTCTTCAAGTTCCAGAGTATCGGTGATCAATGCCTTGGCGCGAACCAGTTCCGGGTACGCTTCCCCCATCTGGCGCTGGAGAGCGGGCACCAAACGGTGCAGGAGAGGCTCCTGCGCACCCAGAAGATGCGCGTGGCGCATGGCGCGACGCATGATGCGGCGTAGGACATAACCTCGACCCTCGTTTGAGGGCAGGACACCATCAGCGATCAAAAAACTGGATGCGCGCAAATGATCGGCGATCACGCGGTGGCTGGCTTTGGCGTCCCCGTGAGCCTCCACATTCGTTAGCTCGACCGAGGCAGCAATAAGCTTCTCAAACAAATCCGTCTCGTAATTGTCGTGCTTGCCCTGAAGAAGCGCGGCAATGCGCTCAAGCCCCATCCCAGTATCAATTGATGGCTTGGGCAGCGCGACCCGGGTTTCCGCATCAACCTGCTCAAACTGCATGAAGACAAGGTTCCAAATCTCAATGAACCGGTCGCCATCTTCATCGGGAGAACCGGGCGGGCCACCCGGAATATGATCTCCGTGATCGTAAAATATCTCAGAGCATGGCCCGCACGGTCCCGTATCGCCCATAGCCCAGAAATTGTCGGAGGTCGGAATGCGGATAATCCGCTCGTCAGGAAGCCCGGCAATTAACTTCCAGAAATCGTAGGCCTCGTCGTCTGTGTGGTAGACAGTGACGAGGCAGCGATCGGGATTGATACCGAACTCCTTCGTCACCAGCGTCCACGCGTGATGGATGGCTTCTTCTTTAAAATAGTCGCCAAAGGAAAAGTTCCCCAGCATCTCGAAGAACGTATGGTGCCGTGCCGTGTACCCCACATTATCGAGATCGTTGTGCTTTCCGCCTGCCCGAACACACTTTTGCGACGTCGCGGCACGCGGAGGTTCGCGCGTTTCAAGGCCGGTGAACACGTTCTTAAACTGCACCATGCCCGCATTGGTGAACATCAGTGTCGGGTCATTGCGCGGCACGAGGGGTGAGGAGGACACAACCGCGTGTCCGGCATCTTCGAAGTAGGAAAGAAAGCGCGAGCGGATTTCGTTGACACTACTCATGGCCGACCACCTGAACCCATCAGGTGCGCGCCGTACCAAGCTCTGAGCCAACAGCTGACGTCGCACCAACCGAAAGAAAGCGGCTGGCCACTCATGCAGCCAACCGCTTCTGCGCTATCTATCGTTCGGCTCAGGCTGTGTCCAGAACAAGCCCGTCTGCATGGGATGCGTTTTCAGTGTTTAGGCTAGCCATCGTTCGCAGGTGATACCGGCAGTTCAGCGTCATGATCCGCATCGCCTGCGTCATCCCCCTCCAATATCTGCTCCGCTATCAAACCAGCATTCTTTCTGATGGACGCTTCGATGGTGGACGCAACATCGGGATTATCGCGCATAAACTGTTTGGCGTTCTCGCGTCCCTGGCCCAGCCGTTGGCTGTCGTAGGAGAACCATGCGCCTGACTTCTCAACAATCCCTGCCTTTACGCCGAGATCAATCAACTCGCCAACTTTCGAGATACCTTCACCGTACATGATGTCGAATTCGACTTGTCGGAACGGCGGTGCCACCTTGTTTTTGACAACTTTCACGCGCGTTTGATTGCCCACCACCTCGTCGCGATCTTTGATCGAACCGATCCGGCGGATATCCAGCCTGACTGATGCGTAAAACTTCAGTGCGTTCCCGCCAGTCGTCGTTTCAGGGCTTCCAAACATCACACCGATCTTCAATCTGATCTGATTGATGAAGATCACCATACAGTTCGATTTGGAGATCGACGCGGTGAGCTTGCGCAACGCCTGGCTCATGAGCCGCGCCTGCAAGCCCGGCAAACTATCGCCCATCTCACCTTCAAGCTCAGCACGCGGCGTCAAAGCGGCAACCGAGTCGATCACCAAGACGTCAACGGCCCCGGACCGAACCAAGGTATCGGCAATCTCCAAAGCCTGCTCGCCCGCGTCTGGTTGAGAAACCAAGAGGTCGTCGACATTCACGCCAAGTTTGCGAGCGTAGATCGGATCGAGTGCATGCTCTGCATCGACAAAGGCGCAAATACCGCCGTTCTGCTGTGCCTCGGCGACCGTGTGAAGAGCCAGCGTCGTTTTGCCAGACGACTCAGGGCCAAAAATTTCGATTACCCGACCGCGGGGTAAACCGCCGATACCCAGCGCAATATCCAGACCAAGTGAACCAGTGGAAACGGCCTCTATCTCAAGTGCATCGCCCTTTCCCAACTTCATAATAGAGCCCTTGCCGAAGGACCGCTCTATCTGGGACAAAGCAGCGTCGAGCGCTTTGGTCTTATCCATTCCGTTATCTTCCACCACTCGCAAAGATGATCGCGCCATTACCGTTGTCCTTTTTCCATGCACCGACGATTCTCGCAATGCCATGGCACCGCATCTCGCACAGGTGTACATGTTTTGTTCCATAAGAACAAGTGCAGAACATAGGTTTCCAGTAAGCGACTATTCAGCCAGGACGTTTTTCACGGTCTCAGCGAAATCCTTCATCGAAAATGGCTTCGCCAGGAACGTAAACTCCTGATCATCGGGCAGATTCTTAGCAAACGCATCTTCGGCATAACCGGAAACGAACACGAACCGCATATTTGGATGCCGAGCGCGAACCTCCTGCAACAACGTTGGACCGTCCATTTCAGGCATGACCACGTCGGAAACAATCAGCGAGATATCGTCGCCAACTTCGTCGAGAACCTCGAGCGCTTCGACGCCACTATCGGCTTCATAGACCGTGTAACCGCCCGACCGCAGCAACGTCGCGTTCACCATCCGAACGCCTTCATCGTCTTCAACCAGCAAAACACTCGCGACGCCGGTAAGATCCTGTTGCTGATCGCTGGATACGTCTGCAGCCGAGGCTGGCAGCGCCGCCGTTTCAGACGGCTCATCGGCCGCACTGTGGCGCGGTAGGAAGATATGAAAGCTGGTTCCCTCGCCGACCGTACTCTCTGGATAGACGTAGCCGCCGGTCTGTTTGATGGTACCATAGACGGTCGCTAGCCCGAGGCCCGTCCCCTCGCCGACGCCCTTGGTGGTAAAGAAGGGCTCAAAAATCTTCTCCATGATCTCGGGAGGAATACCCGTTCCGGTATCGCTTACCGTCACCAAGACGTAATCCTGAGCTTCCAGCCCTTTGAAATCAAAGGCCGCGCATTCTTCTGCCATGACGTTACGCGTTGACATTATCAGGTTGCCGCCATCAGGCATCGCGTCCCGTGCGTTTACCGCCAAGTTGATCAAAACGTTCTCGAGTTGCGAGAGATCCGCCATGACGGGCCAGACTTCCCCACTGATATCGACGTCCAGCTTGACCTTCTCGCCTACAAGACGATCGACGGTCATGGAAAGATCGGACAGGACATCGTCCATGCGCATGACTTGCGGGCGCAGGGTCTGTTTGCGGGAGAACGCCAAAAGATGTCGAACAAGTGCGGCCGCGCGATTGCAGTTTTGGCGGATCGGAGAAATGTAGCGGTAGCTCGGGTCTGATGGGGGATGGTTGAGCATCAGCAGGTCAACATTCCCCATAATTGCCTGGAGCATATTGTTGAAGTCGTGAGCAACCCCGCCGGCAAGCTGCCCGAACGCCATCATTTTCTGGGTTTGTGCAAACTGTTGCTCAAGAGCCTTTTGCTCGGTGGTATCCATCAGAAAGGCAAGGATCTCGCTCTGGTCGGCATCACCAGCAGCCGAAAGGAACAGCTGGGCTGAATTCTGCGTGCTCATCTCGACGAGTGCGAGAGAGTTTGCCTCGTCCGTCTTGCGGTCATCTGCTTCGTCACCGCCAATCACCACATCCACGGGCCGGATGCTGCCGCGCTGGGCGAGTGCGTCATCCATGGCGCGCCGAACGGCATCGCGCGTTCCGGGAGAAAACAGATCAAGGAAGCGTGCCTGAGGTTGCACCAGTGTTCCAACTTTCTCCCCGCTGTTTGTTGCCGGGAACATGCCGGCAAACGGCGCATTGCGCTGCACCACAACGCCGTCCTGATCGACCACCGCGATTGCAACCGGCGCGTTGTGGAAGAAGCGTGCGAACTTGACCTCGGCAGCGCGAACACTTTCGTCGGCATCAAAGCCGGTCGAGCGGTTGATCACCAGTGTGCGAGACGCACGCGGGGCTCCATCGGGGCTGATCGGAACACGGTGGTGAATGCGTACCGGCATGCGTGACCCGTTGCGCCGTAACAGGTCAACATCGACGATTGTTGCCAAACCATCGTAGTCGGTCGTCGTTGGCGCGCTCGCCAAAAGCGCTGCCCCATCGCCCGCCAGCATATCGGTCAACGTCAAGCCAAGCTGGTCAACGTCAGTTAGGTCATAACCGAGCCAACTGGCCAGTGTTGCGTTCATGTAATCAATGGCGCCGCTTTGCTCGCAGGAAAAGAAGCCGGCAGGTGCGTGGTCGAGATAGTCGACTGCCTGTTGCAAGTCTTTAAAAAGCTGCTCTTGCCGCACGCGCTCCGCAGTGATGTCACGAACGCGCCACGCTATCCCATAACCCGGCTTAACGACCGGCGATGACGGATTAGCGGGATGGTTGGGCGTCTGCGATCGAGACGCAGCCCCCGAGGGCAACTCAGGACCAAACGCCAGAGGCCTGGCTAGAACGTGATACCATCGAGGTTCGCCCTCCCCAGCTGCTCCCCGGGAAAGCCGGACCTCCGCGTCGCCTGCGGCACCCCCCGCGACCTGTCGAAGCAACTGATAGACTGTGTCCGCAGTGGACGCTTCAGTCCCGAACACACGATCAGGCAGCCGCACCATTTCTGGCTGCTGCGCGCCCGTTAGCGTGCCGTAAGCCGCATTGGCGTACATGATCTGGCCGTTGGCATCGGTACACAGCAAGCCATCCTGGTCGGCATCCAAAAACCCGTCAGCCCACCCTGCAGGCCGCTCGCGTTCAGCAAACTGTACGAAGCCAAGAACCAGTGCCAGGAGCCCGGCGACACCAAGCGCAGAAAAACCTGCCAGAACGACCAGCAAGGCGGTTGGACTGGTGCCATAGCGTGTGAATGCGAGAAAAAACAGCAGCGCAAGCAAGAGCCCCAGAACAAGCACCATGACCCAAGGACGCTTTGGCGTGACCGGTCTTGCGGAGCGGTTATCGATCAGGGGACGAGCCACGGGAAAGGTCTCAAGTTGAGCGGACAAGGATCCGAAACCAAGCAAGGGATAAGGGCAAACGAATCGCCTCACCAAGCTAGCCGGTTCAAAGCAAAGGCAACATATTTATTCGGCTGCGAAGGGCACCTTGCCCAAGTTTTGCGGCCACAAACTAGCGCGCTGATGCGTTGCGAGCTCGGCGCCTATCACGCATGCGCAGCACAAAGCCAATCACCTTGGCAACAGCCTCGAAGTGCTCCGCGGGAATAGTCTGATCGATCTCAACGCCAGCATGCAACGTTCGAGCCAGCGGCGGGTTCTCGACAATTGCAACGTCGTGTTCGCGCGCAACCTGTCGAATGGAAAGCGCCAACGCATCGACACCCTTGGCGACGCACAAGGGTGCCTGCATGCCCTCTTCATATTTTAAGGCAACGGCGAAGTGCGTTGGGTTGGTGATCACAACAGTGGCATCGGGGACGTCAGCCATCATGCGTTTGCGGGAGCGCTCCATACGGATCTGCCGAAGCTTCGCTTTGACTGTGGGATCGCCTTCCTGCTGTTTGAACTCGTCCTTGACCTCTTTGACGGTCATTTTCTGCCGCTCAAACCACCTGTGTCGCTGGTACAGATAGTCGGCGACGCCGATGACGATCATGACGGCCGCGGCCGCGAGTAACAGTGCCACAGCCATGTCGAGAACGGCGGGCAGGAACTGGCGCAGATCGGTGAACAGCAGAGCGTCCAACTCGTCTCGGCGCGGCATCAAGATCAGCGTCATCAGGACACCGATGATGCCGATTTTCAGCAAGCCTTTGACGAAATTCATCAAGCTTTCGGACGAAAAAAGCCTTTTGAACCCTTGAATGGGAGATATCTTGGAAAGCCTGGGCGTAATCGGCTCAACCGAGAGCACCGGACGGTGCTGAACAAGATTGCCCAGCACCGCCATCGCCATCAGAAAAAGGAAGGGGATGGCGACGGCCATTGCGATTTGCGGTCCAAGCTCTCCAGCCAATGCGATGATCGCTCCACCATCAACAGGCATCACAGCGAGATTAGCAAGCAGCGACTGGAACATCAGCGTCATGTCGATCATCGCTGGCGCGATCATGACAGCTACGACAAGGGTTCCCCCCAGCAGGACGAAGGCCGACGATAATTCCTGAGATTTTGGGACATCCCCTCGCTTGTGAGCTTCTTCGAGCTTTCGTTGCGAGGGGTCCTCAGTCTTCTCCGACTGCTCGGTATCGTCAGCCATCACATACCCTCCAAAGGGCGGATCGGCTCATCAGCCTGGAAGTAACTGCCGAAGAACCTCGGCAACATGATCGATGTAAAGCGCCATAAGCGCCGCAAGCATCACCGCCAACAGCAAAAAACCCGCTAGGATGTTGACCGGCATTGCAATCATAAAGATCTGCAGCTGGGGCATCAGCCGGGACAGAATACCAAGGCCAAGATAGAAGATCAGGCCGAAAACCATGAAGGGTGCCGAAATCTGGATTGCCACCTCGAAGGCCTTTGCGGCGGTGTTGAGCCCGAACTGAACCATGTCGCCCAACGGGATCGGGGCCCCGACAGCGAAGATGTCGTAGGATCGAACGATTCCCATCAGTGCGAGGTGATGGAGGTCCGTCACGAAGAGAAGCGTAACGCCCATCAGCGCGAGAAAATTGCCCAGAAGAACGCCTTGCGTACCCTGGGCCGGATCGACGTTGAGCGCGAAGCCTAGCCCCATTTGAAAGGCGATCGTCGTGCCGGCAACCTGCATAACCGACAAAACGAAGCGAACGGCGAGCCCCAAGCCTAAGCCAACGAAAATTTCCTGAATGATCAGAAGTACAATCTGCACGAAACTGGTCGGAACCTCGGGTAAGTCGCCCGCAAGAGAAGGGTACACAACCAAAAGCGTCAGAAGGGCGATCACCAATCGGATACGCACCGGAACGGTCTGCTCGCCGATGCCCGGCATCAAAGCGAACAGCGTTCCTAGTCTTGCGAACAGCAGAAGCGCGAGCCACGCAAGTTGTGGCAGCATTTCGATGGTCAAAGCCCAGCCCCGCCAAACGACGTTGGTCCGCCGCCGCTTGCAAACGCACCATGATGCGCTAGCCGGAGATGATTCGTTCAGCGACGCGATCCATGTAGCCTGCCATGAGGCTTCCCATAAAAGGAAGTGACAGCATAAACGTCACGAAAATCGCGACGATCTTCGGAACGAAAACCAAGGTCATTTCCTGGACTTGCGTCAAAGCCTGTATCAGTCCGATCGCCACCCCGACGGCTAGGCCGACGCACATCATAGGTGCCGAGACGTAAATCAAGGTCATCACGCCTTCTCGTCCTAAATCAATGACTTCTGGGCCTGTCATAATGTAATACTTTCGATTGGACGATGCCTAGATCGGCATCCTCAATATCTCTTGATAAGCGGAAATCACACGATCACGAACGGTGACGACGGTTTCCAGGAGGACCTCTGTTTCAGCGACGGCGGTCACCATATCGACCACATCCGACCGGCCCTGGATCATATCGATACCGCGTGCTTCCAGGCCCTGACCTTGTTCAACGAGGCCGGACATTTGTTCCTGCACCAGCGCACCAAAACCCTCTGCCGGGCCTGCCGCGGCTGCCCCTTGCGTTCCAGCTTGATCGCCGCGCGCTAGGGCCTGAGCCGCTTGTGCATAAGCCTGTATGGCCTGGTTAGTCGGGATGTTTGTCATCGCTCAGAACCTCAGGCGCGAAGGATTTCAAGAGTTCGGGTGATCATCTGACGCGTCGACTGCACGACATTCAGATTCGCTTCGTAAGAGCGCTGAGCGTTGCGCATATCCATCGCCTCCACCAACCGGTTGACGTTAGGCAGTTCAACATAACCCTCGGCATTTGCAGCGGGGTGACTGGGATCATAGCGCAGCCGGAACTCCCCACGATCCGGACGAACTGGGCCCATTTCAACGGTCCGCGACTGGGTCTCGCGGTCAAGCGCCTGCCGAAACGTCGGTATCTGGCGCCGATACGGGTCGCCATCGGGCGACCGCGCAGTCGAATCTGCATTCGCAATGTTTTCTGCGATAATCCTCATCCGGCCTGATTGTGCCTGGAGGCCTGACGCCGCTGTGATGAGGCTTTTAAAAAAGTCCATGAGTGTAGTCTCCTTAGCGCCTGTCAGCGCCTGCCAACGGCCGAACGCAACATGCTCAGCGATTTCTGATAAAGGCCAGCAACCGCCTGGTAATCGAGTTGGTTGGACGTCATCTTCATGACTTCCTCCTCCAGGACCACCGAGTTGCCCTCTGGCGTCACCTCAAAACTGTCCACCCGACCCCCACCCAGTGGACCGTTTTCGATAATCGCACGCCCTGCCAGGTGGCTTTTGTTGGTGCGCACCGGTGCCATGGCTACTGGCGCTTCGACCTGCCTACGCGTCTCGTGATCGATACGCTTCAGGTCTCTAGCCTGAAAGCGCGGGGTGTCCGCATTCGCGATATTCTCCGCAAGCACCGACTGCCGCGCCGAGTGCCATTTCATCTGCGTCTTGAGCGCCGAGAAGAATGGAAGATCGCCAAACACAAATTTACCCATGGTTATCTGATGGCCGCATGGCCACTGCTAGGCAGAATGTGCCCAACCGATGGTTAACAGGTGCTTAAGGAGGTGTTAGCGACAAGGCCTTGTGAATTGACTAAGCTTTGCAACGCACAGGCGAATCGCGAGTTTTGATGGCGGCGATGCCCTTGCTAAGCCTTTTTTGGGGCGGCGATTGCGAACGAGCTTCGGTCCAAGAGTGGAGTGACTGGCGTGTTTGGGGACGTTCTTGGAGAGACTGGGGGAGCGGTCGCGCAATTCGTTCTCGCACTGATATTTGTCGTCCTTCTGATCATTTTGGTCGCCTGGGTGATCAAGCGTTTTGGTGGGGGGCGCTTTGGCGTCGCTGCAGGCGGAAAAGCCGACTTGGAGATTGTCGATACTTTGGCTGTCGACCCCAAGCGCCGACTGGTTTTGGTTCGACATGGTAAGCTTGAACACTTGCTGTTGATCGGAGGGGGCTCAGACGAAATCGTTGAGCGCTCAATGATTGGCGGTCTGCCGATCGCAGCCAGGTTGGAAGCCCAGAAGGTCGCCCACAGCAGAGCGGCTGTCGCGTCCGAAGCCAGCGTCCCTGAACAGACCACAGCGGCGCCTGCTTCCCAGCACGATGTGTCTAGCAGGCCTGAAGCGGAGTTGCCCCGTCAAGAGTTTGGAGTGGGGGCCGCAGCGGCGGCTGCCGTTACCGGATTGGCGGCGGCAGCTGCAACATCGGAATTGGCGGTCGCAGCAAGCAGATCAGTTTCGCCACCACCACCTCCGTTGGCCCCACAGTTGGAGCGCGACCTGCCATCAAGCACTGGTAGTGACACCTCCCAGCCACAAGTCCAGGAGCCGTCGATCGCAGAGGAATTACAGTCAAGCCTTGAAAAAGCTCTGCAGCAGGAGGCGCGTCCTGCATCGGTCGAGCCGACCCCAATCCCTCCAGTTGAACCGGCTGCTTATGAACCGGAGTTCGATTTGGCGGCTGAATTGGAAGCCGCTCTGACTGAGGAACGCGGTCAAGCGACAGCGCCGCCTGCTGATACGGTGGAGGACATACCAGCCGCATTTACGCCACGCGAAAAGGCCCCACCGCTCGACCCGCCAACGGAGCCCGTCGAGGAACCGGACGCTGCGCCTCCTGTGTCGCGGAGCGAGATCGACTTCACTGCCCGTCCGGAGCCGGTGTCCGTTACCATTCCAACCCGCGGACCCGGATCGGGCGCAACGACCGTCAACCAGGTGAGTGACCTTTCGGCGGACAAGTCGATCCTTTCAAGCTCCGTTGAAGCCGAAACGTCGCCGGCGGTGACAGTTACGCCGGCCGACGAGGCGAAACCTGCTGAAGCCGAAGAAACGGCTGTGCAGGCGGATCAGGCCGCAGTTGCAACTCCGCAGGAGCCAACCGAAGCCGGTTCACAAGAGCCGCTCATTGACCTTGGTGAGCTCGCCGCGCCAGCACAAACCGCTAGCGCCGAACAGGAGGACACGAGCGACGATCTCGACGAAGAGATGCGACGTTTGCTCGGTGAAATCGCCGGTGTACCCAAGCGCGACTGAGCAACAAGAGACATCGAGGGCAGGCCAAGCGGGCATTAAGCCCGTTCCAGATGGCCAAAGGTTACGTTTGGCCAGGCCACCGAAGCGCTGGCCATGGTTTGTTGCGCTTTTGCCGGTCGTTCTCTCCGCTGGCTGGTTCTTCGCTGGCAGCGCTTTCGCACAAGATATCTCGATTTCGCTGGGCGATGACCTGACGGTTACCGAGCGGGCCGTTCAGATCATTTTACTCATTACCGTCCTGTCGCTCGCCCCATCGATCCTCGTGATGGTGACGTCCTTCACCCGTATCGTTGTTGTCTTGTCCTTGTTACGGACAGCAATTGGCTTACAGACCGCGCCGCCAAACACAGTCATCATTTCGTTGGCGCTTTTTCTGACCGCTTTCATCATGGCGCCCACCTTTCAGGAGGCCTATGACGCGGGAATCCAGCCGCTCATCGATGAAACGATCGAACTTGATGAAGCGTTTGAACGCGCTGTCGAACCGTTCCACCTGTTTATGAGAACACACGTTCGAGAGAACGATCTCGCGTTGTTCTTGGGACTGGCGGACACCGAACCTCCCGAAACGCCAGAGGCGATTCCCCTCACCGTTTTGGTTCCAGCCTTCATGATATCGGAACTGCGTAGAGCCTTTGAAATCGGCTTCCTGCTGTTTGTCCCGTTCATCATCATCGATCTGGTTGTCGCATCCGTGCTGATGTCCATGGGTATGATGATGCTACCGCCCGTCATCATCTCCTTGCCCTTCAAACTGATCTTTTTCGTGCTTGTCGACGGTTGGAACCTTGTCGCCGGTTCTCTGGTCGAGGGCTACGCGCAGGGGCCACCGCCCCTTTAGCGCCTATGGCGCACGGTCATGCCTCGGGATCGATTGCTTGATCGGATGGCGCAGTGAACGCCGCGCGGTAGTCATCGAGAAACCTCGAAAGCGTGTTCACCCCTGCAACGCTTCGGGCAATATCGCGAAACGCCGTTCCGCGTTCAGAGATAGGCGACGTGACCACATCGAATGCGCTGGCAAACACGCCGTCTGACATCTTTTGGTCAAAACGTGCGCGCAGTCGGCGCAGCGCATAGTCCTCGCCAGCAAAGCTGTACGCGATGGCTGCGCGGAGCACGTGGTGCATCTCTTCATCCAGAAGCGGAACTCGGTCCGCCCAGCGATCAGCAAGCATACGCTCCAATTGTTCGCCAGCCTCCTGCCAGCGCTCAGCATTCCACAGGATATCGGAGCGAACCTCGGCAACATCATCACCTTCCAGCGAGCGGAGCACCTCAAGAGCCAGATCATAGCGGCCAAGCTCCGAGAGGGCGCGCGCCTCGATGATACGGCGTCCCCGCTCGATGGCCATTGGGACTTGCGATAGTCGGGAACGCTGAAGAACGGCGACGGCTTCGGCCGGCCGGTAATCCATCAGATAGATGAGCGCCAAATCCCCAGAGACCTGGGCCTGCGCCACGCCCGAGAGGCGGTTGCTGACCTGATGTTCAAGCAGATCTGCTGCCTGATCGAGAAGATCAAGTTCGACCATCCTGCCAACAAGGCGGCGAACCAGCTCATCACCTCGGCGACCGATGGGCGTCAATTCACGGAAATCATAAAACAGGCTCAGCGCATCGATAGCATCAAGCGCATCTGCTTTTCCGTCCAGAAAAAGATCGACAAAGATGTCTTGCATCCGATCGGTAACGTCAGCCGCCTTGGGATGATCGGGTTGGGCTACAACAACACCCTTGAGCGCTAGCAAGGCATCCGAGTATTGGTCTTGCGCGGTATACAGGTCTGCCAGAAGGCTTCGTGCTTCAACTTCGGTATCATCGCCACGCCAGGCAACAGCGAGGTTCTCCAACTCCTCGATCGCGGCTTCGACTTCGATTTGTCCTGAACGGTAGCGCGCTGCGATAGAATGCAAGGTTGCTTCGGCACCCGCAGGACCTGGGTCCTTCTGGCGTACGGCCTCGAAGCCTGCGATGGCTTCCTCCGTCCTACCCTTTGCGAGTGCGAGCTGAGCATCCAGTAAATGCACAATCCCGCGCTCGGCTTCCCCAATACGCAGCGGATCAATTTGCGACAATCGCTCTCGTGCCAGGTCGACTGCCCGCGTCTGAAACGCCGCTTCGGTACCGGCCAACCTAAGCTGCGTAACAATTGAACCTGGGTAGTCGTCGAACAGCAAAGCAGCCTGTTCATAGTGCGTGTTCACGGCTGGCCAGTCGCGAAGTCCGGCAAAAGTCAGAACTTTCCAGATCGCTGCGTCACTGTAGTCTGCCATGGCATGCGATGTCAGCAATTGCCGCGCAAGCTCGAACCGGCCGGCCATGGTCAGCGCAGCACTTTTGAGCATCAGGAACGACGGGTCGTGCTCCAATGACGGATCGAGATCAACCGCGATATCAAGGGCGCCATTTGCCTCCTGACCCAGCTCAAAGGATAGCAGAAATCTCGCGAACTCCAAAAGTGCACGGGACTTTTCAAGCCCATCGAGCATCGCAATTTCATTATGATACGTGGCAAAATTGGGTTCAAAAGAACCCGGGCCCTGGCCCAAAAAGCGCCGCATATCAAAGTACCCAAGCCGTTCGGTCGGTGAAAAGCCAAACGAGCCGAGCGACAGCCCCACTTCAGAAAGGCGAAGGCCGCCTTCACGACTGATCTCTGCGCGGCCAGGTTCAACCTCAACAATTAGGTCCTCTGACAACGGCCTGACCACGATGCCACTGGCAGAACTCAAGACCTCGAAGTCGACCAAGGATTGCGTCGCAAGAACCGCCCGTGTGGGGGCACTCACCGGGATGAGCACCAAACGGTCTCGGACCTCCGGGTGCGTTACATGGAGCGGCGTTCCCAGTCCTTGGGCAAGAACCTCTGCGAAAGCTCGACCATCAGGATAGGTGCCACGGTTGATATCCAATGGCTGTGGAGGAAACTCGACTTGCGGCCCAAATGAAATGATCCAACGGTTTTCGGACGGTTCAGCTGACACCATCAAATCCTGGCGAAGCCGGATATTGATCATATACGCGCCTGGAAGCCGGGTCGGCGCAATGCTTTCAGCGATTGGCGAGAGCTCGGCTTGGATAGGTGTCAGGTCAATTCTCGAATCCGTCTCAAAAGCAAGCGTGAGAACACCCGCTCGTTCAAAGATCGCCGCTGGCGTCGGGGCGATAAACGGCAAGGTTAAGACGTAAAGATCATCGTCAGTTCGAAGGTTGGCGATGACGCTGTCATGCACGTCGATCTGGGTCTGCTGACCGGACACCTCCGGGGGCCGAGCAGCCGCAGCGCTTGCCAAACTGTCATCGTCACCAGGAGATGGCGGGACAACACTTATGCTATCGCGGTCGACCCTTTCGCCAGGTTCCAGAGTGCTCAGTTGCGGAGCCCCTGCCTGGACCTGTGCGACTGCGTCTTCGCTTGGCTGTGTTATCGTTTCTAGCTCCCGCTCGACGGTCGCTTCGAAACGCGCAGCGTTTGCATCGGCGCTATCAGGCACAAGCGCTTCGAGTGCTTCGGCGATCGCCTCAGAGTCGGTTCTCGGCCTAGCCGCCTCCTCTCGATCCAGATCGACGACAAAGCTCAGGTCGTCCTCGAACCAACGCACGCGTGATCCTGGCGCCACTTCAAACGTGATCGCGAGCTCCAACCCATCCCGCTCTGCCGAAATGTCTTCGAGCTCGGCGGGTTGATCGATTAGCGCAGCCGAAAGATCGATCGGCACATCATAGCCGAAGACGACCTCCAGCGTAGAGCCGGACTGGGTCACGTCCACATCGAAGGGGACAGACCAATCAAACGAGTAACGTGTGAAGGTAGGCGCACTTCCGACGCGCAACGAAACTTCAGGCTGGAGTTCCCCAAGCAGCCTCTGGCGTTCTTCGATCGCCGCTTCGCGCGCCGCTTCTTCGGCACGATCAGCCAGACGCTGAACCACCTCTTGCGGGAGCGGCGGTGGAAAGCCCTGCCAATTGCTGGGAAGAAAATCGATGAAGAGTGTTTCCCCAGCTTCCATCGTGTTGATGCGCACAGATCTGGCGAGGCCGAGGCGCAACGCCCGACCGTCTGGGTCACGCCGGGCGATCGTGACAAAGTCTGATAAGACACGGATCGCGTCGCGGATATCGGTATCGACCGGCTGTTCAAAAACCACCCGAAGAACACCGTTCTCGACCTCGATCTCGTGCGGCGGTAGATCCAAACGGTCGGCAAAAGTCAGCTGGAGGCGGCCAAAACTCTCCTCTCGCTGCGCGACGGCCTCGGCTGTAAGACCTTGCGCCTGCACCACAGGCGAGCCAAGCGCTGCAAACACGATGCAAACGAAAAAGGCGCACCTCAAAACGTGCGCAGCAAACAATCTAGATACGAGAAGCTGGTACAGCATTGACTTGGAAGGCCTCCGGCTTTGCACCGTAAGCTGGTGGCCTTAAAAAGCGCTTACTGGATTGGTACGCCTTCTATTTGAGGTAGCTCCATACCTGCGGCCTCTTCGGGGGCATTCATAGGGCGGCGATCACCTGCCATAGCAATGGTCAAACGGCGCGCGGCTTCAGGGTTCATGTTGCCCAAGATGTCGGCCATTTTCCGCGGGTTCATAGCCTGCGCAACTTCCAGCAAGATCGGTAAGTCGAGAACGTCAAATATCGCCGCGGCATCTTTGGCGCGCATGGCGCCATAGACCTGCACCAACCGGCCGATCTCTTCGTTTTCTCTAGCCTCATCGGCTTCAATGGCGGACGTGACACGCTCTTCCAATGCGGCTAGCTCGGCAATCCGCTCTTCCAAACGACGCTCTGCCGCTTCAAGCAGTTGCTCCCGAATATCGAGATCCTGCTCGCGCTGTTCGATGGCTTCCCGCCGCTCACCCAACCGCTCCAGAAGCAAGTCACGAGAGGTTTCGAGCGGAATCTCGGTTTGATCAGTCTCTCGCGCCCGAGCATCACGGGCTGCTTGTATTGCGGCAGCAACATTGTCTGCCATATCCCCACCGCCTTCAGCGGACGCGTCCGCTTCTGCCTGCTCCTGCGCTTGAACAAGCTCCACACCGGATAGCCCAGCCGCTCCGCTAATCAGGTTTAGCGTCTTCAAGCCGAGCAACATCGCTGCGGCAACGATCACCATTGGTATCAAACGGATGGAGCGCATGGTGGTCCAACCCCCACTTCGGTGCGGACGTCAGACCGCACGCTGCAGCCGCTCTTGCAGCGTGCGCGCCGCACTATCGAGCCGCTGGCTTGCCTTGGTTGCGGAGGCGACCGGACGCCCTGAAGCGGGAGCTGTTGCGCCCGAGGCCATTGCGGGCGCCGGTGATCGGCTTGCTGCCGCAAGCTTGCCAATACGCTGAACAACGGCATCTGCAGCCGTCAGCTTGGATGACAATTCATCCGACAGCGCGGTGGCCTGCGTGATCCGACCCCCAAGATTTGCGTCGCACTCCGCAGACGCCGCTCTGAGGCCATGAATGGCGCGCTCGGCGATTTCAGTTGCTGTCAGCAGTTCGGCAATGGTTGCCCGGAGCGACTCCTCATCAGCACGCAAACGCTTCAAGCGCTTATTGAGCAAAACACAGTAACCTATTGTAATAACGAGAAGAGCAGCCACAAGACCCTCGATTACCAGGCTCAACGGCATATTCATCGTCACGACTCCATTGCATTTGTGGACGCATCGTTGGTTTCAAAAGACGCGAGGGTTGTTTTGGGTCTTCTCAGTGGCTTGGTCACCCGGACAGAGACCGTGCGGTCCCTCTGGCCCAGTTGACCCTCAGTCAGAACTGTCTCGCCGCACTTGAGAAGGATCGGGTCGGTCGGGTCGGTGTCGAAGCTGAGGGTTTGACCAACCTCGAACTTCATGACCCGGGACAACGGCATTGCCTGCTCGAACAGAACGGCATCCACGCCAACGTTAGCTGCATGTATCTCAGTCGCAAGGTGGCCTTCCCAGATCGAGTCGCGGCCAAACTTCTCACCCATGAACATCTGCAGAAGCAGTTCACGGATCGGCTCGATGGTGGCGTAAGGTAAGAGGAGCTCGACCTTGCCGCCGCGATCTTCCATGTCGACCCGCATCTCGACGAGAATTGCTGCATTTGCAGGCCTGCAAATGGTTGCGAAACGCGGATTGGTCTCCAACCGGTCGACGGAAAAATTGACTTTGGACAGTGGCGCAAACGCTGCTTCGGCGTCGGCGATGATCACCTCGACCATGCGCCGCACAAGGTTCATTTCAATTGTCGTGTAAGGCCGGCCCTCAACGCGTAGGGATGACGATGCCCGGCGACCGCCCAACAGGACATCGATAACGGAATAGATCAAACTGGAGTCGACCGTGATCAGCCCGAAATTGTCCCACTCCTCCGCCTTGAACACGCTCAAGATCGCAGGCAGCGGGATCGAGTTCAGGTAATCCCCAAACCGCACGGATGTTATGCCATCAAGCGACACCTCGACATTATCGGAGGTAAAGTTCCGTAAGCTGGTGGTTGTCAAACGAACGAGACGGTCAAAGACAATCTCCAGCATCGGCAGCCGTTCATAGGAAACCAATGCCGAATTGATAATGGCGCGCACACCGGAGGTCTCGGTATCAAGGCCGTCTCCGGCATTAAACCCGAGCAGATTGTCGATTTCGTCCTGGTTAAGGATGCGGTCCGCACCCTTTTGCTGCGGATCCGCTTCTTCTTCTTCTTCATCATCCAACATCGCCGCCCATTGGGCAGCCATGTCGTCGGCGTCATCGAAATCTTCGTCTTCGTTGATCACAGCGTCGACCTCTACTGCACGATGATTTCGCGGAACAGCACGGCGTCAATCTCGGCGGGATAAATCGCGAGGTTTATGCGCCTTTGCAGCTCATGTTTCAGACGAAACAGCCCTGCTGACCCTTCAAGGTCTGAGACCCGTAACTCGCGCAGGTAAGTTTGAAAGACGTCAAGAACCCTCGGCAGATTGGGCTGAATAACCGCCCGTACGTTCTCATCGCCCATTTCAAGCGCCACAAGAATGCGCAGATACTGCGCCCGCTGCTCAGCGTTAGCCAAATTGACGGTGATCTCAGGCAGATCGAAATAGAAGACCGGCTCCTGGGCTTGCTCAAGCGCAACCTCCTCTGCGGACTGACCGCCGAACCAACCAAGAAAATAAGCGGCGCCCGCACCACCTCCAACCAACGTGATTAGGCCAACAGCGCCCGCAATTATCATCATTTTCGTCGAGAAACGCCGCTTACCAGCTCCAGGCTCTGCTGCGGCGGCCTCTTCTGAGACCTCGGCAGCCTCAGCGGTCTCGTCTGCAGTATCGACGTTTGCCATGGAAATAGGGTCCCGTTGGAGGTGGAGCCACCAAATGAACAGTGGCTGCACGACCATTGGGGTCGGACGGTTAACGAAGCGTTGACAGGTCGGTCAGATTTGCCGGGCGCGACCTCGCCTTGCCCGAAAAACGCACCTCTACAACTGGCCGATCGAGAAGAGTAGATTCCTAAGATATTGATTTGATGTTCTTTTTTTGAATGGCACGGCACCTGCACAGTATACGCCATCAATGACCGCTATGTGGTCGTTGCCCGTTACCAACTATGGCGCCTGCCACCCGCGAAGCGCCCCTGCCCCGGCAGGTATCTCAATAAGGAATCGGCTCGATGATGAACTCCCAGCTGGTTGCACTGTCCCGCGAGGTTGCCTTGAGGCGAGAGTTGGATGTCATCGCCAACAACATGGCCAACTTGAACACAACCGGCTTCCAAGCCGAACGGGTCGCTTTCGAAGACTATATGATGCCGAAAGCCGAGGCGACGAGCTTTCGCCGCCTCGATCAAGACGTTGCATTCGTCCAGGATTGGGCGACGTACCGCGATCTTGATCCGGGCGCTCAGAGGCCGACCGGGAACGCTCTCGATTTGGCGCTGTCCCCCGGTGGCTATCTCACCGTGGAGACGCCACAGGGCCTGCGCTACACGCGCAACGGCGCGCTCCAAATCAACGACCAGGGTCAGCTTGCGACGATGCAAGGCTTCCCCGTGATCTCTCTGGGCGGCATCCCGATCCTATTCAACACCAATGACAGCGATATCACGGTAACACGGACCGGGCAGGTCAACACATCCGGCGGCACACGCGGTGTGCTGCAGCTCGTGTCGTTCCCCAACGAACAGGAATTGACCAAGGTCGGAACCAACCTCTTTGACGCTCCGGAAGAACCTGAGGTCGATCCCACCGTCCGCGTCACCCAAGGCTTCTTGGAGGCCTCAAATGTCCAGCCGGTCAGAGAAATGGCCCGTCTCGTCGAGGTTCAACGCGCTTATGAAATGCAGTCGAACATGCTGCGCCAGTCTGACTCCATGCGGCAAGAGGCGATCCGCCTGCTTGGCCGTCTCAACGCTTAACCGGGAACTTTCACCATGCAAGCGCTCTATATCGCGTCTACCGGCATGATGGCTCAAGAGCTGAATGTCGAGGTCATCTCGAACAACATCGCCAACATGCGGACCGCTGGCTTCAAGAAGCAGCGCGCCGAGTTCCAAGACCTTCTTTACCAAAGCCTGCGTCGAGTGGGTGCCGAGACCTCACAGGAAGGCACGATCGTCCCATCTGGCGTCCAGATCGGATCAGGCGTGATGACTGCCGCCACACCACGCATCATGACCCAAGGCTCCATCCAGCCAACCGATAAGGACTTGGATATTGCCATCTCGGGTGACGGCTTCTTTCAGGTTCAGATGCCTGATGGCAGCACCGCCTATACACGAGCGGGGACATTCGAAAGAGACGCCACAGGCACAATCGTGACAGCCGACGGTTTCACCGTTTCACCGGGCATCACCATTCCCCAAAACGCCCGAGAGATCACGATCGCGGCAGATGGAACGGTCCAGGTTTTTACCGGAAACAATACGAACGGCCAGAATATTGGTCGGCTCGAACTCGCACGGTTTATCAACAGAAGTGGTTTACAGGCCGTTGGCGATAATTTGTTCGTCGAAACACCCTCGAGCGGCAACGCCCTCACCGGAAACCCCGGAGATGAGGGCTTTGGCTCCCTTCGTCAGGGATATGTTGAAATCGCCAACGTCAATTCGGTCACCGAGATTTCGGACCTCATTGCGGCGCAACGAGCATATGAAATGAACGCGCGGGTCGTGCGAGCGGCCGATGAGATGCTCTCCAACACCTCTCAGATGATGCGCTAGCGGGAGTAGCTGAACACCATGGTCCGTTTGCTGTTCGCCCTTTTGTTTTTCTTCGTTACGCTCGGCTCGGCTTATGCCCAGAGCGAGCCGCTTCTGAAATCGAGCGTAGAGGTCAATTCCGACTTAGTAACGCTCGGCGATCTTTTCGATCACGCCGGGCAGCACGCGGAGACCGCCGTCTTCCGCGCACCCGCCCCAGGCACCCGAGGCCAGGTGACCGCTTCGGCCATCGCCGAAGCCGCAGAGACCGCGGGTATGAACACATTTGACCTTGCAGGTCTGCGATCCGTTGATGTTGTGCGGTCGGGGTTGCGATTGGACGACGCTTTGGTCCGCGAACTGATAGACGATGCTCTGCAATCTCACCTGGAAACCCTGCATGGCTTCGGGCGCTTTGACTTCACACTCGCCAATTCCCGTGTTCAGCAACAGATGATCGGTGCAAGAGGCGTTGATGAACTGAGCGCCAACCTCGTTGTTCCTCCAGGGCGGCGAAACAGTGGTTTTCTGGCTGTTATTCGCGGACCCAACGGGGCGGAAATCACGCGCATTGAGGGTCGGGCAAGCCACCAGGTGGAGGTTCCAGTCTTGGCCCGACCGATAGCCCGCGGTGCAACAATCAACCAAGGCGACGTGCGCTTGTCGGCGGTTCCGTATGCCCGCGTCGCCGGTATCCCAACAGTTCTTCATGAGGCTGACTTGATCGGCCAGGCCGCGACGCGCTCCTTGCGAGCAGGCGTGCCAATCAACCGAGACGACATTGATGCGCCAGCTCTGGTCAGCCGGCAGGACCTCGTCACCCTCATTTATCGCCAGGGTGCACTTGCTCTCAGTGTTCGTGCGCGTGCGCTTGATGACGGCGCAGAAGGACAAGCAGTCGATGTGACGAATTTGCAGTCGGGCCGCGTTGTGCGCGGGATCGTCACCGGGCGCGGGATCGTCCAAGTCGTCGGTGCGCTCGACCAAATTGCAGCCGTCGCTCCGGAGCAATCACAATGAAGAACAAATCCACATTCCGTCGCTCAACCAACTCTGCTTTCCGCGCTGTCCTTCTTACGACCGTCAGCATCGCCCTTATAGGGTGCTCTGCTGCTGACCGGATAGGGACAATCGGCGAACAGCCGCCTCTCTCGGCAATTGCAAACCCCACAACACAGCCAGGCTACCAGCCGGTTTCGATGCCCATGCCCGAACCTGTTGTCGCAACCTACAGCCCCAACAGCCTTTGGCGATCCGGTGCGCGCTCGTTTTTCAATGATCAAAGAGCCGCGCGGGTCGGCGATTTGTTGACCGTGCGCGTGGACATCACCGACTCGGCGCAAATCGCCAATCAGACAGCCCGCTCGCGCTCAGCGTCCGAAGATGCCGGTGGCGGAGGTGTGATCGGTACGCAGCTGGACCGGATTTTGCCAAGTGGGTCCACGCCGCAAGCAATCGCCAATTTTGAGTCGGGATCGAACGCGAACGGCGAAGGTTCGGTGAACCGATCTGAACGCCTGACAACCACGGTCGCAGCCGTGGTGACGCAGATCTTGCCGAACGGGAACCTTGTTATCGAAGGTCGACAGGAAGTCAGAGTGAATTTCGAAGTGCGTGAATTGATCGTCGCTGGAGTCGTGCGCCCTGAGGACATCGATGCGAGCAACACAATTGATTCATCGAAGATTGCTGAAGCGCGCATTGCTTATGGCGGACGCGGCCAGATAACCGATGTGCAACAGCCGCGTTACGGACAACAACTGTTCGATATCCTGATGCCGTTTTGATTAGTGCGTAATTCAGGCTGCCGACGCGCCGTAATCAATCGTCGCGGTACACTTTTTCGCGACGTTCATGGCGCTCTTGAGCCTCGAGAGACAAAGTGGCGATCGGGCGTGCATCCAGCCGTTTGAGACCGATTGGCTCTCCGGTCTCCTCGCAATAGCCATAGGTTCCCTCGTCTATCCGGCGGAGGGCGGCATCTATTTTGGATATCAGCTTGCGTTGCCGGTCGCGAGCGCGCAACTCAATCGAACGATCCGTCTCGGATGACGCCCGATCCGTCAAATCAGGGTGGTTGAGATTCTGATCCTGCATTGTGGCCAGGGTGCCGCGGGCTTCTGTGAGGATTTCATCCTTCCAAGCCAGCAGCTTTTGCCGAAAATACTTTCGCTGCGCCTCGTTCATGAATGGCTCGTCATCCGACGGCCGATAATCGTGTTCGAGGTCCAACATCACCCACGCTCCATTGGTTGCTGACCTTTGGTGATGGAGCCTATACGCGATCAACGTTAGTCGAACAAGCAAACGTTATGCGACACGCTGGTGCAGAGGCGATTTCGATGCACAAGCAATCGCTTGCTGCAACAATCGGGCTCAATCTTGGCCAATCTTGGCCAGTTCGACACGCGCTCGCAGCGCAATATCGTCAATAATCGCTGCCAACTTTGGATCATCGATCCTGTCGGGCGCGTTCAACAGTCCGACCAGCGCGCGTAAGCGATTCGGTGAGACCTTGCCCCCGAGCAAGTCTGCGCGCAACGCTTCGAGTTGATCGAGAAGATCGTGACCTTTTTGAACAGCTCGCCGAAGCTGGTCGCCATTATCATCAACGGACTGAAGCGCCAGCAGAGCGTCCATGTGCGCCACCTTCGATGGGGCAGCGGTCGTTTGTGCTGAATCCGTAGACTGGCTTTCAGCGCCCGATGCCAGCGAGAAACCACCGCCCGAAGGCGATACCCGCTTTTTCGTGCTTGCAGCTGGCCCTTTTGGCCCCTCGATCCGCATGGCTGTCCTCGTTGAATACCAAGTTCAACAGGTGCGTCAGTATGGTTAACGCGAACTTAACTGCCCGGCATAATTAGCCCATCACCCGGCAAGTGGTGGCCAAGGCTTATCTGGAACCGCGTGTATCAAGGTCACGCATTCCAAAAATATCATGATATATCATTGATTTAGGCCCAAGGCGATGTTTGGCACACCACTTGGATGTTTGGCACACCACTTGAATGACGACCAGGGCATGAGCTCACTGGGAGTTTCAGCCGCGTAGCAACAGGCCAATCTGTGATGATGCAAACTCGACGCTTCCAATACCTTTCGGCAATCCCGCTGATTGTCTTTCTATCGGCTCTACTGGTTGTGCCGGTAGCCGCATCGTCGCGCATCAAGGACATCGCAAACTTCGAAGGCGTTCGCGAAAACCAGCTCGTTGGTTACGGCCTTGTTGTCGGGCTCAATGGCTCCGGTGACACGCTCAATAATGCTCCGTTCACCCGGCAGAGCCTCCAGGCGATGCTGGAGCGTTTGGGGGTCAATACGCCCGGAGACGAGCTGCGCACCGCAAATGTGGCCGCCGTCATGGTCACGGCGAACCTCCCGCCTTTCGCAACGCAAGGCACACGAATTGACGTTACGGTCTCGGCGCTTGGTGACGCCGATAGCCTGCAGGGTGGGACGCTCCTGGTCACGCCTCTGCTGGGCGCCGATGGCGAAGTCTACGCAATCGCGCAAGGCCCGGTCGCGATCGCGGGCTTTGCCGCAGAAGGCGCTGGTGCATCAATAACCCGCGGCGTTCCCACCACAGGGCGTATCGCAAATGGCGCCTTGGTTGAAAGAGAGGTCTTTTTTGACCTCGCCGAGATGGATTCAATCCGCCTCGCTTTGCGCAATCCCGATCTGACCACAGCGCGCAGGATGGCGCTCGCTATCAACGCCCTGATTGGTGAGGAACTTGCCGTCAGCACAGACCCCGGGACGGTACGCCTGACGCTGCCGCAAAACTACCAAACGTCGATGGTCGAGCTTCTGACGGACATCGAGCAGCTGATTGTCGAACCCGATCAGGCCGCGCGCATCGTCATCGACGAGAGTTCTGGTATCATCGTTCTTGGCCGAGAGGTTCGCGTTTCAACGGTCGCCATTGCCCAGGGCAATCTTACCGTCACCATCACAGAGACACCGCAAGCCTCGCAGGCCCAACCGTTTGCGGATGGAGGGGAAACGTTGGTCTTGCCGCGAACAGCTATCGACGTCGACGAAAGCGAGACGACCCAACTCGGCATTGTTGAGCAATCGGTAACGCTGCATGAGTTGGTCGATGGACTAAACGCTTTGGGCATTGGTCCCCGCGACCTCATAGCAATTCTGCACGCCATCAAAGCGGCTGGTGCTCTGCAAGCAGAAATCGAACTGATGTGAGGACTTAGAGCGTGATCGAAACTGCTGCGACCAGCCTCTTATCGCCGAATGCCAGCAGCCTAACACAGGCAGCGACCAATCGCATGTCGGTCGACGATGCTGCCGAAGAATTCGAAGCTGTGATGCTGACCGCTCTTCTCAAGCCGGTCTTTGAGAGCATCGAGACCCCTGCACCGTTTGGCGGTGGGTCGGGCGAGCAGATGTGGCGGGGCGTCCTCGTAGAACAGTACGCCAAAGAGATGGCAGCCGCTGGCGGCATTGGCATTGCGGACCAAGTCCGCGCTGAATTGCTCCGCATTCAGGAAACGGGTAACCGGGAGGCAGCGCCGTGAGCAATCAAGCCAGTCCGCATGACATGATCACCGACCGCGCGCAGGCGTCAGACTTCGCGGAGAGGCTGTACGGCCTCATCGTGTCATTGATGCAGGTTTTAGACCGAGAAACTGAAGCCATTCACAAAGGAGCCTACGGCAAGGGGCATCTGATTGATGACGCCAAGTCCGATCTAATGCTTGCTTATCGTCACGCTCTGCAGGACGTGCAGGCAAATCGGGATACCCTGTCACGGTTCGTGCCGGTTCGCCTGGACGATCTTCGGAAGCTGAATGCGCAATTTCAGCATACGCTGCAACGAAACCTTGCCGCGGTGTCTACGGCCAAGGCAGTCTCCGAGCAGCTGCTTTCCCGTCTCGCAAAACAGGCAGCCACGACGAAAACGCCGAAGTCTTATGGTGCCAACGGCGCGATGTGCCGCCCCCGGCAGACATCGTCTTTAACGATCGATCGATCACTTTAGGTCGGGCCCGGTCGCTTACCCACCTGCGGTAAATCTAACCAAACCCTTAAGATTCGATTCACGTGGCTGTGCTAGTCTGATTCACACTGAGACATGTCCCTTTGTAGTGTGTACGAGGACACGGAGATGGAAACACGGCCGCCACCGGGCGCTTTGCCCCTCGCGCCGATACCTGAGCCCAAACAACGCGAGGGCGCGAGCGAAACAGAATTGCCGAAGGTCAAGTCGGTCCCCGAGACAGATAAAACCGAAGACAGTGGAACTGCGCGCGACAGCGACGCAAAGGAAAATGAACGTACAGTGGCCGAGCGCGTTGCCGAAGCGTCGCCAGCGATTGTATCGATGTCGGAAACCGAAGTTAAGACGCACGCTGCTACAGGGTCCGTTGTGTTGCAGACGCTCGACATGTCGTCGGGAGAGCTGATCAATCAGTTCCCGAACAATGCGACACTCAAACAGCGCGCACTGGAAAAATATGCCGCACTTCAAGGCACAGGGTCGATTAAGCGAACGATCTTGTAGATATCCACACCACTGAAGCTGCAGCTTTTAAGTCCGTAACGTCAGGCCAAAGTATCTGGCGTTTTTGTGTTTTAACCGGTCGGAAATCATAGCGCGGCTTTTCGAAAATAGATCGCAAAACGCTCAAATTTGAGCCGGCGCATTAACGCTCCCTTCAACCGCCACTGGCAACGTCCGTAGCACGTTTCAGGAAGAAGCGTATTGAGTACTGTATCCTAGAAGGGAAAATACAATGTCTGATATCACTCTCTCGAGTGCGGTTCGTTCGAACCTTCTCTCTCTCCAGAACACAGCTGACTTGCTCGCCCAGACCCAGGAACGCCTGGCGACCGGCTTGGAGGTCAACTCTGCGCTGGACAATCCGACCAACTTCTTCACCGCATCGTCCTTGAATGGCCGTGCCGGTGACCTCTCCCGTCTTCTGGATGGCATTTCAAATGCCACTCAGACGCTGGAAGCGGCCGATAACGGAATTTCCGCTATCACAACGTTGGTCGAATCTGCCCAGGCCTCTGCGCGTCAGGCGCTTCAGGCTCCGGGTGAAGTAACCGAGTCGAAGATTGAGGGCCTCACGTCCGCAAGCTTCAACCCGGCCTCCCTGTCTTCTGTTCAGGGTGACAACCTCAACAACCTGTCGGCTGATGCTTCGGCGTCGATCGATTTCCTTTCTGTCGCCGATGATACGGCCAACATTGCGGCTATCACGACCGGCGACTTGGATACCGGCGCTACTGATGGTGCCGGACTGTTGTCCGACACCGGTACAGATGGTCCCGCGCTTGTTGCCACCGATTCCATCACATTGAACGTCAATGGCACAGATTACACTCTGAGCTTTGACGCATCGACTGCTGCGGGCGCTGCCCGTACCGGCGATAGCGTCAATGGCTTCGATGTAACCATCGGTGTCGACCAGAATGTCAACGATTTGACTGCTGCCTTCAACACGCTTCTCTCCGGCTCCGGAGTGACGGTTGCAGGTACGGATGATCTGACATTCTCCTTCTCTGCTGACGTTGATACCGTTGAACTCAGCGATAACACCACCAATGGTGGTACGCTGACCAAACTTGGTCTGAATGGTGAAGGTATCGATGTTGCGGCTACCGGTGGCGACACTGGTGACCGCTTGCTCGCTCGCAACGCTGCATTCGGTGCAGAAATTGCTGCGCGTGGCTCGGCAACTGTTGATGTTGCGCTCGGTAATGCAACGCCAACGACCCTGACCATTGGTTCGGGTCCTGGCGAAATCAGCACCAAGGCAGGCCTTAACGACGCCTTGAACGCCATCAGTGGCGTCCAGTCGTCCTACACCGGCGCTGGCGCTATCACGGTGACGACCTCGGATTCGAACAACGCATCCGACGACATCACCTTCCAGTCCAGCACGGCTGACCTCAACTCCTTCCTCGACTTCGATGTGGCGGGCGATGATGGCGGTGCGGACGTTGACGTCTTTGATGCAGGCACAATTACCACCACGGCCGGCGCCGAAAACCTGCTCTCGCAGGCAAACGGCCCCGATCAGGGTGATGTGCTGAGCATCAAGGTTGGCAACTCCACGACACTGGCCCTGACTTTCGGGACCGGTGCCAACGAGATCGACACCATTGGTAAGCTGAATGCTGCCTTGGAAGATCTCGCCGGTGGTGCTGCTTCGGTTGATGGCGATGGTGAAATCAACATCACCGCGGACAATGCCGGTGACACCATCGAAATAGGTGGCTCTTCCAATGCACGTGCAGCTTTCGGTCTGGAAGATGCTCGTGTGGGCAACCTGTTCAATGGTCAGTCCAACAGCCTGCTTGATGGTACCAACCTCACGCAAGGTGACACCCTGAGCCTACAGGTCGGCACCAACAACGCGCTGAACATCACGTTCGGCACGGGTGAAAGCCAGGTCAACTCCCTTCAGGAGCTTGAAGACGCTCTGGGCAACCTGGCCGGTGGCCGCGCTGAAATCGATGGCACAACTGGTGCGATCAGCATTGAAGCAACCAACGGCACCGAAGACATCACGGTTACAACCAACCGTGGTGGTGGTGCACAGGCTTCGATTGCAGAAGCTTTTGGCCTTCCAACCGTGAACAACCCAACCTCGGAGACCACGTCGTCCACCGAGCGTTCGGAACTTCGCGGTCAGTACAACGAGCTGCTTATCCAGATCGATGAACTGGCGGAAGACTCAGGCTTCAACGGTGTGAACCTTCTCAATGGCGATGACCTTCAGGTGATCTTCAACGAGGACGGCTCATCGACCTTGGACATTGATGGCGTCAACTTTGACTCCTCAAGCCTCGGTCTGTCGCGCTTGAACACAAACTTCTTCCAGAACGATTCGAACATTGAGAACACGCTCGACACGCTCGACAACGTTATCAATACGCTTCGTTCGCAGTCGTCGAAGTTTGGTTCGAACCTGTCGGTTGTGGAAACCCGTGAAAACTTCACGAACGACATGATCAACACCCTCGAAACCGGTGCTGCCAACCTGACGCTGGCCGACTCGAACGAGGAAGGTGCGAACCTGACTGCTCTCCAGACCCGTCAGACGCTGTCTACCACAGCTCTGTCCCTGGCGACGCAGTCCGACCAGAACGTGCTGCGTCTGTTCTAAGAACGGATCAAGCAGCCAGACGAGAGGGCGGGGCTTCGGCTCCGCCCTTTTTTGTGGGCGCTTACCGGAAATTTAACAGTTTCCACTAGCGTATCCGTGCGTTCGAAGAATTCGGCGCATCGCATATCTGCGATCCCTGCCCCAGAAAGGAGCAAGAGCATGGCCCTTAAGGTTGAATTGAAGCCCGGCGAGCGCATCATTATCGGCGACTGCGTCATCACCAATGACAAACAGCGCACGCGCCTTTTCATCGACGGCAAAAGCCCGATCCTGCGCGAAAAGGACATTTTGACGCCAGAGACGGCCAACACGCCGGCCAAGCGCGTCTACCTCACCGTCCAGCTGATGTACCTCGACGGCAACGTCGATAATCACGCAGATGCATTTGTTGAGCTGCTTGGGGATTACCTCAAGGCTGCCCCGTCATCTGCGGCAATTGTTGAGCGCATAAATAATAAAATCTTAACCGGCGAACTCTACAAAGCTTTGAGAGAAGCTAAAGCTTTGATTTCACACGAAGAGGAACGGCTCGGTCATGCAGAATTCGGCGGTAGCGGCGTATGGAAAGACAGCCCAGGAAACGGTCAATCCGCGGGAGTTGGAAGCTAAGCTTCTTATGAAATCCGCCGCCCAGCTGCAGACCATTCAGGATAATTGGGACGATCTGAAGGACACGGCAAACGACGCCTTGTTCTACAATCGTCGCTTGTGGGCGGTGTTCATGGATGCCGTTTCAGCTGAAGATAGCCCCCTACCCCGACCGATTGCCCAGAATATTATGAATCTCGGTCTGTTTGTCTTTAACCAGACGCTGAAGGTGCAGACAAAGAAGGAGCCCAGCCTGCTCTCTTCGCTGATCTCCATCAATCAGCAGATCGCCTTGGGCCTGCGCGGCGTTTCGGTCGAGGGGCAGACATCTGAGGCGAGCACTGTGGCTTCAAGCTCAACCGCATCGACGCCTTCGGCACAGGTGCAGTCAAGCGCCTGACAGCTTCAGTCTTAATTCGCCACTAGACCGAAGCCCGGCCATCTTGGAGCCGGGCTTTTTATATGTGGCGGCGGGAAGTTGTGGCCGTAGCCTACATCAGCGCAGGAAGTTGACCAGCGACAGATCCTGCAGGATAGCCGTCACGCTGTAGCTTGCTTCGAGACGTGTTTGGAGGTTGAGGATGCGGGTAGCAACCTCTTCCTGGCTCACACCATCGGTGTCGTCCAAAATCGTCTGCAAGAGCGCTCGTGTTGACGTCAAACGCTCATCTGTGGACGCCAGAAGCGACCCCGCTGTCCCGACTTCCACATTGATAGCGCGCGGTAAGGTACCGCCGGTAGGATCATCGAGGTTGTCGCGCGTCCGCCCAGCCATGGCCTGATACCGATCAGTGCCGGCATCATCGGCCAAGGAGAAATCGAACGCGGTGAAGACTGCGGTTTCACGAAGTATCGTCCGCAGCGCATCTTCATTGGCTCGCGCGCCATAGCGGACCTGCTGACCATCGTCGATCCGCGCTGTTGCCGTCAGACGTGCATCGACAGGCCCGTCCTCCCCGCGGTACCAGCTGACCGTACCAGCAGGATCTGCGACTTGAGCACTGGCACCGGCCAGTCCCAGCGCCGGATCTGGATCAACCCGCAGTGGTGGATCGTTGTCGAAAAAGTCCTTGCCAGCTTCCTCGGCTGAGGCCGCCGCAAGCTCCGTGCGCGCAAGCTCGTCAATAACGTCCTCAAGCGCCGCCTGTATGTTGGCGGCGGTCACGAGATTATCGCCATCGACAACAAAACTACGGTCACCGGGCTGCCGCGTTTCCGCTGCCATCAGCGTAACGTTTTCCGTTGTCCCATCGGGCAAACTGAGCGTGAAGCGAACGGTTTCGCCGACATCAATGCTGCCGGTAACTGTCAAATCCAGGCTGGCCGGGGGGCCAGGCAGCACCGCTGTCGTCAGATTTGGAGAACTTGAGGATGCTCCTGAAGCGACATCGAGCGCGAAACCAAACGGCCCGGACGCGGTATCAGCGAGGGAAACCGTTGTACCCCCAACACCGAGGGCCAGCCGCCCGCTCAAAGGGCTGTCCGCAAGGGTACCGCCAAGATCGGCTTCCAGCCGTTCGGCCATGACCTGACGCAGCCCGGCTTGCCCGCCCTCGCCATCGAGGATGACATCTGGCGGCGCGACCGGCTCCGTATCTGCCGAAAGGCCGGAAAACAGATACCGACCATCGATATCCGTGTTGAGCATCGCGACCATGTCTTCCATGCGGTAGCCAGTCGCAATTTGTGCAGCGGTGCGCACGCCATCATCGAGCGCAAGCGAAGTTGTTAGCGCTTCCTCCTTAACCTCGAGCGCGAGGTCATCGAGACGCGAAAGGGTATCCGACATGATCGACAGCGTCACTTCGGTGCGCCCGATTGTCTGCTGGTATGCATCAATGGACGCAAGCTCGGCGCGCGTGTTGATCGAGGTCAGACGACTTTCGCCAAGTTCGGCGTAGCTTTGCGCGCGTTGGCCAGTGCCCAACTGTCGTTGCAGCACGTCCAGCTCTGCGCGCATGGATAGCAGCAGATCGGTGTTCGCCGAGTTTCTTGAGACGGAGTTGATGGTCAAGACAGCCTCCTTTAGATCGCCAGTAACTGATCAATCATTTCGCGCGCCGCATTGAGCACCTGCGCATTGGCGGCATAGACGGTCTGCAATTCGGTTAGACGAGCCATCTCAGCATCGATGTTGACACCGGATTCATCGTTCTGACGCGCCAGTAGACCGTTCGTTACCAGCGCCTGTCCCTCTCTCGCACGTTCTGCGCTTTCTGCCTGCCGACCGGTCACGCTCACGATCTCGCGCGCCAATTGTTCAAGTGTGAGAGACAATGGCGTGTCTTCAGAACCAATTCCGGTGCCGGCGGAGACGGTGACGGGTGTCTCTCGAAAAGCATTGGCCAGAAAATCCGCGCGTGTAGGATCGGCCGACGGGGTTGTCGGCGAAAACTGGCTTAACAGTGTCGGGTCATCCGAAATCGCCGCATTCACCCGGATGCGCGAAGCGAAACCGGTTTTCTGCTCAACCTCATCAAAAGACTGTGTGTAGAAGGAGTTTGCGAGCGCACCATCGGTGAAAAGTGGCAAAGCCGGGTTCCCGGACTGGAGCCCGGTCACAGATAGCGTGGCCGTCACCGCTGTAATGTCCACCTGTGCCGCCACCCCATCATCAATGAACTGGGTTGTCCCCCCCGCACCAGGTGCGGTGGTGATTGCAATACCAGCGGCCGCAAGCGCCGCATTAACGGCAGCGGGATCGGTCAGGTCCACCCCGATGACGCGATCGTTCGGCTCCGCGGTAGCATCACCGCCAAGCGGCAAAAGCGCGGGGTCCGTCACATGAATTAAAGTCAGTTCTTGTCCAGGCCCTGCCACGGCATCGTCGTAGGTCAGGGAAACGGCGTTACCCGGCTGGATGCCGGTAAGATCAATCTGCAAGCCCGCCGAGCCAGCGACCGGCGGGTCAAGCGGGACCGAAGGGCCCGCAGGGCGCGTGGACATGGCAAGCGCCATCTGACTGGCAAACTCATCCAGTCGCGCTTGCATTTCCGGCAGCACCTCATCACGCATCTCAATGAAAGCCGCGAGGGTTCCCGAACGGATCGATCCGCTCGCGATCATGTCAATCGAGTTGCCACCGACCCCGATCGATACCGTACCAACCGAGCGCTCCGAGGGCGTACTGGAGTATTGCGACGCGGCGGACAGCTGACCAGCTTGATCGAAACGCAGAATTGCTGCGGTTCCATCGAAAAGCGCCACACCTGAGGTGGTGTAGACCGATACTGAACCATCCTGGCCGGGTAAAACGGTGATGTCGATGTTTTGCGCAAGGGCATCGATTGCCAGATCACGTTGATCAAGAAGATCGGGTGGAATTCGATCCTCTGTACCAAACGATAAAATGCTGGCGTTCACCCGCTCAAGTTCCTGCAGTTGATCGTTGATCGTGGCAACCGTATTGGCGATACCCTGCTCGGCCTGTGTGCGCATGGACTGAACATCGTCGCTCATGGCGTTCAGCGAATTGGCCAAGACGGATGCATCGGTGAGAACGGCCTGTTGTGCCGTGAACGATGCGGGATTGTCCCCCAACCCGGTCAGGCTCGTGGAGAAGTTTGCAACGAGCGTATCGAACGAGCTGGCGGAACCTGGTACCCCTAACAGAGTATCCAATCGCTGGTGATAACCAGCAAGCGTATCCGTGTATCCCGTCGCGCCAAGTTCTGACCGGATCTGGCGCTGAAGTAACGTGTCCAACTGCCGGTCGAGGGCTTCGGTCCGTACCCCAAAAGCTACGCCGTCGGCAACGGACGCGCTTTGAGAGAGCTCTTTACGCGTGTAGCCCGGCGTATCGACGTTCGCGACATTCGTCGCCAACACATCGAGATGAGCTTGCGTGGTTCGCAAGCCAGTCAACGAAGCATTTAAGGCGCCCGAGATACTCATTACACTACCCCTTCAGCGTCCGAAACGATCCCTTAGCGGACCATTCCGAGCGCTTCCTGCATCATCTCATCAGAAACTGTGACGATCCGGGTTGATGCCGAGTAGGCCTGCTGAGTCACGATCAGTTTGGTGAACTCGTCCGAGATATCGACGTTCGACATCTCCAGTGCCCCACCCGTTACCCCGGATGCATCAACCAAAATGGCATCGCCAGATTCGCGCGTAGCTTGAAACGCGCCGCCATCAAGCTTTTTCAAGGCGGAGTCGCCATTGAAAGTGACTACGGCGACCTCTGCCACGTCAGCAACCTGACCGTTGGCATAGGTTGCGACAAGTCGGCCAGATTCTGAAACGGCGACGCCAACAAGTTCACCAGCGGCAAAGCCGTTCTGGCTCAAATCGGTCAGCTGAGCGTTACCACTTGGATCAGAAAACTGCGTGACGCCGGTCGTGTCGTGGCGCAGCCGAACGTTGCTGACAACACTGCCACCCACGTTGAAGTTGATTGTCGGATCGGTTGTCGGGGCGGTCAGCGTGCCATCCGCAGCGAAAGTGTACGTCGAGCCCGTGTTACGCCAGGCAGGTGCAGCGCCGGTCGCCGTGGAATCGCTGAGGTAATAGAGCTGCCAGCTATCGACACCGCCACTAGCGGCCGAATCGATCTTGGCCCACCGAAACTGGACATTCACTGGCGCGCCAGCTGCGTCATAAACGGTGGTTGCTCCACCGGCGATGCTGCTTTCAAGGAAAACGGTCACATCATCACCACGGATGAAACCATCGGTCGCGGTCGCCGGAACAACAGTTGGATCGTTCTGAAACTGCGTAGGATCAAGCAGTTCTGACCCAGGGATGGCAGGATCGGCCCGCGAGGTCAAAGGGAAGCGCGCAAGGTTCAACTCGTAATTGATTTGGCTGGTTGCCTGGGCGGGGAGAAAATCGTTTTCAATACGTACTGGCCCAGGAACCGAACCGGCTGCGTTGCCGGTGGCCGGATCAATCTCAAGGCCTTGAAGAAAATAACCGGATCCGTTGACCAGATAGCCATTGCGATCAAGCTGAAAATCACCACGGCGGGTGTACACGTCAGTGGTATCGAAGTTCAGCTCACCGTCGAGCTCACCAAGTGCTTGGGAAACCACAAAGTAACCATCACCACTGATGGCCATGAAGGTCTCCACCGAGGACATCTGCAAAGCCCCCTGAACGTCATTGGTGGCACGCGTACTGGCTGAGACTCCACCGGGCGCCTGCTGCGTGGACGTCGACTCATTGATCATGTCGACGAAACTGGTCTCGGAGCGCTTGTATCCAACGGTCTGCGAGTTCGCGATGTTGCCGGAGATTTGCTCGAGCGCAAAAGACTGTGCTTGCAGGCCAGATACTGCATTGTTGAGTGCGCCGTAGATGCCCATACTGTAACCTCTTTGGTGATCGACGTTATGTAACGACGCCGCTGCGTCCGCGAACGAGTGAGCATCATCCATGCCAAACCAAATAGACCTGATATTTCAGATGATTAGCCGAATTGGATGGCAGCTACCGATCATGCAGGTCGGCAATCTCGGTCATAGGCGGCAGATTCTGCCGGGCTCATGACGCGTACTTTGCATTTGCTTCGACACGCCAAATCATCATGGGCCGATCAGGCGTTGGACGATTTCGATCGGCCTCTCAATGCGCGCGGCAGAGCGGCTGCTCTAAGCTTGGCGTCGTACCTTCGGGACGTGCCAATCGAGCTGGTAATCTGTTCACCCGCCCTTCGAACGCGGCAAACCCTCGCTCCGATAACTGTTGCCATCGGACCAGAGTTGGCCGTCGTCTTTGCCGCTGAGCTCTACGAAACCAGCGCAGAGCGCTATTTGCAGGTGTTGCAAGATCGCGGCGAAGGGGCGGCTCATGTGCTCATGGTTGGCCATGAGCCTTCCATATCCCAATTGTGTCACTCACTTGCGGGGTCAGCATCGCCCGATGCGGTTGATCGGCTACGGGTCAAGTATCCAACCGGCACGCTTGCAACGCTTTCGTGGGATGGGACGCTGTGGCGCGACCTTTCCCATGGCGCTGCTCATCTTCAATCCGTTATCAGGCCGAGGGACCTTCTGCAGCAGGAAGAGTAGGGATTATCGAGGCTTTCACTGAGCTTGCAATTGTCCTCGGCCAGCCAAATATCCCTGTCGTCGTGTCGCTCGAGCTCAGCATGTGAACCAGATTGCCCAACCTATCCCTTCTTGACGATGCTCAACTCACTGTCAGCAATCTGGCACACAGCGCGACAGAACTTGTAAGTCCATCCCTTCGCATCGGCGTGACGGGCCTCTCGCGCGCCGGCAAGACCGTATTTCTAACGTCGCTGATCCATGCGCTGATGCACGCGGCGAACCTGCCTGCGTTGCATGCTCAACGATCCGGCCGCCTTATCGGCGCTCGCCTGACCCAACAGCCCGATGATGGCGTCGCCCGCTTCGCAATCGAAGATCATGTCGACGCCCTCATCAACGACCGTGTCTGGCCACGTTCGACGCGGCAAATTTCGCAGCTTCGATTGACACTGCGCTTCGAGCCGCAGTCCGGTTTGTCGCGGGTTCTGGGCCGATCAACCTTGCATCTGGACATGGTGGACTACCCCGGCGAGTGGTTGCTCGACCTGCCGCTTCTTGACCAGTCTTTTGCACAGTTCAGCGCCGAAGCGTTGGTTAAAGCGCGAGCCACCGGGCGAGAACGCTTGGCCGACCCCTTTCTTCGGGTGCTGAACGATATCGATGTTGAGGCGCCGCTTGACGATCGGATCGCAAACGCACTTGCCGAAGCGTACACAGAGTATTTGCGCGCATGCCGGGCCGATGAAACGGCCTTGTCGATGTTGCCGCCCGGACGTTTTTTGATGCCAGGTGACATGGAAGGGTCGCCTGCACTGACCTTCGCACCATTGGAGCCTCCAGAAGACGGCGCGCACCTTTTCAATGAGACGCTCTACAGGGCTTTCGAGCGACGGTTTGAGGCCTACAAGCGCTTGGTTATCAAGCCATTTTACATCGATCATTTCGCCCGGCTCGATCGACAGGTCGTGCTTGTCGACACGCTTGCCGCGATCAACGCGGGGCCTGAAGCCATGAGCGATCTACAGGACGCGCTTGTCGCGATCCTAAAATGCTTCAAGCCAGGCAAGCGGAACCTTATCTCGAACATTTTCGGACCGAGGATCGACCGCATTGCCTTTGCAGCGACAAAGGCCGACCACCTGCATCATGAGAGCCATGATCGTCTTGAAGCCATTCTGGCCACGCTGGTCGGCGAGGCAACGCGCAAAGCACGCTTCTCAGGTGCTCAAGTCCAAACCCTTGCTCTGGCGTCAGTCCGCGCAACGCGGGAGGCAAAAGCGCGGAAAAACGGTCAAATGCTGAAGGCTGTAGCGGGTGTCCCCATTGCGGGGGAGACGATCAATGGAGAACAATTTGACGGCGAGCGAGAAGTCGCCATCTTTCCCGGGGACCTTCCAGCGGACCCCAACGCGCTTTTGCGGCTGGGCCACGACGAGCAACCGCTTCGCTTCGTGCGCTTTCGGCCGCCACACTTGGCCGCCAAGAACGGTGAGGCACCCTACCTTCCCCACATCCGGCTTGATCGGCTGCTTGAATTTCTCATCGGCGACAAGCTGAACTGATCTGCATGACTGGACCAACCACACAGCCAAAGACCAGTGCGAGCCGTGCACCACAGGTCATCGATCTATCAAAAGCCGAAGTCGAAGCCACGGTAGCAACGTTCGAAGAGGAACCAGCTTCGGGTCCTGCAGAACCGGCGCGTCGCCCGTATCGCTGGCTGGCGATGTTTGCCTCGGGACTGTTGGGTCTGATCGTGATCGGCGTGACGCTATGGGCTGAAAACCTGGTTCGAGCGCTCATCGCTGAGCAACCCGTTTTGGGGTATGTCGCCCTTGCCTTCGCTATCCTCGCGCTCATGGGTGCGGTTGGTTTTGTCGTGCGTGAGGTCCGCGCCGTGATGCGCTTATCGACGCTGGACGCTTTGCGGGCCAAAGCCCAGGAAGCGTTTGACGAGCAGAACTTGAAAGCTGCCCGTGAGACCGTCGATTCCTTGCTTTCCGTCTACGCTTCAAAGCCTTCCACAGCACAAAGCCGCGCACGATTTGTCGAGCAACGGCAGGGCGTTCTCGACGCGCGTGATCTGCTGATTATTGGCGAGGACACACTCCTTGGCAGCCTTGATGAACGCGCGGTTGCTAGCGTGTCATCGGCGGCGCGAAGGGTATCGCTCGTCACCGCTTTGTCGCCGCGCGCGCTGATAGACATAGCAATGGTTGCTTTTCAGTGCGTCGCCATTACGCGCCAGATTGCAGAACTTTACGGCGCTCGGCCTGGGCTCCTGGGGGGTTTGAGACTCTTTCGACACATGATGGGTCACCTTGCGTTGACCGGTGGAATGGCTGCAACGGAGGGGTTGGTCAGCCAAGTTCTGGGTCACTCGCTCGCGGCTCGGCTCTCCGCACGACTTGGCGAGGGCGTCATTAACGGACTTCTGACGGCACGCGTGGGAATTGCGGCGATCGCGGTGATGCGTCCATTGCCGTATTTTTCAGGGAATGAGCCGACGCTATCGCAGGTGACGCGCGGGATGGCGAGCCTCAACAAGGCGGACGAAGACGAAGCGAACGAAACCGACCAATAAACAGGCGGTGGATCGCTGACTCAGCCAGATTGCCTGGACAAAGGCAGGTCGAGGACCGTTACGCTGCGTCCGTCGACAATCGTCGTAACCAGCAATCGCAGCTGGTCGCCGCCAACGCCAACGACGACGATTTGGCCCACGCTGCCATCTCTTGCACTGAGCCGAAGAAAGATATCACCTCGGTCGATCTGACCGTAAAGTTGCCCTCGCATGTAGTTAAGCGGGGCAAGCATTTCACCCGTGAAGCGTTGGCTCGCCTCATTGTAACTCAGCAGCATGGCAATAGTTGCCGATTGACCCTGCGTCGAACAATCGGCAGACATGCTCAGGCGGCCAGCGACTATTTTGCTTTCCACATCGCAACGCACAGGCGCCTCGCCTGAGCTCGTAGCGGCGCGACCTTCACCAACCCACTGCCCCACCATTGCAGCGATTACGGGCGCTTGAGCTGCGGTAGGGGTAACCGCTTGCGTTGAGCAGACGGTGGCTAAAAGGGCGGCAAAGATAAGCCTGAGGCTCACAGAACGCCCAGTTTCTTCTGCAAATTCGAAGACGACGTCGTGTACTGAAACACAATCCGTTTGTCCGGGAACACAATCCGCCCGACCACCTGCGCCATTAAGGCGGCTTCATGGAAACCCGACAGGATCAGCTTGAGCTTACCCGGATACCAATTGATATCGCCGATGGCGAAGATGCCCGGCTCGGAGGTTTCGAACCTTTCTGTATCCACCGTTATCAAGTTCTCGTGCAGGTTAAGGCCCCATTCCGCAACTGGGCCCAGTTTCATCGTCAAACCGAAAAACGGAAGAAGGCGCGAGCAGGCAATCTCCGTTTGCTCCTGCTTGTTCTTGACGACGACCGACGACAAGGCACCGTTATCCCCTTTGAGCTCGGCCACCTGCCCCATTTCAAAACGCATTTTTCCCTGCTCGACCAGCGAACGCATTTTGTTGACCGTGTCAGGGGCGGCGCGAAACTCATCGCGGCGATGGATGAGGGTCAGCGATCGTGCCAGCGGTTGCAGATTGACGGTCCAGTCAAGCGCCGAGTCGCCTCCGCCGACAATGACAAGATCCTGATCGCGAAACGCCTCCATCTGGCGGACCGAATAGAAAACCGAGGTTCCCTCGTACGCTTCAATCCCGGCGATGGGCGGCCGCTTCGGTTGGAATGAACCACCGCCCGCGGCAACAATGACCGCCTTGCAGACAAAATGCTGGCCAGCGTCGGTTTCAAGCGCAAAGCGGCCATCGTCAAGCTTCGTAAGCGAGGTTACCATCTGCGAGAAGTGGAACTGCGGCTCGAAGGGCTCGATCTGCTTCATCAGCTGATCGACCAGTGCCTGACCAGAAATCTCCGGCCACGCTGGAATGTCGTAAATCGGCTTTTCAGGATACAGCTCGGCGCACTGCCCACCGGGGCGATCAAGAATGTCGATCAGGTGAGCTTTGACGTCCAGCAAACCCAATTCAAAGACGGCAAAAAGGCCGACCGGCCCCGCACCGATAATCACTGCATCTGTTTCAACCGTCGCGCCAGGATCGTATCCAGCTGCCGTATCCAGCATTCTCTTCTCCAAATGCTTGCTTCATCCGCGGGCTTTAACGGCTGCGGGCGCAGCAACCCACTATCATGACTGCCCCAACCGATGCCGAGGGCAAACCTAGCTATCACAGTGGTAAAACCACGAAACGAGGAGGTTTGAGTATCCGCAAACTTCCCAAAGGCTGCGATCAGCCGCCGAACCGAAGTCGAGACCGGCTGGCTGGCGGCGCCGCGGAAACACCTATGCCTGGAATTCAGGAACGCGCACCACCAAACCGTTGAACGCGGTGCTCACGCGCAACTGACACGATAGCCGGCTTTCGTCACGAATATCGTACGCCAAATCCAGCATATCTTCTTCCATGATCTCCGGCGAGCCAGTGGTCTCCTGCCAAGCAGGATCGACATAGATGTGGCATGTTGCGCATGCGCATGCACCACCGCAGCTTGCTTCGATGCCCGGAACGCCGTTCATCACTGCCGCTTCCATAACGGTTGAGCCTTCCTGCGCTTCTACCTCATGAGAAGTACCATCGTGCTCGATGAAGGTGATCTTGATCATGCCGCCTTACCTTTTGGCCCAAATCGGAACCCGCGCCTCCTAGCAAACGGCGCGCGGACTTGTGAAGCGCCTGCGCGCCCACATTTTGTCACGCGTCGCTTGGATTGCAGATGGTGGAAACGATCGTATCGCGCAAGGGCACGCAGAGCGTAGTCGATTTGCTAGATGCGAAGCAGGCCCGGCACGTGGGCTGCGGCCGTATCAAGACTTTCAAAGAGCTTGCTGATTGACGATCCATCGCTCGGCGCTTCTTCGGCCAGTTGGCTTGCCGACGCTAACTCGAATGCCCCAACACCTCGGGCCGCACCTTTGATCAAATGGCACAAACGCGCACGCTCGTCTGGGTCTTTGCAGGTCTCCAAGGCAGCACGGGTCGAGAGAACTTGTTGGAGAAATAAGCTCAGCACGTCTCGCCGAAGATGGATATCGCCAAACGTTTGCTCGTCCAAATGCGCCTCATCAATGATCGGCAAATGGGCTTCAGGCTGGCCTCTGGCCACCGACTGTCCATGGTGCCATGCGCCACCAGCGGAACCATTTGTCGTCGCATTCTCCATGATCGGAGCGGGATCTGGGGATCGCTGTTTTTTAACGGCAGGGGTCATTGGCGGAGGGCATTCAAACGCAAGGAACGTGTCACAACGGCAACAATTATGCGGCTCAGCAGCTTGCAACAGCGTTAAGGGAGCGAAAAAAGCGCGCCCTGGGGGTGTTAACCATGATGAACAAATTGCTAACAAAACAGGGCCACCACCTTCCTCTAGAACCCGCAAACGCTTAGTTTGCCCGCAACATTGGGGAGTGTGTGGCTTCCGCGTCGTTTGAACGTGGTTAATTAGGGTGCCCCAAGCATAACGAGGCGTTCACCATGGCAACCAAACCTTCCGAAGCGAACAAAGCGGCGCTCGATGCTGTTGAGGAGGCTTTGGCGATCGATTTCCCGGACCCCAGCGAATTGTCTGGAAAGGGTAAGTCTGATGATGCGCCTGCGGAAAAAGCGAAGATGCCTGAAGCCAAGGCAGATGTCCTCCCGGAGGCAACGCGCTCGCGTGCTGATGATATAGCGCCGCGCGACCGAGCGGCCGATCAACGCCTTCGCGAACGTCGCCCAGCTGCCAATGACGATCGGCGCGCAACAAGCGCATTGGTCTATGAATTGCAGCGCAGGCCGTCCCGTTCCTCCTTTTGGTTTGCGCTCCTGATCTCTCTTGTTTGGATCGGCGGTGCAGCGGTGCTTGCGCCAGCGCTTTTCAATCTGTCGCCCGCGGCAATTCTGGATAATCCCCAGGCACTGATCACACCTGGCTTCATCGCCTACATCGTTGCCGCGTTCGCACCACCGCTCATTTTCTTCATGGTCGCGTTTATGCTCTATCGCGCCGCCGAAATGCGGATGGTGACCAAGGCTATGGCCGATATCACCATGCGACTGGCGCAACCCGAAGATGTTGCCAAGGAGCAAGTTCTGTCCGTCGGTCAAGCCGTGCGCCGTGAGGTTGCGGCGATGGCCGATGGCGTCGAACGCGCGTTTGCCCGTGCGGGCGAATTGGAGGCGATGGTGCAGGCCGAGGTTGCCGGCCTCGAGCGCGCGTACTCAGACAATGAGACGAAGGTGCGCACACTGCTGACGCAGCTCACTGCGGAACGCGAGGATATCCTCCTGAATGCAGAGAAAGTCCGCGAAGCCATCTCGTCGTCACATGATGCACTGAACGCCGATCTCCTGGCAGCATCGAATGAGCTCACGCAGTCTCTGGCCACGACGGGTTCAATTGTCACGCAATCCCTAACCGATAAGGCACAGCAGGTGACTGCGGACCTGTCGCGGGCTGGCGAGCAAATGAGTGGCACGTTGCAGACCCATGGCGACAACATGGTCGACCAGATGACGACACTTGGCCAATCTGTCACCGAGCGCATCGCCGGCGTGGGCAATCAGATCGTCGGTGAGATCGGGGAAAAAGCAGATTCGGTGGACGCGCTCCTGCGGCAGCGGACGGAAGAGGTCAACGAACAGCTTGATAGCACCGGGCGTGCATTGGCTGAAAACTTTGTCGCACGCGCCGACGAGGTGACCGGGACGCTTCGGTCGACGTCTGATTCCTTGCTGATGGACATGGAAGTCCGGGGGACCACCATAACCGATCGGATGGAGGAGACCGGAACCCGTATTTCGAGCTCCATCACCGAGCATGGCGGCAATCTTGCCGAGCGCATGGAGCAGTCCGCCGAGCGCATGCATGATGCGGTTGTCGAGCGTGGCCGCGAACTGCGTGAAGGTTTCGAACAATCCGCACAGTCGTTGATCGGTTCGGTGGACACCAAGCTCGAGCAGCTTCGAAACACCGCAAACGATACCAGCGCAACAATTGAAGCCAGCATCCTGGAAAACCTTGATCTCGTTGGTGCGCGGTTGGCCGAAGGACGCAACTCTCTTGACGAGTTGATCAAGACAGGAACGGTCGACGTTACCGAACGCATTGCAGCGGTCGGTGCACGCGTCGCAAAGATCGTCCTCGACCGCGGTGAGGACCTTACCTCCGCATTTTCCTCGCGCGCCGATGAATACTCCGCGCTTCTCAAGCGGGATGGTGATGCGCTGATCGACGCGATTTCCGAAGGGTCAAGTAATCTTGACGCACAGATCCAGACGCGCGCCGACTCGATCCGAGCGCTGCTCGACGACAAGGCCGAGGCCATAGATTTGACGTTAGCGGACCGGTCCACTGCGATCGATGCAAACCTCGCTGCGCATCGCTCCGCTTTTGAAGAAGCTGTCGACCGCGCCACTGTCCAGGCCAATGAGACGCTGGGTAATCAGTCAACATCATTCGCGCAGACCATCGAAGTCGCGACACAAGACTATCTTCAGCGGCTTTCGGATCGTTCTACGAGCCTGATGAGCACGATTAACGAGGTCAACACGGCACTCGAAGGTCGCATCGATGCCCGCACAAGCGAACTCATCAGCTCCCTGAACGGACGTTCAGAGGCGCTACTGGCGAGCCTGGAAGAGGCTGGCCGCTTGACTGAGTCCCGTATCGTTGACGGCTCCGACACGCTCAGCCAACGCATTGAGCAAGTGACGGCACACCTGGTCACGGAGTTCGACGCACGCACCGAAAACCTGGCGGGTTCGCTTACGGCCGTAACCAGCGATCTCTCCGAGCGCGCAGAGACGATTGATACCAAGCTGTCAGAGCAGATCAGCAGCCTTTCCAATGCACTGCAGATGCGCACCGAATTGCTCGAGAGCACTGTCGCTGATCGTCTGGGTGATTTCGACAACCGTGTTACGCAACAACTCGAAGAAGCGACCCGGACATTCGTGCAACGCGCCGACGCTCTTGACGATGCGCTTTCCAGCCGTGGCCGCGAGATTTCCGAGACGTTGATTGACCGGACGCGTGATGTGGCTTTCGCCTTCTCAAAAGGTAAAGACGAAATCGAGACAGCCATCGCCGCGCGCGTGGAAAGCGTCTCCGATACCATGGCCGCGCAGACCAACCAGCTCACCGAGCTGGTCACCTCGCGCGTCGATGAAATCAATTTGGCGCTCGGCTCCAAAGTGTTCGAAGTCGCTGAATCGATCCGCGCGCAGTCCGAAGCGCTCGAAGGCGTGATCAACGATCAGGCCAACAACTTTGGAGAAACCCTGTCGGGCGAAACCCGTAAGGCACTCGCTGGCTTTGAAACCGAAGTCTCCAATGCAACCCAAGCATTGGTTGAAGCGGCCTCGGAAGTTCGGGTAGCAGCGCGCGACGAAACGCTGGAGGCAAACCGCGAACTCACCGAACGGGCAGACGCGCTGCGTGCGGCGCTCGCTGGTCAAACCGACGCGATTGGCACACTTCTCGATGGTCAAGGCCAAGCGCTGGTCTCGTCCCTGGAAACGCGCACCGGTGAATTTGCGGGTGCCCTGCGTGTGGCAACCGATGCGATGCAAGCGGCCGCAGACCGCAATGCGACCGCTGTGCGCGATGCGCTCTCCGAACAGACCACAGCCCTTAGCGCTGTGCTAAATGACGAAGGCCAGGCCCTCATCAATGTGCTTGGCGAGCGCACCACCGGTCTTGAAAGCTCGCTGCAGCTTTCGACAACACGCCTCAACGAGGCGCTGAGCGCGGGCACTTCCCAGTTGGTCTCAGGCGTCGATGATGCGAGCCAAACACTTGCCGAACGCATCTCGACCGTTACGCGTTCCCTCGATGACAGCCTGGTCAACCGAACGCTTGGCTTCGAAACAAGCATTCAGTCAGCAACAGAGGCGTTGGAAAGCGCATTGGTTGAGCGTACTGATGCCGCAAGCCGTCTGATTGCAGAGAGCCAAACCCGTCTATCCAGCGATCTCGATGGGCTGACGGGTCGCCTTTCGCAGGTCAACTCGTCTATCGATGATCTTCTCGCTGCAAGCTCCACAACGATGGCCGACATGAGCGCAAGGCTTGAAGAGAAGACGCTGGACTTCCGCAAAGCCGTCGAAAACGCGGCAACTGACACAACGCGGACGACTGACGCGTTGGACCGTCAGCTGGACGCTTTGCGCGCTGTTTCTACCGAAGTGCTTGGTCAGATCGTCGATCTGTCCGACCGGTTCGATATTCATGGGCGCGCACTTTCAAACGCGTCCCAGTCGCTGATGCAAACCACACAGACCCTCGACGGGTCGCTTACCGAGCAGGTTACCAAACTCGATACGGTGACTTACGGTATCGGCGACAGAGCCTCGCAGGCTGAGGGTATGCTCCGCGACACAACCGAACGCTTGGCTGCGACCTTGGCCAACGCCGAAGAGCGGTCAAGTACGCTGGCTGCTGTGTTGTCGTCGGCTGCGGAAGAGGCGGCACGGAACGTCGCCGCGCAGTTCGATGCGCTCCAATCGACCGCTAACACAGAAACAAGCCGCGCAATCGACAGCATACGGCACTCTCAGACATCTATTGCCGAAGAGTTGCGCAGTAGTCTCGATGGCGCGATCTCCGCGTTCCAATCATCGATCGATGACATGCGGAAAATGACGGGCAATCTGAGTTCGGAACTGGCGACCACGCGTGCGGACATCCGCCGCGGCGTCTTCGAATTACCGGACGAAGCACGCGAGAGCACCGCCGCTTTGCGACGCGTCGTCAACGAGCAAGTGGATGCGTTAAAGGAGTTGGGTAAGCTCGTAACTGTCGAAGGCAATGGACGCGACGTTTCTGCGCCGCGCCTGGAACGGGTAGCGGCTCCGGCACGGGCGCCCGAGCCACGAGCACCTGAGCCCGCGCCTGCACCAACTGTTGTCGCGACCGAACCCATCGAGGATCCGAACGCCGATATCGTCCAGTCGATGGCCGACGTTCGTCAGGCTGTTTCACAGGATCTTGGAGGCGAGCCTGCGGGCGCTGCATCCGGAGGATGGATCAGTGACCTGCTTCGCCGCGCCTCGACGGAAGGCGAGGACGATCATGACGAGGGAGGATCGCCCCTCGATCCCATCCGGACATCACTCATTGAGGCTCTGGACGAGCGCACCTATGTGCAGCAGTGGGATAGTTATCTCTCAGGCAACAAGAGCGGGTTCAGCCGCAGACTGTATACCTTGTCTGGTCAGCAGACGTTCGATGATCTGCGTCGTCAAATAGGACGGAACGCTGAGCTGAGGGCCGCTGCCCAAGATCAGTTGCGCAGCTTTGAAAGCCAGTTACGGGACCTGGCGGCACGCCGTGCAAACCGTGCTGAAACCCGAGCGCTGCTCTTGTCTGATGATGGCCGATTGTACACGGTCTTGGGGCACGCTCTGGGCCGCTTTGAAGGCACCTAGATCCATGCGATGATTGGGCAAACGCCCATTCTCCGGACATCCACCCATTAAGAACGCCGGCCGCTGGGCCGGTGTTTTTATTTAATTTGAGGGACTTATTCTGAAAAGTTAAACACGCCTGAGAACAAATACGGTCATCTCACTCAGCACGGTGTCAAACGCCTGATCGAGCGCCGCAACACCGTCGCCCGCAGCGTCGCTTGCTGCTGGAACACTCGCCGCGAAGTCTGCTGTGGCCAAGACACGCCCGTTGGCATCGTTCATGACCTTCAGGCCGATATCGACGACGGCGATTGCGCCGCCATCCTGCGAGACCTGAACTTCGAACGCTCTGATTTCCGGCACGAGACGCGTGTCGATCAAAAGCCCCTGCCCCGGAACCCCGACAGCGCGCACGCGACCCGTTTTTTCAAGCGTCTCAGCGAGACGTGCCTGAAACAATTGAGGCAGAGCATCGCTCCACAAAGCTTGCGGATAGTAGCTAAGCGTCGAGGCATCATCGCGGACAACGATGCGGTCTGTCGCATAAAAACGCACCGCGGTGGGTTCTGCTACAAGGAGTTGTCGTGATGTGCGCGCACTGCCGGTGTTCACCTGTTGAGGCGCCGTAAGGTCATAGACGATCGGCGGCGCTTCAGGCACCAAGGTAGCGCATCCACCAAGCAGGAGCGCTGCTCCTGACACGGCGGTGAGCCCTCGTCGCGCGCTGGATTGCCAAGCGTTCCAGGGAGAAATCAAAAACTTGGGCATGAAGGACTTACGCATACGCAACCACAAATCTCCTACCGCCGCTGAGGCTGATACTCAGGGGTAGCACCATCCCCGAATATCAGTTGCTGCGGGTCTCGCTCGAGCGAACTGACGACACGGTCAATACGGGAAAGCACCCGTCGCCCATCAGTCACCAGAGCTTCTATATCTTGAAGCCCTCGCCCACTGAAACGTGCCAGACCATCGGCAATCTGTCCGGATTGACCCTCGAACGCCACAGCGACATTGCGGAGGGCCCGCGCTGCATCGCGTGCATCACCGATCAACCCACGCGTTTCGTCCTCGCCCAAAAGGCCACCAACCTGACCGAGCAAGGCGTCCAAACCGCGTGACGCGCGCTCAAGCCGTTCGGCAATCAGAACGGCACTGTCAAACACGGCGTCCACCTGTTCAGCATTGTCTTCGAGGCTCGCGGTAAACCGATTGACATTGGCAACAGCCTCTTCGGCCTGGCCGAGAACGCTATCAACGCGCGCTCCCGTGCCCGGCAACACCTCGGCGAAGGCGGAAACGTCAACAACAACTTGTCCAACCAGGGTTGGGTCAACAGCATTGACCACATCTTGAACGCCTTGAAGTGTATCGCTAAGCGCCGTGGATGAGGCCTCAAGGTTTTCGAACACACCCTCTCCGCGCGCAACAAGTGCACGCGCATCCTCACCGATTCCGCGGAACTCGGTCGACGCGAAGCGGATATTCTCAACCACTTCGGTCACTGCCTGCTCATCCACCGCGGCCAGCAGACGTTCAGAGCCGGAAATGATGCCTTCCAAGCGACCAGACAGGCCGGAGATCTCAACAGCAATGGCACCAACACCTTCCATGAGCTGCTGAATGCTATCGGACTGTTCAGCTATAGACCCCGTTATCTCGTTCACATCCGCAATCGTTTGAGTGAGGAATGGCTCGTTGACGAGCAGAAAGTTCTCAATCGTCTGCATTGCGAAGTCGGCGCGACCCAGCACGTTACGCGCGCCGTCGATCAAGTCTTGTACAGCGGAGATGCGTGCCTGCATGAAGGCTGGTTGATCGGGGTCGAGCAGCGGCGGCTCATCCATACTCCCCCCACGCAATGCGATGAACGCGGTACCCGTTATTCCCGTGATGCCCAAGGACGCGTCCGTATCCTGCCGCACCGGCGCGGTGGTGCGAACGAACGCGGAGGCAAGCGCTTCTGATGGGTTATCGGGATTGAGAGAAAGCGAGCGCACCTCACCTATCTGAATACCGTTGAACAGCACCGGCGAACCAGCATTCAGGCCATTGACCGGACCATCGAACGAGAAAATGATCTCCGCTCGCTCTTCGGTATCGCCGAACTCGACCACCCAATAAACGAACGCTAATGCAGCCGCCATGACGGCGAGCGCAAACAGACCAATAACGATGTGGTTGGCACGGGTTTCCATGCGGAACGCTTAGCGCGTCACCACGCCGAAGCCCAGCGTCAAAACACCAGCCGGCTCACCATCGGCGCCGAAAAAAGAATTTTCCGTCAAAGCGTTGCGCGTTTCCCGCGGTCTGAGGCGCGTTCACTCGCGCGACCGCTATTGAAGTAGCGCTGAACCCAAGGATCGTCATAGCGGCGGACTTCCTCCACTGTGCCGATCGTCAGGACCCTTTTTTGACCCAGAACAGCAATCCTGTCGCAAACCGAAAACAGGCTGTCGAGATCGTGTGTCACCATGAAAACCGTCAGCCCCAACGCGTCCCGCAGGTCGGCGATAAGCTCATCGAACGCCGCTGCACCAAGAGGATCGAGGCCAGACGTCGGTTCATCGAGAAAGACAAGATCGGGGTCAAGCGCAAGCGCGCGTGCAAGGGCCACACGTTTGATCATTCCGCCAGACAGCTCTGATGGACGCTTCAAGGCAGCATCGGGCGGCAAACCAACCATGGCCAATTTGACCGCAGCAAGGCGCTCCATCATGACCGCATCAAGCTGCCAGTGCTCACGCATCGGAACTTGCACGTTCTGAAGCACATTGAGCGACGAAAACAGGGCACCATGCTGAAACAACACACCGAGCCGCTCATCGATCCGAGAACGCTCCTGATCTGTCATCTCGGAATACGGTTCCCCAAGAACATCAATTGTTCCAGCCCGCTTACTGTTCAGGCCAAGGATTGCCCGCGTTAGAACCGACTTGCCTGTTCCCGATGCGCCAACAAAGCCTAAAATTTCCCCGCGGCGGACATCGAGATCGAGGTCCTTGAGAACGGTGAAATCTCCGAAACCAACCTCCAGCCCGCGAACGCGGATAACGGGCTGTCCTTTTTGCGCTTGGAAACGAGACTCATTGGCCGACTGTCCCTGCATGAAGGCCTCTAGAAATTGATCGCGGCGAAGAACATCGCGAAGATACCATCCATCACGATCACCACGAAGATGGACTTCACGACGGCAGCAGTTACGCGCTGCCCCAAGGATTCTGTGCTGCCTCCAACACGGAAGCCCTCCGAACACGCAATACAGCCGATGGCGAGCGCCATGAATGGTGCCTTGATCAGCCCAACAAGGATCGTATCGAGGTTGATCGCATCTCGCATGCGATCAACGAAGATCGCTGGTTCAATGCCCGAATAAATCCAAACCACAAACATGCCGCCACCAAGCGCGGCAGCATTGGCGATGGTTGTGAGAATTGGGAGGGCAATAACAAGCCCAAGGACACGCGGTAAGATCAGAGCATGGACGGGATCGAGGCCGATAACGCGCATGGCGTCGACTTCTTCGCGCATCCGCATTGCGCCAATTTCAGCAGTGAACGCAGACCCGGTGCGGCCTGCGACCATGATGGCCGAAATCAGGACGCCAATCTCCCGCAAGACGAGAATTGCAACCAGATCGACCGTAAAGATCTCCGCACCAAAGTAGCGCAGTTGCCACGCACTTTGCTGAGCAATAATACCGCCGATTACGAACTGGATCAGGACAATAATAGGCACAGCGCGAAAAGCGCTTCGATCCAGTTGGTTGACGAGCGCATTGAGACGCCATGTGCTCGGACGGAAAACCGTTGTCGCGGTGGCGGAAAGCACAACGCCAAGCATCGCCAGAATTCCGAGAAGATCACTCCATAGCGACGTCACACCTTCGCCGAGCCGCGCGACAACATCGTCGAGGCCCCAGCCCTTTTGATCCGGCACTTGGACGTCTGCGTTCCTTTGGACAGCGGCTAACAGATCAGCCTTGTCAGGCGGCAAACCGACCAAACGCGCCTCACTTCCTGGGCGAGACAGGGCCGCTTGAAGATCGAAAAGCGCGAGACACCCCAGGGTATCGAGCGTACCGATACCGCTTGCATTAATGTCAATACCGCCCGGCAAGTCCGCCCCATCGACCCAACCCCGCGCGCCATCAAAGCCTTGATCCATCAGCACGGCGCGAACAAATGGGCGCGTCCAATCCCCCGAAACGAACACGCCGTGCTCGTCTCGACCGATCATCGCAGCATCCGGCGAGGACAGATCGCCCTGCGAGGCCAAAGCTGGTCTCGCAGCGCTTATGTCCGCAGTCCAAAGCGCGTCTCCTGTGGTCACGTTTGGCGATCCTTTCGAACTATGTCGAACAAACTGAACAAAAGTTGTGGGGTAACGTCCGCTCCGTAGCGGTCGATACCAATCAGCGATACCCTACGTGCCAGAATGTGGCATGGGCTCGCGGTGGGCTCAATCACCGATGATGACGACAGAACTGAGGAGGTTGGGAAACTGCATGTCGGAGATTGCAAGGCCTTATGTGCTTTTTCTCGGTGACGTTCCCGATGCACTGGCTGCAAAGACGGCTTACGGCATCACCGATTGGCGGCGTGATTGGTGCGTCGGTCAGATCCGGCTGCCGGGCTGCCAGGCGGATACCGGACTGCCAGACATGCAGATTGAGCAAGCCTTTGCTGCGGGCGCAAGAACGTTTGTGATCGGGGCGGTGAACGCTGGTGGCGTTCTTCCCGGCCACTGGGTTGATAGCATCGTTCAAGCGCTCAACGCCGGCCTTGATGTTGCAAGTGGTTTGCACGCTCGCCTCCAAGACAACCCTGCAATCAAACAGGCTGCGGACGCCGGTGGCCGGCTGCTGCACAATGTCCGCAGAATTGAACAGGCGTTACCCACAGGAAAAGGCGATAAGCGGCCGGGTCGGCGGCTTCTTACCGTTGGGACGGATTGCTCGGTCGGCAAGAAGTACACCGCGCTCGCAATGGAACGGGGCATGCTGGAGCGTGGCATGAAGGCAAGCTTTCGGGCGACCGGTCAGACGGGCGTTCTTATTTCGGGTCGCGGGCTTTCGATCGATGCCGTTGTCGCCGACTTCATTTCGGGAGCTGCCGAGTGGGTGTCACCAGCCAATGACGATGATCATTGGGATTTGGTCGAGGGACAGGGGTCACTGTTCCACCCCTCGTTTGCCGGGGTCAGCCTGGGGCTGCTACACGGCGCGCAACCCGACGCCTTTATCGTTTGCCACGAACCGACGCGGACCACCATGCGCGGCGTCAGGACGCCCCTACCCTCGATCCGACAGGTGATCGACGCCACCATAGCCATGGGATCACTGACCAATCCCTCGATACGCTGCACGGGCCTCGCCGTTAACACCGCAGCACTGGACGAGGATGCAGCACGTTCGGTGCTCGATGACCTTTCAAAAGAACACACACTCCCCGTCACCGATCCTGTGCGCTTTGGCGTCGAAGACCTCGTTGACGAATTGCGTATGGTTTAATGCAGCGCCTCACCGTCACAGATGAGCGCTTCCCGATACGCGGCGGCTTCACCATCTCACGCGGACGTCGCTCACATGCGCACGTCGTCACGGTCTCAATTGAAGACGGTTCAGCTGCGGGGCGCGGCGAGTGTACGCCTTACGCGCGTTACGGTGAAACGCCGCAAAGTGTTTGTGCGCAGATTACATCCATCGCGACAGCGGTTGAGGCGGGAGCCAGCCGCAAAGACCTCCAATCCTTGCTGAGCCCCGGGGCGGCGCGAAACGCCGTCGACAACGCACTATGGGACCTGGAAGCGAAGCAAAAAGGCATACCGGTTTGGCAACTTGCGGGGCTGCCCGAACCAAGCCCGTTGCAGACGGCCTTTACTCTCAGCCTCGATACGCCCGACGCCATGGCTCTCGCCGCCTGGGAAAACCGCGACAGACCGTTGCTGAAGGTTAAACTTGGTGGAAACGGTGACGACGATCGAATGCGGGCCGTGTGCGGCCATTGCGGGGATGCGCGGGTCATTGTCGACGCAAATGAAGCGTGGCCGCTAGATCAGTTATGGGAATGGCTGGACCTTGCAGCTAACCTTGGCATTGAGCTGGTTGAGCAACCTCTTGCTGCCGGCGAAGACGAGTTGTTGGCAGAGCGTCCGCATGCGGTCCCCGTGTGCGCCGATGAAAGCGCTCATGATTTGCTTAGTCTGGAACGGCTCAAGGGGCTGTACGAGTTTGTAAATATCAAACTCGATAAGACCGGCGGCCTCACAGAAGCACTCGCAATGAAAAACGCAGCTGGCGAAGCAGGTTTCGGTATTTTTATCGGGTGCATGATGGGTTCGTCGCTGGCAATGGCCCCCGCTTTTCTCCTTGCGCACGATGCGCACTACGTCGATTTGGACGCTCCCCTGCTCCTATCTGAAGACCGCAAACCGGCACTTGCGTTTGACGGCAGCGTTGTCCAACCACCGCCACCCGTACTTTGGGGCTAATGCTTTTTGTTTTACGGCATCAAACCTGCGGGAACAGTGAGCCTGTTTACCAATAAAACAGCTGTGCCGATGCTCGCCATACCAGCCATGGCCAAGTAGCTGACCGGGCCAAAGGCTTCAAATAGCGGGCCAGCCGCTAACGTCGCCAGACCCATGATCGCTCCCGATATTACCGCAAAAACGCCTTGGGCAGCTCGCAGTTCATTGGGACGCGCCCGACGTTCAACGTAAGCGATCAAGGCCAGAAACGTCATGGCAAACGAGAAGCCATGCAAAACCTGGAGCGGGATCGTCAGAACCAAGTCGGGCTTTGTGGCTAGGGCAATCCAGCGAAGAACGGCTCCGCTTCCACCAACCAGCAGCAGCCCGCGGGCGCCAATGCGGGCGATGATCGGCTTTGAAACGGCAAATAGCGCGATCTCGACGGCAACACCCAGGGCCCACAGAACGCCAATCGCACTTTCAGAAAATCCCTGCTGCCCCCATGACAGACTACCGAAGCTGTAAAGAACGGCATGGCTTGCTTGGATCAATGCAACACCGATGAAAACACTCATCGCGCCCTTGCGCCGGAAGAAGAACAGCCAACCCGACCGTTTCTTTCGTATGATGCTTTCACTTTTTGAGACAACGGCTCTGGGGAGCAGGATCGCAACAACGTAAAATGCAAACAGGTGTGCCAGGATAATCCACGGCACGACCCCAACTCCGAATGTGGCGACCATCCAGCCAACGCTGGTACTTACGACGATAAAAGCGAGGGAACCCCAAAGCCGAAGGCGCCCGTATGCAGCGCCAGTCGCGCGGGAAACTTGGATGGCAAGCGCATCGGAAAGTGGAAGAACAGCATTCCAGCCAACCGACATTGCCGCCACTATGATCAAGACCGGGTAAGGCCCGGCCAGTAGAAACGTCAGCGCTGGAACAACCATCGCCATTGGAAGCAGCGCAAAAAGCGCGAGCGCCAGCAGAGCCATAACGCGAAGAGGACGGCGGGGATCACCGAATCGCTCGGCCCAGTCAGACACGAGGCTTGTTGTCGCCACACGGACCAAAAGCGGCGCGGCAACAACGACAGCAATCCACCCCGTGCTGAGCCCGATCGACTGCAGCCAAACGGGAAAGAACGGGATAAAAACGCCCACACCACCGAAATAAGCCGCAAAAAGCGCGGATATGGTAACTATTTGGTGACCGGCTTGCGGTGGAATGTAGGCTGGCGAAATCAATACGGTATACCCAATTGCGGAAATCGCCACGCGAAGCTTTCCCGCTGGATGTACCATAAGAGCGCCTCTGTTAAACAAGAGGCGGAATGGGCGAGAGAGACGGCGCTGGCACCAAGGCACGGCATGAGCAAGTCACCCTCGAAAGCTGCGGCGAAACCACGTCGGCCGCGCCGGAAGACCAGCGCGTCTAAGGCACCTGTGCCTGTGACCGTGGAGAATCACGCGCTCAACGATGATGACTATGACGCCATCGCATCAGCTGTCATGGAAACAGCCCGGGGACGCTGGTTTCTCGACGAGTATGCGCGCCGAAACCGCCACGCAGAAACCGAAAAAGTACTTGAAGCTCTTGCGAGGATGCAGGAGCGCTGGGATAGCGCGCCGGCAAACCCGAATGCTGTCGAGAGCGATGCCACCGCAAGCCTGATCAATCGCGACGTTATCGACCTGGCTGAGGCCATCACCCAGGTCAAAAAAGAAGTCCGCGAGTTGGGTGGGCAGCCTGGCGGCGATGACCACTTTAATTCGGCAACGTCTGAACTCGAATCAATTGTCTCGCAGACAGAGAGCGCGACCTCGGAAATCCTCGAAGCCGCCGAAAAAGTTCAAGAGGTTTTGTGGACCCTCCGCGAAGATGGTGCCAGCTCCACGCAGTGTGACATCATCGAATCGAAGGTGATGGAAATTTACACAGCCTGCTCCTTCCAAGACTTGACAGGTCAACGATCAAGCAAGGTTGTGCGCCTGGTCGGTTACATAGAACGTCGCGTCCAGTCGATGATGGCCATCCTCGGCCTTGGACAAGCTGAAAAGGAAGCCATCCAATCAGACGAGGCAAACCCTGTCACAAGCGACGAAGCAGCAAGAGAGCGCGACCGACGATCAGACGCATCCCTCTTAAACGGCCCGGCGTCACCAGATACAGCGCAAAATCAGGGGTCAGTTGACGCCGTCTTTGAAGAGAGCGAACCGGCAGACACACTGGGTGGCGCGCAGGCAATAGCTGATGATGCCCAGCCTTCAACAGGCACTGCCGGTGGTGAGGTTGTCGAAACCTCAGCCAGCAATCTCGCTAAGCATGATGAAACTGACAGTCCGTCCCCTGAGGTTTCGGCTCAAGACCAAGAAAACGCTGAGTTCGAAGGCGCCGATGTTTTCGCGACCAGCAAGCCTGCATCTGCCATACTGCCGGAGACGTCTGAGCACTCGCTCGATGAGACAGGCGGGGTCGCCGAAGCTGAAGATCCGGTCATAATTAAAGATAGTGCGATCGTCGAAATCCATGATGCAGAAATCCTGCAGCAGCCCATTGAGCCGGAGCTCATTCAAACGGCAGTCAACGCCAAGGGCGCAGCGGTCATTTTCGAAGTCGAACAAGTTGATTTTGGCGGCTCCGCCCTTCGGCTTTCCCCGCAAGAAAGCGACGAACCACCGGTACTCGCCGCTGGCATTGGCGCTTTTGATCTGAACGAAGGTATCGCTGATATCTTTGAGACCGAGACGGCCTCTGATGACGCGCCCAATGGGCAAGCTGGCGCGCGTTCGGGCAGTTCGGCGGATCAAGCTCACCTTGAGCCCATGCCAAATGAATTGCTCGGTCAGGACGTTTTTGAACCCGATCTGGTCGAAAGTGAACCGATCTTCGCTGACGAGCCATCGACCGTGGAAGAGGACCTCCCGAAACAGGTTGAGCAAGTGGACGAGTTTGGACTTGCGCTTTCACAGCCCGACGATGTCACGATCAATGCCCTGGAGGATAGCGACGCCGTTGACAAAGCGTTGCTCGATGCAATTTCCGACGCGGAAGAGGTCGCATTCGACAACGCGCTTGAGGCGCTTGAGAGCGACATCACCATGGCGCTTGCAGCACAGGCAGAACCTGAAACCGCGCAGCAAGCTTCCGACGAAGCGGTCGAGAAGCCGAAACCGCGCAATAAGGGACTGTTGGGCGACTACACTGACGCAGAACGTATCGCGCTATTCAGCTAGCACCTTTTCAACTGTTCAGTGCCCGGTCGAACATTGCCGGATCGACGTTTCCACCCGAAATAATGGCGACGACCACTTTGTCGGCGACGTCGAGCTGGCCGCTTAGCAAAGCTGCCAAACAAACCGCCCCGCCAGGTTCGACAACCAGTTTCAGCTCCTCATAAGCAAATGCCATAGCCGTCAGGACATCTTTGTCACTTACGGTGAGCCCACGCACGCCATTCTCCATAAGCAGCGGAAACGTCAAGACGCCAGGCATTTCCGTCAAAATAGCGTCGCATATCGACTTGCCCCCCGGACGGATCCGCTCCCGCTGTCCACTCTGTAATGAGCGCGTGGTATCGTCAAAATCGGCCGGCTCAACCGCAAGTATATCCATCTTTGGGAAGGCGGCGCGCCAAGACGTCGAAATGCCGCTGCACAACCCGCCACCACCGCAGCACACAAGCCCAAGTTCCGGAACGAGGCCAAACGCGCCAAGCTGGGAAACGCACTCCAGCCCTGCGGTTCCTTGGCCCGCAATAACGTCCGGATCATCAAAGGGGAGAATAAGCGCACGCCCCAGGTCTTCGGCGAGCTTCCGCGCAACAGCATTTCGATCGTCATGTTGGCGATCATAAGGAACAACGTCAGCTCCAGACCGGCGCACGCGCCGGGTCTTAATCGCAGGCGCGTCGCTTGGCATCACGATCGTAGCAGGCACGTTGAACAGGCGTGCCGCCTCCGCCACGCCTTGCGCATGGTTCCCTGATGAGACAGCCACAACACCCTTTTGTCGGACGTCCGGTTCAAGAACACTCATGGCGTTGTAGGCACCGCGAAACTTGAACGAGCCGGTACGCTGCAAATTCTCACACTTGATGAAGACGCGACCTCCGGTCAGCTTGTCCAACCAATCGTTGCGCAGAAGAGGCGTCCGAACTGCAACGCCAGCGATGCGCTCCGCGGCCTGCTCAATATGGTCCAAGGTGCACGCCAAAGCCTGCGTGTGCGCCACGTCAATGGTCATAACTTGGCACGCTCCAGTCCGCCTTCAGGGGGTATAGATGATCAAAGAAAGCCTTGGCGCTGTTTTGCCAGCCATGCCGCTGAGCAAAAGCAACACAGTCCTCTGAATTCAGTTCGAGCGCCGCGAGACAAGCAGCTTGAAGGTCGTCAGATAGCACGCCCACCTTGGGATCGGTAATAACATCGCGCGGCCCCATCACAGGATAGGCAGCAACTGGTAAGCCGGACGCCGCAGCCTCCAGCAAAACGATACCAAACGTATCGGTCCGACTGGGGAAAACAAAGACATCGCTTCCGGCGTAATATTCCGCAAGCTCCTCACCGGTCTTGGGCCCGACAAATTCAGCATCAGGATAACGGGACCTGAGGCTGCCGAGCGCAGGACCGCCTCCCACAATCAGTTTGGTGCCGGGCAGATCAAGGTCGAGGAAGGCTTCCAGGTTCTTCTCGACCGCAACACGGCCAACGTAAATGAACACCGGTTTGGGATAGGGCAAGGCAATACGCGGGCGCGGGTAGTAGACATCTAAATCGACGCCGCGGGACCATCGCACAAGGTTGGTGAAGCCCCTTTGCCGCAGGTTATCCTCAAGTGTCTGCGTGGCGACCATGCATGCGGTAGCGGCGCTGTGGAAACGGCGCATATAGCCATAACTCCAGCTTAGCGGGATCGGCCAACGTGCGGCGACATATTCTGGAAAACGGGTGTGGTAGCTGGTGGTAAAACCAAGGCCGTGCTTGAGGCAAAAACGCCGCGCGACACTGCCCAATGGACCCTCGGTTGCGATGTGGATGGCACGCGGCGCCTCAGCACGGATCGCACGTCGAATTGCACGCGGCGCAGCTACCGCAAGACGAATTTCGGGGTAGCTGGGCATTGGAACGGTGCGAAAGCTTGACGAGCCTAGGACTCTTAGGTCGACTCCAAACTTTGGCGCTTCGCGCACCATCCACTCCAAGGTGCGAACCACGCCGTTAATTTGCGGGTGCCAAGCATCGGAGACAACCAACGCCCGCGCCGGTTCGGAGGCATCGAAGCCGCTCGACATGACAGAACGCTTTCCTGACCCGCTGCTTGACCGAAGGTTTGACCGCGCTGCCGACCGCTACGCAGCTTTTGAACCCGAGCGCCGGGAGGTCTTCGGCAGCCGACGTGGATCGAACGCCAAAATCTCTGCGGCGTCCGCCGCAGCATTCCCGACCATGGCCTTCTGAGCTTCCGCTTCCGCAACGCCCTCTGCGCTCAATCGGGTCCACTTGATCAGCTCAAACGTGCCATCTTCGCGCTCAGCAACTGCCGTACAGCTTTCGACCCAATCGCCGGTATTCACATACTCGACATCGCCCACTTGCCGCATCGTGGCATGATGAATGTGCCCACAGATAACGCCATCAACGTTCGCCTTGCCCGCTTCATGGCTGAGGGTCTCCTCATAACGCCCGATAAAGCTCACAGCGTTCTTGACTTTGTTCTTGGCCCACGCCGATAGCGACCAGTAATCGAAGCCAAGCCGACGCCGCACAAGATTGACGTAAATGTTGGCCCAGAGCGCGAAATTGTAGGCCCAGTCCCCGAGGAAAGCGAGCCATTTGGCATGACGAACAACCACGTCATACTGATCCCCATGAACCACAAGGAACCGCCGTCCATCAGCGGCTTCGTGCACAACGCTATCGATGATTTCAACACCGCCCATACGGAGGCCAAGGTAGTCTCGAAGGAATTCGTCGTGATTGCCAGGTAGGTAAAATATGCGCGCGCCTTTCCGGCCTTTGCGCAAAAGCTTCTGAACAACATCATTGTGCGCCTGCGGCCAGTGCCAGCGCTTCCTCAGACGCCAGCCATCAACAATGTCTCCGACAAGGTATATCGTGTCGGCATCGTTGTAGCGCATGAAATCCAGTAGAAGTTGCGCCTGGCAGCCGCGGGAACCCAAGTGCACGTCGGAAATAAACAACGTCCGAAAATGGCGCGCCACCGGTGCCGTGACAGAATCATCCGGCAACGCTTGGTTTCCCGGACCATCGCCTTCGCGCCTGGATCGCCCATCGCCACCTCGCTTCCGGCGTTCAAGGGATTGTGAACTCAGCTCATCGGGTTGCGTGGATGGCGAGCTCGGAAGGTCAGAAAAGGGGGGACGTGTCATCAATCGAATCCATTGCAAGCACCGCACTGGCCCGCTGACCACCCAAATAAGGCGCTGAGGACGGATTGGCCACTGCAGAGAATGGCTATGCGGGGTTTTTTCCCATGGAGACGCCTAAATGCATCGCCTCCGTCCCGCGAGCATGTCCCGCTTAATAAGCGCGCCTTGACCGGGCGTAATCGGTTGTCCAAGGCATGTGGTTACAAATGGTGCTTGGGAGAAGGTTATGCATTTGGGTCTTACGGGCCGTTGGGCGATCATCGGCGCATCCAATCGCGGGCTCGGCCGCGGCTGCGCGGAGGCACTTGCTCAGGCGGGCTGTAACGTCGTCATCAACGGTCTTGACGCGGAGCGCCTTTCGCAGACCGCAGCTGCAATCGATGCGCTGGGTGATGGCATCGTCATTCCTGTCGCTGGCGATGTGGCTGATCACGCGGTTCAGGAAGACCTGTTCAAAGCGTGCCCTCACCCAGACATCGTTGTCACAAACAATGGTGGCCCCCCGGTGGCATCGTTCGAAGACCTCACCGCCGATGCCATTCTCGCTGGTGTCCGGAAGAACATGATTACGCCAATCGAGCTGATCCAACGGTCCTTGCCTGGCATGCAGGAACGTCGATTTGGGCGCATCGTCAACATCACCTCATCTTCCGTTCTTGCACCGATTCCAGGGCTTGATGTTTCATCCGGCGCGCGTGCTGGCCTCACGGCGTTTGTTGCAGGTGTTGCAAAAAACGCTGCGGCGCACGGGGTGACCATCAATAACTTGCTCCCCGGCAAGATGGACACTGATCGACTACGCGGCAATCTTGATGCCCAAGCTCAAAGAACGGGTCGCACTGTTGACGACGTCGTGAAGAGCTCGATCGCCGCCATTCCGGCCAAGCGTTTCGGAACGGCCGATGAGTTTGGGGCAACCTGTGCGTTCCTGTGCTCGGTGCATGCTGGCTACATGACCGGGCAGAACGTCCTGCTCGATGGCGGCCTACTGGGCCGCGCGTTCTGAAGTTAAGAAAGAAAGCCGGGCGCGATCGCCCGGCTTCAATGGTTGCTCTTGCTGCGAAGGCTAGTGGCCGCCAAACAGGCCGTGCAGCCCATCTTCCAGCGCCACGTTGACGCCAACTGTGAAGATGTGGACGTCCGCATCGGCCGTGCCGCCAACCCCGCTGTTGCCGACAAAAGTGCCGGGAATGTTCGTGTCGCCCACGCTGATATAGGTGTAGCCCGCGTCGACCCGCATATGATCGGTCAGGTCATACGACGCGCCAGCGGACAGCCACAGCCGGTCATTGTCCGGCAAGCGAAGGCTGCGCACATTGTCCTCGACCGGTGAAAGCTCATAGCCAACGCCCGCCCGCACGGTCAGGTCTTCGTTGATATCGTATTCACCGCCGATGGCGAAATACCAGCCATCGCTGTATTCGAGCGGGACGCTCACCAGCGTGCCGCCACCCAGAAGAAGGTTCAGCTGGCCGCCGGTTCCATCGTCCTGAACGGGGAAGGTCCCCACGCGGCTCCAGTTGGCCCATTCGGCGGTGGCCGAGACCCGGAAGGCATCGGTGATGCGCTGCTCTACGGAAAGCGTCACAAGCTCCGGGGTCTTGAACTCATTTATGGTGATCGGTGTGCGTGCAACCGGGAGACCACCGGTCGCGATGATCGGCGCGGGAGCAAGTGCCTGACCCTCGAGCGTGTGCTCAATTGACGACCGGAATCCCAGGCCAATCTTCGTCCCCTCCACCGGTTCCCACAACACACCGGCAGTGAAACCAAACCCGATATCGTCTCCCGCGAGATCAAGGGCCGCGTTAGTGTAGCGCACTTCCATGTACTGCACCTGCGCGCCCACCGCGACGCTGAGACTATCCGTCACCGAATAGGCGACGGTCGGGCTAACGTTTAGCGAGAACACTTCAGACGTCCCCGCAACAGCGCGAACCGGTGCGCCGCCAGGATACTTGGTGGCGAGCCCAAAAGGACCGTTGACCGAGAAGCCGAGCGCGATGCGCTCGTTCAGCCGGTAGGCGCCATAGGAGCCGGGAACAAACGCATCAAGGCCGATATCGCCTTGAGGGCCAAGCGGGATACCCAAAGGCGCCAGGTCTTGGGTAAGGGTCACCTCGCTTGTGGGAATAATGAAGTTGAAGATCGCCTCATTGGTCATGCCCGGCCCGACTTCGCCGAGCGCGGCGGGGTTCCAGAACATCGAGGACAGCGTTCCACCCGAAGCGGCTCCGGCAAACGAGGTGCCTTGGTAGTAGCTCGACTGTTCACGCAGCGCGAAGCCGCCCGCCAGCGCGGCGTTGGCCGTCAAGGCGAGCGCCGCAAGCGCGGTTCCGCCGACGAGTGTCTTCAGTGTTCGATGCATGACTGTCCTACCCGGTTCACGTGCCTATTAAACAGGCATTGTTTTGAGCAGGCATAGGAGGCGGCGAGAAAGGTGCGCAAGCGTCAGCGTGATAAGTGCCGCTTTTTCAGGGTGTTTGGCCCGTGTTGTGTCGGTATTGCAACGCTGCCGTAGGCGGCAAGCATCACTCCATCACCGCAGCTTTCAGGATGCACACCATCGTCGCCCGCCCCTCGGGATCACCATCAAGGCATCGCACCGTGTGGGGCCTGTCACAGCGGTAGCGCACAGTACCGCCCGCTTCGACCGTTCGGGTCTCATTTCCTGCAGTCACCTCGAAGCGTCCGCTGAGGACGGACAAGCACTCAATCGAGCCCCGCTGATGTCCTTCCGAAGCCAGTTCCGCGGCGGGAAGAGCAGTGACATCATACCATTGCAACCATTCGACCGTCTTTGACCAACCGATGATGGCCAACTGCATCTTGCCGTCTTCGGATCGGAGAAGCGGCATGTCTGCAGGGGGTATCTCCTCGACGAAGTCCCGGTCGTGAGCGGCGGAAAGGACCCGATCAATCGAGACGTCCAAGGCCTGCGACAAACGCCATATCGTTGCGAGGGTAGGATTGGTCTCGTTGCGCTCGATCTGAGAGATGATCGATTTCGCAACGCCAGACTGCTCCGACAGCTCTGACAAAGACAAATTGTAGGCCTTACGCAACCGCTGAATGGTCTGCCCCAACTGTCCCGAAAAGGCTTGGGCCTCTGCCTCCGAAGCAGCGCTGCGGGGTGTCTTGTCTGGCATTGAAATTCCCGTCCCTGCACCAGCGCCTTGTGCCACTAGCTTGGCGTGCGGGCACTTCGCGCGGCATCCCGCGAAATCCCGATCCTGTGTTCGCGGTAAATCACGAAAAGCCCGGCGCCGACAACCAATACCGAGCCTGCAAGCACCCAAACGGTTGGAACCTCATCGAATACCCAAAATCCGATGATGACCGCAAAAACCATGGCAACATAATCAAATGGGGCCAGCACAGATGCGGGAGCTAGACGGTGGGAATGCGTGATCGCAATCTGCCCTGCGCCGCCCAGCAGCCCACATGATACAAGCAGAAAAAGCGTCCAGGCATCGGGCATCACCCAGCCGAAAGGCCAAGTAAACGCCGCGAACACAGCGGTAAGGGCGGAGAAATAAAACACCACCGCGGTTGTCGTCTCGGTTTTGATCAATTGCCGAACATAAACCTGCGCCAAAGCCATGAAACACGCCGAAGCGAATGCCAAAATTGCGCCAAGCGTGCGTTCCTGGTCCCCCAGCGAGCCAATCAACCCAAGGTTCGGCGCTAGAACGATCAAAACACCAATGAACCCCACGATGATGGCGGACCATCGATAAAGCCGAACGACCTCACCAAGAATGAAGACCGCAAGCGCGGTGGTCATAAGAGGTTGCGCGAAGCTGATTGCGGTGGCGTCCGGTAGGGGCAAGCGCGCCAGCGCCATGAACCAGCAGGTCATCGCCGCCGCGCCAATTAATCCGCGACCGACATGGGATAGCGGACGCGTCGTCTGAAGCGCCGATGACCAATTATGCTGAACCTGAATCATGATCGCGATCGGAACGATGCCGATCAGAGCACGAAAAAAAACGATCTGACCGACCGGCACCGTGTCGCCGAGCAGCTTGACTGCGGTCACCATGATCGAAAACGCAAGAACAGCCAGAAGCTTGAAGCCAATGCCGATAAACATCGCGGAGCCCACCCTCTATCGCGCACGTTGTTTCAGCTAATCGGCTGCGACACCAGCCACACGATCCGCCATCAGCCATGCACTGAAGGAACGGCGAGGTTCCATCCGAAGGAGGAATTGGCGCTGGCGATTGTCCGATACACTGAGTAGGTTGACCCTATTCCCTCCGGACCAAGCTAAGGTTGATCCAGCCCCCCATGTCTTTGCTTGCATCGCTCACCCACAAGACCCGCTACACCTACGACCGGCCGGTGACGCTGGGTCCCCAACTCATCCGTCTCCGTCCAGCGCCACACGCTCGCTCGCGCATTGCATCCTACGCTCTTACGGTTGGGCCAGATAACCACTTCATAAACTGGCAGCAGGACCCCCATGGAAACTGGGCAGCCCGCATCGTCTTCCCGGAGCCGGTCACCGAGTTTTCAATCGAGGTCGACTTGCTGGCGGATATGGCCATCATCAATCCGTTCGATTTCTTCATCGATCCCGACAGCGAAGAACTGCCGATAAGCTACACCGAGCAGCAACGGATTGACCTTGATGCCTTTATGCACACCGAGCCGCAAGGCGAATTATTTGAAGCGCTGTTAAAGGAAATCGATATAAGTACCCAAAATACAACGGATTTTCTTGTTGGACTGAATCAGAAAATTGCGCAACGCGTCGCTTATATCATCCGAATGGAGCCAGGCGTGCAGACCCCTGAGCAGACCCTGAAAACCGGTCAGGGGTCTTGCCGCGACTCATCTTGGTTGCTCGTCCACATCCTCCGCAGGCTCGGCTTTGCTGCGCGTTTCACCTCAGGCTACCTTATTCAGCTCAAGCCGGACGAAAAAGCGCTCGAAGGACCGTCAGGTACCGATCACGACTTTACCGATCTGCACGCATGGACCGAGGTTTACATACCCGGTGCGGGTTGGATCGGCCTTGACCCTACGTCAGGGCTCTTGTGCGGTGAGAGCCATATCCCTCTTGCCGGCACGCCGCATTATCAAAGCGCAGCGCCCATCGAAGGCAAGGCAAGCTCCGCGAATGTGGATTTCCACTTCGATATGCGCGTCGCGCGTGTCGATGAGCGGCCTCGCGTCACGGCACCGATTGCCGATGATGCCTGGGACGAACTGATCAAGGTTGGCGATGCGGTCGACGATGTCCTGAGCGAGCAGGATGTTCGTCTCACCATGGGTGGCGAGCCCACCTTCATTTCGATTGACGATCTCGAAGGCGAAGAGTGGAACACCTCGGCCGTTGGCCCAACAAAGCGCAGTTTTGCCGATAAGTTGACGCACCGCCTTGCTGAACGTTTCGCCCCAGGTGGCTTCCTCCACTATGGGCAGGGAAAATGGTATCCCGGCGAGAGCCTGCCACGATGGACGTTTGCGATTTACTGGCGCAAGGACGGCGAGCCGATCTGGCAAGACCGCAGTCTGTTTGCCCGCGAAGACCATGACCAGGTTCTTTCGGACGAGGACGCTCCACAGGCCGCAGAAAAGGTCCTCAGGGCGGTTGCCCAGGGGCTGGATGTGGACCCGGACCATGTCAACGCAGCCTATGAAGACCCCGCAACCTGGCTCATCAAGGAAGCCAACCTGCCGACCAATGTCTCGCCCAGTGATAGCAAACTGACCAACCCTGAAGACCGCGCGCGCATCGCCCGCGTTTTCGACCGCGGCCTCGACAAACCCACCGGTTACGTCCTGCCCATTCAGCGATGGCAGACCCGCGCAGACCCACCGCGTTGGATGTCCGAGCGATGGGAAACCCGTCGTGAGAAGCTGTTCCTCATTCCCGGCGATAGTCCGGTCGGCTACCGTTTGCCGCTTGAATCGCTTCCGTTCGTTCCCGCGTCTCAATACCCGTTCATCGAGCCAGATGACACCTTGGCCGAACGCCCTGATCTTCCCTCACCCGCAGACCTGCAGCACAGGGTGACCGCGCCAGCAGGGCAAGACGGCTCGCCGACGCAAGCGATCCACGAGCAGTCGCTGGACGGCGAAGGGCGATACAAGGTGCGTACGGCTCTCACGATTGAGGTGCGAGATGGCAAGCTCTGCGCCTTCATGCCCCCAACCAAAAATGCCGAAGACTATCTGGAACTCCTCACAGCCGTGGAAACGGCAGCTGCCGATACCGGCTACAAGGTGCAAATCGAAGGCTATCATCCACCCGCAGATCCTCGGCTCAACGTGATAAAGGTTGCGCCTGATCCAGGTGTGATTGAAGTCAATATTCATCCCGCCTCAGGATGGCGTGATGCCGTTGAAATCACTGAGGCCGTCTATGAGGAGGCCCGCCTCACCCGTCTTGGGACCAACAAGTATATGGTCGATGGACGCCACACCGGTTCAGGCGGAGGCAACCACGTCGTGGTTGGCGCCTCGAAACCGGCCGACAGTCCATTTCTGCGCCGCCCAGACCTTCTCAAGAGCCTGATCACCTACTGGCAGAGACACCCATCGCTTTCCTACCTGTTCGCGGGCCTGTTCATTGGGCCGACGAGCCAAGCGCCGAGGGTCGATGAGGCACGCCACGACACGCTCTACGAGCTCGAAATCGCCATGGCCCAAGTGCCGCCGCCAGATGACAATGGCGCGCCGCCGCCATGGTTGGTCGACCGCTTGTTTCGCGACCTTCTGACAGATGTGACCGGCAATACGCATCGCGCGGAAATTTGCATCGATAAACTGTACTCACCCGATGGGCCGACAGGCCGGTTAGGTTTGGTGGAGTTTCGTTCTTTCGAGATGCCACCAACAGCACGTATGAGCCTTGCACAACAGCTCCTTATCCGTGCGATTATCGCCATGCTGTGGCGCGAGCCGGTCGGCCCTCCTTTGGCAAGATGGGGCACGGCACTTCATGACCGGTTTATGCTGGGATCGTTTCTCTGGGAGGATTTCCTTGATGTCATCCGCGATCTGAACGGCGCAGGCTTTGCGATCAATCCAAGCTGGTACCTTGCCCAGTACGAATTCCGCTTCCCGCACTTCGGCGCGATCCACACGCAAGGTTTGAGCCTGACGGTGCGCGGAGCGCTTGAGCCTTGGCACGTGCTGGGCGAAGAGGGAGCTGTTGGTGGGACCGCGCGCTATGTGGATAGCTCAGTGGAACGCCTGGAAGTTGCTGTAACCGGGCTCAACCCAGCTCGTCACCTGATCACGTGCAACGGCCGTCAGGTCCCCATGCACGCAACAGGCTCGGGGGGCCATGCCGGTGGGGTCCGCTACAAAGCATGGCAACCGGCGCGTGGTCTGCACCCCACAATCAAGGTCCATGCACCCCTCACCTTTGACATCGTCGACAGCTGGAACGGGCGTGCATTGGCGGGCTGTCGTTATCATGTCGGCCATCCCGGTGGTCGAAACTATGAGACCCCGCCCGTCAACGCCTATGAGGCGCAGGCTCGGCGGCTATCCCGCTTCGAGGATATGGGCCACACGCCCGGTGCGATTCGCGTTCCTCGCGAAACCCCAAACCCAAGCTTTCCGTACACGCTCGACCTTCGCACACCCGCACCAAACATGTCGGACACCGGACATTGAGCGCCAACGCAGTCATCTCCGCTGGCAACACGGAGATCGGCAAAAGCTGGCTTGAGGGCTACGCACCACCTTCAGGTGGTTGGGACGAATGCGTTGACGCAAACGGCCAAGTCCGCCCTCATTGGCGGGACGCTATAGACATATGGGAGCACCGAGGCGCTGAAGGCCGCGCACGTCGCCGATCAGCTGCCGACCGTTATCTGCGGGATAATGGCGTCGGGCACCGGATCTATGGAGATGGTGAGGAAGCTCAGCGCCCCTGGCCGCTGAGCCATGTACCTCTCATCATCGATGCTGATGAATGGGCCATGTTGCAAGACGGGCTGATCCAGCGAGCCCATCTGCTCGAAGCGGTCATCGCTGACCTATACGGGCCGCAAAAACTTATCAGGGACGGCGCGCTGCCCGCCCCGCTGGTTGCAGCAAGTCCGGGCTTCTTGAGGCCTTTGGTCGGCGTCGAGCCGCTCGGCGGCTACCACCTGCATACGATAGCCGTCGAACTGGGCCGCGGACCGGATGGGCGCTGGTGGGTTCTGGGAGACAGAACCCAGGCGCCTTCGGGCATGGGCTACGCGTTGGAAAACCGCATCGCACTGAGCCGTGGGGTAGGAAACGACCTGACCGAGCTTCAGGTCGAACGGCTTGCTCCGTTCTTTCAGACGCTGCGCGCCACGCTTGGAGGCATGTCCAGCCCGCAAACCGCACGCGTGGGTTTACTGACGCCCGGCCTGTTCAGCCAGACCTATTACGAACAGGCGTTCTTGGCGCGCTATCTTGGCTTTCTGCTTCTTGAGGGCGGGGACCTCATCATGCAGGACGATGCGCTTTTCATCAGGACGGTGCGCGGCCTGCGGCCTCTTGACGTGCTCTGGCGTAGGCTGGACGCGGATTTCTGCGATCCGCTTGAGCTTCGCGGGGACAGCCAGCTCGGTGTACCGGGTCTTGTACGGGCCGTCCGCGCCGGGAACCTTGTATGTGCCAACGCGCTGGGTGCGGGCCTTCTCGAGAGCCGTTTTTTCATGGCGTTTGCCCCGGCCCTATCGCGCCGCCTTCTGCACGAGGTTCTGCGCATTCCGAACATTGCAACGTGGTGGTTAGGCGACGAACGCGCCGCCGCGCGCGCTCAGTCAACGGACGTGGCAACGGTGCGGCTAAGCGCCGTGGGATCAGGTTTGCCGGTGGACGGTGCGCAAGCGATCGACCAGCCGATCAGCGGTTCCCAGGGCGTTGGCCAACTTCCCGATGCGTTATCCGTCATGCAGGAAGTGGTCCGGCTGTCCACGCTACCCAGCCGGGCTCCCCTCGATGATGGCGGATCAGACGTTGCGGCAGGCGTAAGCCCGCGTCCATGCACATTGCGCGTGTTCCTCGTGCGCAACGGCCCCGATTGGGTGGTTATGCCGGGCGGCTTTTGCCGCGTTGCGGAAACCGCCGACACCCGGGCATTGTCGATGCAAGATGGCAGCCGCTCGGCAGACGTCTGGGTACGTTCGGCCAACCCGATCGCACCGGCGTCACTCTTGCCGTCACCCAGCACGGTATCGATCCGTCGCCTTCCGGGCACTTTGCCAGCTCGGGCAGCGGATAACCTCTTTTGGCTCGGCCGGTATGCCGAGCGCGCGCAATTGTCGATCCGCCTTACGCGGGCGCATCTCAACCGGCGCCTGGAGGGTGAGGCTTTCGACGACCCTACATTGGCGTTTAGCGAACGCCAGCTGGCCCTTTGGGGCGTTAAAGGGCTCGAGAGCGATGACCTTTTCGAACGAGCGCTGATGCCGAACATTGATCGGGCACATCAGGCCGCATCGTCGATCAGGGATCGCTTCTCGCCAGACGCCTGGCAGATCCTCAACCGGTTTGTCGATCAGAACGGAAGGGGCGAACTGAGGCAGCTGGGCGCACTTGAACGTGCAGATGCTGCGTTGACCATGCTTGCCGCCTTCACCGGCCTGATTGCAGACAATATGGTCCGCCTTATCGGCTGGCGGTTCCTGAAAATTGGCCAGCGGCTTGAACGCGCAATTGGCACCAACCAACTGGCGCAAACGCTCCTCGACCCCAAAGCACCGCGCGAAGCGCTCGATCTATTGCTTGAAGTGGCCGACAGTACGATGAGCTACCGCCAGCGCTATTCCGTGCAGACAGAGCACCGTTCCGTCGCCGACATCGTGATCCTTGACCCAAATAATCCAAGGTCCGTCGTGTTTCAGTTGGAGCGGATGCATCGACACATCAATGAAATCACCGATCACAAGGCATTCGATCAAACCAGCGACTTGCAGAAGCAATCCTTTGGCCTTTGGGCAAATCTGCACGCGTTGAGCATTGAAGACCTTCCCGTCTCCGCGCACCACGACCTGGACAAGGCACTGAACAGCCTGTCCCAGGCAATCAGCGACACGTACCTTATTGCGCTCGACCGCCGGGGCAATCGGGGCGGTCTGCAGACTTCGGGGCCAATTTGATGCGCGCCTACTCTGTGCGGTTCGCCAGCACCTACAATTACTCCGCGCCTGCTCGCAACAGCCTGCATGCAGCACGGCTTATGCCCGTTACCAGCGCTTTGCAGACCGTATCCAGTGCAAGGCTCGATGTTACGCCGCGCCCTTCCAGCAGCTCCATTCGCAACGATTTTTTCGGGAATGCCGTCAATTGGTTTCGACTGGATGAACCCCATGACGAGCTCATATTGACCATGACCGCGAACATCAAAGTATCCGACCCGGTCACCGCGTCTGCGCCGCGATCAACATGCGGCGAAATTGCAAATAAAGCGCGAAGTTTACCAAGTCTGTCGGCGGATGCCCCGGCACACTATCTTGCCGAGACAATGTTCACGCGCGCGGACCCTCAGCTGGTTGAGTTTGCCAGAGCACACCTGTCTACGGACGCTCCAATTCTGACGGCCGCCCAAAGTCTTTGCACCGCATTGAAAGAAGAAGTCCGGTACGATCCTGAGGCGACAGATGTCACAACCACCGCTGCCGATGCTTTCGCTGCCCGCGCAGGCGTGTGCCAGGATTTCGCACATATTTTCATTGCCGCCAGTTGCAATAGCGGCGTTCCAGCCCGTTACGTAACGGGATATCTTCGGACGCTCCCGCCGCCTGGCCAACCAAAGCTCGAAGGCGCGGATGCAATGCATGCCTGGGTGGCAGTCTGGGCGGGCACTGACGTCGGCTGGATCGAGTTCGACCCCACCAACGGCTGTATCGTCGCTGACGATCATGTGCGTGTTGCGGTCGGGCGGGATCACCGCGATACAACCCCGGTCAGTGGGCATCTTCTTGCCAGCGGAAAGCAGAGGCATACCGTTGCGGTGGACGTAACAGAGATCAGGCCGGAGGAACCAGGGTCGACCGTCATGAGACTGCCAGCGGCGCATACCTCAGATTAATCAGACTTCGTTCCAGCACAAAGATTCGCCCGTTTTGATCGACGAGCTGCGCCTGCAATCGAACCACCGAGCAGTCGGAACCGAGCTTGAGATAGCCCGCTTCTTGTTCATCGAGGTCGTGCGCCGACAGAACAACGCCCGTCCGCCGAACCAGCACCTCGGCATGTTCTCGATAGGCAACCTCGATTGAGCCGAAACGCCTGAGTGGGTCACCGAGGTTTCTGATCGGCTGTAAGCTTGCGATCCATTCGGTCAGCACAACTGGCGCTTCACGGGACCTTGTGAGCGCCTGAACACGCTGAACACTGTCCCAGGGTGATAATGCCAAGCTGCCGGCGTAGCTGTACCCCGCATCGATGACTTGTCGGCTTAAAACCCGCAGCTCCGCATCTTGTAAGGTCTGCTTAAGCGCGCCTGCATAGTCAGAACCCGCCGCAAGCGAAAGAAGCGGAGGCTCGTCGCCTGCAACACAAGTCCCCCTGCCCCGCGCTGCACTGATCGCTCCGTCTTGAACCAGCAAGGCAAAGGCGCGCCGAACAGTGTGCCGGTTGACACAATAGTGCGCGGCGATATCAGCCGCCGAGGGTAGCTGCGTGCCCTCCGGCCACCTCCGGTGAACGATCTCGTCCCGAAGCGCTGAGTACAGCTTCTGCCATTTGGCCCCACCAGCCGCCTTCAAGTCGCTGAACTCATCGCTGATCCTCGGTAGGTCGGCGATGGAAAGCTTGAGCGTGCGGCGTGCGGCCATCCCATCTCCTGTCTTTGTGCGCCCGTTTCACCCGTGCTTAAGTCAGCTTCCGCATTTTAGATAGCGCCCAGTGCGGTCGGCCGCCTTTTGCGCCCCAGTCAAGCAAAGCCTGTAAGCGATAGCGATTGTTTTTAGCCACCAACGTTGAGCGATGGCGGGCAAACAGAAAGGGCCGCCAGATGTGGCGGCCCTTCGGGCATATGCGAGGCATTTATTGAATGCGAAAGCGCTTAGTGGTTGCCGTCAGGCAGCATCACGCTGTCGATCACGTGGATGATTCCATTATCGGCGACAATGTCCGCAGCGACGACGTTGGCACCATCGACCGTAACTGAGCTGTGCGACTTGCTCACGCGAAGGTTGTCAGCTGTGTTCAGGGTGCGAACGGAAATGGTGCGGCCGGGAAGATCGGTCGAGCGCAGCTCACGCGGCAGCACGTGATAGGTCAGAATGGCAACAAGCTGATCGCGGTTTTCTTCGAGCAGCAAAGAATCCACGGTACCAGCCGGCAACGCCGCAAATGCTTCATCGGTCGGAGCGAAGACTGTGATGTTGTCGGTCGAAGCAAGCGCATCGGCAAGACCCGCGGCCTGGGCAGCCGCGAGCAGAGTATTGAATGTGCCGGTCGATGCAGCGGTCTCAACAATGTTGGCAGCCTGAGCGCCGGAGGCGATTGCCGAAGCACCGGCGATGGCTAGAAGCAGCTTACGCATAATATATTCTCCTGTTTCCCGCAGCTTTTGCCGCGACGGAGCCAGCGCGGGTGCGCCGGTCATGGTTGGAATGGCGGCGGGGCGACCGCCGCTAGGACGTGGGAAAATACGCCACGTCCTCGATCTGGATCACGCGTTCACAGATCCGTGATCGACCCGTGAGCAGATTTCGCGCGCGGCGAAGGCATTGCTACGCGGAAAGATCTGCCCAGAACGAAAGGGTTGAACCGGTCAAACTGATCAAGGGCCAAAAGGTCGGGGGTGAGGTGCGTCAACCCTTTCCGACGGCAAGGTAAGCCCAGCATCGCGACCACCCAAACTAGCTTTCGGCAGCGTCCAGGGCCCCTTGAACCCACCCCAAGGGTTAGTGACTAGTCCCAATTTCCAGTAGCAAAATAGCCCGTTACAATCCCATACCATTACATATCGGGAGGTGCGCGCAGCGTTCAGGCGCATTGGCGTGCACCGCAGCAAATACAAAGCTGACTTCAAGAGGCATGGCGAGAACGATGAGCCTATACGCGGACTATCTGGCAGAGATCGAGACGCGCAAGAACGACGGCCTGAACCCCAAGCCGATCGACGACGCAGCGCTGCTGAACGAGATGATCGAGCAGATCAAACAGCCTGGTCATGAGCATCGCGAAGCATCGTTGAACTTTCTGATTTACAACACGCTTCCGGGAACAACGAGCGCAGCGGGAGCGAAGGCCGCGTTCCTTAAAGATGTCATTTTGGGCGATGTCGCAGTTGAGGAGATATCATCGGCTTTCGCATTCGAGCTCCTCTCCCACATGAAGGGTGGACCATCGGTTGAGGTGCTCCTCGACTTGGCACTAGGGAACGATCCGGCCATCGCCCGCGAAGCTGGCGAAGTGCTCAAAACGCAAGTGTTTCTGTACGAGGCCGACACCGAGCGTTTGAAGGACGGTTTCGCAGCCGGAAACCCGGTCGCCAAAGAGATATTGGAGAGCTATGCCGAAGCGGAGTTTTTCACCAAACTTCCTGACATCGATGAAGAGATAAAAGTTGTCACCTACATTGCTGCGGAAGGTGACATTTCGACAGACCTTCTGTCGCCCGGCAATCAAGCACACTCTCGGTCTGATCGTGAACTCCACGGCAAGTGCATGATCTCCGAAGAAGCCCAACAGGAGATTGAAGCGCTCAAGCTTCAGCATCCGGGAAAACGGGTCATGCTGATCGCTGAAAAGGGCACTATGGGGGTTGGCTCATCGCGCATGTCCGGGGTCAATAATGTCGCGTTGTGGACGGGTAAACAGGCCAGCCCATACGTACCCTTCGTGAATATTGCGCCGGTCGTGGCGGGTACGAACGGTATTTCGCCCATCTTCCTTACCACCGTCGGAGTGACCGGCGGGATCGGGATTGACCTCAAGAACTGGGTCAAGAAACTTGATGAGGACGGAAAGCCTATCCTGAACAATGACGGCAACCCGGTCCTCGAACAGCGCTATTCCGTCGATACCGGCACAGTTCTGACGATCAATACGAAATCGAAGAAACTGACGGACGACTCCGGTGACGAAGAGCTGGTCGACCTTTCTGCGTCTTTCACGCCTCAAAAAATGGAATTCATGAAGGCTGGGGGCTCCTACGCGATTGTCTTCGGGAAAAAGCTGCAGACCTTTGCTGCCGAGACCCTTGGCGTCGAAGCACCCTTGGTGTTTGCGCCGTCCACAGAGATCAGCCATGACGGCCAGGGACTGACGGCGGTTGAGAAGATTTTCAACCGCAACGCAGTTGGCGTTACGCCGGGCAAGGTCCTACATGCGGGCTCAGATGTTCGGGTTACAGTCAATATCGTTGGCTCGCAGGACACAACAGGCCTGATGACTTCCCAGGAGTTGGAGGCCATGGCCGCAACCATCATCTCGCCGAAAGTCGATGGCGCCTACCAATCTGGCTGCCATACCGCTTCGGTTTGGGATCTGAAGGCTCAAGCCAACATCCCGCGCCTGATGGGTTTCATGAACAATTTCGGGCTCATTACCGCGCGTGATCCAAAGGGCGTCTATCACTCGATGACGGACGTCATCCACAAGGTGTTGAACGACATTACCGTCAGCGACTGGGACATCATTATTGGTGGTGACAGCCATACCCGCATGTCCAAAGGCGTCGCATTCGGTGCCGATTCTGGCACCGTCGCTCTTGCGCTTGCGACCGGTGAAGCAACCATGCCGATCCCGGAGTCGGTCAAGGTGACTTTCACTGGTGACATGGCGCCGTGGATGGATTTCCGAGACGTGGTTCACGCCACACAAGCGCAAATGCTCCAGCAGTTTGGCGACAATGTTTTTCAGGGCCGGGTTATAGAGGTCCATATCGGAACGCTCCTGGCGGACCAGGCGTTCACCTTCACCGATTGGTCGGCGGAGATGAAAGCGAAGGCCGCGATCTGTATCTCCCACGATGACACGCTGATCCAGTCGATCGAAATTGCCAAAGCGCGCATCCAGATCATGATCGATAAAGGCATGGAGAACAGCGCAGGTACGCTGCAGGGACTGCTAGACAAAGCAAACGAGCGCATCGCGCAAATCCGGTCGGGCGAACTTCCAGCTCTCACTGCTGATGACAACGCCGAATACTTTGCTGAAGTGGTGGTCGATCTCAACGAGATCATCGAACCGATGATCGCTGATCCCGATGTGAACAATGCCGACGTGTCCAAACGCTACACCCACGACACCATTCGCCCAGTTTCTTACTACGGCGGCTCAAAAAAGGTCGACCTGGGCTTTGTCGGCTCCTGCATGGTGCACAAGGGCGATATGAAGATTGTCGCCCAGATGCTGCGCAACCTCGAAAAAGCGGGCGAAGAGATCAAGTTCAACGCACCTTTGGTGGTGGCGGCACCGACCTACAACATCATTGATGAGCTGAAGGAAGAGGGTGACTGGGAGGTTTTACAGCGTTATTCGGGTTTCGAGTTCGACGATGCAGCACCCAAAACCGCTGCGCGCACCGAGTATGAGAATATTCTCTACCTGGAGCGTCCGGGCTGTAATCTATGCATGGGCAACCAGGAAAAGGCGGAAAAAGGCGATACGGTCCTCGCCACATCGACCCGACTGTTCCAAGGGCGCGTTGTCGCCGACTTGCCGGAGAAGAAAGGCGAGTCGCTCCTGGCGTCAACGCCCGTTGTCGTGCTGTCCGCTATTTTGGGACGGACGCCGTCCATGGATGAATACAGGGATGCCGTTGAGGGAATTGACCTGACCAAGTTCGCGCCGCCCGTCGAGCGGCCGATGAGGTCAATGTCTGTCCATTATTAGGACGAGTGCACGCTAGCCTTCAAAGGCCCAGGCACGGCTCTCGGTTCTGTGAAACCGAGCCACTCGGAGGGCCGGGGACGATCCGTGCCCGGGAGGCGGCGGCTCGTGCCAAGCAACTATCGCCGGTCAGATCAAAATATCATCAACCAGCTGGGCTTGGGTCGTGTTCTCAATCGTGAAGGTGTTGGGGCCGAAGGTGAAGACGACGTCGCCCGCGACATCGGCGGCGAACGACAGCGCGCCATTGACGGTGGCGAATTTGAAGGCGGTCAGATCGAGCTGATCGAGATCGTCCTCAAAATCGGTCACTGTGTCCGCGCCATAGGCCGGAGCAAACACAAACGTGTCAGAACCCGTGCCGCCTATGAGCGTGTCTGTTCCCGTCCCACCGTCAAGGACATCATCATCCTCTCGACCCTGAAGCGTATCGTCACCTGCCCCGCCAGAGAGTTGGTCATTGCTCGCGCCAGCCTGAAGGAAGTCGTTGCCCTCTTCGCCTCTCAGCGTGTCCTCGCCAAAGCCACCGAACAGGCTGTCATTGCCACTTCCCCCTTCGAGGGTATCATTGCCTGAGCCCGACGAGATGAAGTCATTGCCCTCCTGACCGCGGGAGACGTCATCGCCCGCGCCGCCGTACAGCCCATCATTCCCGTCGCCACCGAAAAGCCTGTCATTGCCGTCGCCGCCGATGAGCCTGTCGTTCCAGGTACCACCATCGAGAAGATCATCGCCAGTTCCGCCGTCAAGGCTGTCAAAGTGCTCTCCACCGAACAGCCTGTCATCGCCGTCGCCGCCGATGATGGTGTCGTTGCCCGCACTTCCCAGCATCAGATCGTTGCCATGACCACCATTGAGGGTGTCTCGGCCATCACCGCCGTTGAAGAGATCGTCCCCAACTCCGCCATACAAAGTATCGGTATCGGATCCACCATCGAGCGTATCGTCACCCGGACCGCCGCTCAGCACATCTTTACCTTTTTGCCCCCAGAGGATGTCATTACCAGCGCCGCCTTCGAGGCTGTCGAAGCCGTCATTGCCGTAAAGGATGTCGGCGCCATCACCACCGTTCAAGGTGTCGGCTTCAGATCCACCATCAAGGGTGTCGTCGCCGGTACCGCCGCTCAAAACGTCTTTACCGTTTTGTCCCAACAGGGTGTCATCACCCGCACTGCCTCCGAGGCTGTCGGAGCCGTCATTGCCGTAAAGGACGTCGGCGCCATCGCCACCGATCAAGGTGTCGGCTCCAGACCCACCATCGAGCGTATCGTCGCCACTGCCGCCGTCCGCAATCCCCCCTGCGCCACCGATCAAGGTGATCGTGTCTTCAAGGTCGGTGCCAACGACGGACCCGATATTGTAACCATCGCCGCCGCCCAGACTGTTCGATCTATGGATAAATCGGAGAAATCCGGTTTCGGTATCAAAGCTTGCATCAACGCCAGCTGTTTCGCCGACCCCGGGTAGCTGACCTAGGTCGAGCGCGTTCGAGCCGGAGCCACCGAGATTAGTCAGGCCCATAAACATCGCAATGGTGTCGGTCTCGTCGGTCCACCCAACGCCGGCAAACGTCGCGGCGGCGCCCGGGACCGATATTTGCGCATCTCCCAGCTGGATGCCGTCGGTCGTTTCGAAAAAGGTATAAACGCGACCCGGGCGATAACTGAAATCAAGGTCAAACTCGAGGATCGCGCCCGGTTCAAACCGGATTTCCTGCGCGATAAGCTTCCCAGACGCGCGCCCAATAAATGGCACTTCGACGACGACCTTCGATCCCGTACCCACAATAAGGCCTTGCCCGGTCAGTTTGGATGGCTCGCCGTTAGGGTCACTTAATAAATTGATTACACCGCCTTTGGTGACCTCAAGAAAGCGATCGGCGGCGGTTGTGGTGAGGGAAGCATTGCCCAGACGCAGCTCTCCGCCACTTGCTATAATGGCCGAGTAAAACGTGGCACTTCCGCCATCGCTTATCGTTACTTGGCCCTTCCCTGAAGACGCTTCCAAGCCTGGGAAAAGGCGACCGACAAGAAGGTTGAGTTTTCCGGCGTTAATCTCAGAACCGGTGTCTTTAATCCTGATCGAAGAGGTTCCAAAAGCAGGATCGTGGACGCCGACGTCAATAAAGTTCTTCTCGGTCCCAGCAGCCCCGAGAACGGTTAACCTAGAGCCGCTAGAAATAAGGAGCTCACCTTTAGATGCTATCCCAACCCCAAACGAAGCGTCAGATCCATTCAGGATCAACTCCGACCGGTTGTACATTTTCAAGACGCCATCGCCGCCCCGGCCAAGGAAAATGAAAGGCGTCTTTCCGGTTAGTTCGACTCTACCCGAATTTAGAATAATCTCGCCGCGGCTTCCCGGATAATAACCGACATTGATGCCAGCACTTCCAATGTTGCCCGGTGACGTGGGATTCGTGGTTTCTGAAAGCTCGATACGCGCCCCATAGTCCACTCTGAGGTAACCTGTACCTCCCGCGCCGACTACGAAACCGACCGGCGTAGTGTCGTTGCCTGTGACAGAGAACGACGTACCTTCACCGCTGACCGTCATTCTGCCCAACGAGCCTGGCTGCGCCCCAATGATTACAAAGGAGTTTTGCCCCTGGGGATAGCCCGGTGCGCCGTGGTCGACGGCCACCTGCGTTCCGCCATCGATTGTGTAGTAGCCGCTGTGTGTACCACCAACGGTATCGACGTCTCCAGGAGCAGGATCAAAAGATACATCACCAGAGAATGTTTTAGCCATCTAAATATATGCTTTTACTTACTTTTTGTTTTCCGCCTCCCAACAAATATAGTATCTAAGACAATTGCCATCAGTACTACTGCGGCCTGACCGACAATATTACGTCATCTGTCGGGCTGCGGTGAGGCCGTGAAGGCTAACCGATGAAAGCGCTTGGGCTCTAAGCCCGTCATATCCATGACGTTTTCAAAGTCGCAGACAACCGCGGTTTTGAACCGCGCTCCGAAGACATACATATCTGCCCGGGCTTCAGCGTCTTACGATGCTATGGCGCACTCGCCACTTGCTCAGATTACGCCAGGCCACGGATCTAACGCCGCTTAACCAGAAGGGCCTCGGCGAGCGACTTGTTGGGCGGTGCGTCTGGGTTGAGATCCAGACCCGAACTCAAATCGACGATATGGCTGCGCATGATGTTTTCGGCGTTTTGACCATCGCCCCTCTCGAACGCGGATAGTAGAGCTTCATGAGAGTGGCTTTCGCACGTGGTATCAGGTCGCTTCCAATACAACGCGATGATCAAGGATGATCTTGATATCAGCGTCTCGACGAACTGAGTGTAGAGTCGATGACCCGCGATCCGCGCAATCTCAAGATGAAATTCGCCAGAAAGGGCGAGCGCATGCCCCTTATCGCCCTTTGCATTAGCCGCGTGCTCAATTTCGATATGTTTGATCAAGCGGTTTAGGTGCCGCGGCGACATCCGCCCGGCTGCCATGTTGGCAACCTTGGGCTCTATCAGCGCCCGCGCTTCAAAGACTTCTCGCGCCTCTTGCACCGAGGGTCGGGCGACAAAAGCACCACGGTTTTTTTCGATTGAGACCAGTTCGGAATGGGCAAGCGACTGCAAGGCTGCGCGAACAACGGTGCGGCTCACCCCGTACACCTCGCCAACCTCATCTTCCGATAGCTTCGCGCCGGGCTTGAGGCGATGCTCAAGGATTGCCTGGCGCAAGCCCTCAACAATCTCCAGGCTGCGGTCCGCCGACCGGTTGGTCGGTTCCGTCCTCGGCTTAGCTTGCGCGGTCAGCGGCGCCATCTTTCTCCAACATCGCATGGAACACTGGTGATAGCGTTGATACGGATTTCGCCTGGAAATTACAAATACAAGATTGTATACAAAATTTAGTCAGATCGTATCGTATTTGCCGTTTTATTGTGCACTTTTCTGATCAACAACGTCGCTAAGTATCTGTACGTATGACATAATCCCCATATTTGCAGCCACGTGAATCTACGGCCACTTGGTACGCCTCTTGCAAGCTCAAGATAGGCACAACAGGATACGACGTCGCGCATGGCAGCAGCTCTGGAACTGATCTCCGTTTCGAAAATCTACGGCGCCACAACCGCCGTCGATGCCATCGACCTGAAGATCGAAGCCAACAGCTACACGTGCATCCTTGGGCCATCTGGCTGCGGCAAGTCCTCAACGCTCCGGATGATTGCAGGGCACGAGACGGTGTCCGCAGGCGACATTGTTTTAGGTGCGCAGAACATCACGAACCTCGCGCCCTCGGCTCGCGGTACCGCCATGATGTTCCAGAACTATGCGCTCTTTCCGCACCTCAGTGTCAGCGAAAACGTTGCCTTCAGCTTGAAAATGAAGGGCGCGAGCAAAACGGAACGCATTGGCCGGGCGGCAGAGATGCTCAAGCTGGTGGACATGCTTGATTATGCGGAGCGGCTGCCCAGCCAGCTGTCGGGTGGCCAACAGCAGCGCATCGCTCTGGCGCGGGCCCTAATCACAAAGCCCTCCGTTCTTCTTCTCGATGAGCCGCTATCGGCCCTCGACCCTTTCCTGCGCATCCGCATGCGCGCGGAACTCAAACGCTTCCAGCGCGAGTTGGGCATCCCCTTCATCCATGTCACACATAGCCAGGACGAAGCGATGGCGCTCGCGGACAAGATCGTCGTGATGAACAACGCACGCATCGAGCAGGCTGGTCCGCCGCATGAAGTGTTCAACGCGCCGACAACCGAGTTTGTGGCGCGCTTTATGGGTGGGCACAACATCGTTCAAAACGGCTCGGGACACATCGCTTTGCGCAGTGACCGCATCAAGGTCAGCGCGGTTGGCTCTGCCCAAAGTGAGCGCACCGCAACGGTTCACGCGATCGAGTATCTCGGGACCAGCTTCGAGCTAAGCCTGAAGGGCGAGCACGGCGAGGATTACGCCGTCACTGTCCAAGATAGCACCTATCTCGCAGCGCCTTTCGAGATCGGCGACGCCGTCTCACTAAGCTGGGACGCGTCCGACGCGCACCCGCTTTCAGCCTCTGCCACCAACTGACCAACACCATCAAACCCGAAAAACGGAGACAGGGAATGACGACGAAATCCACATCACCGAAAGCGGACAAAGGCCTCAGCCGGCGTTCGGTTCTCAAAGGCGGCGCCGCGGCGACCGGTGCAGCCCTCGGGTCCACTGCGATCACGGGCTTTCCCACGATCTGGGCGCAGAACATTCAGAACGTGACGCTGCGCCAGTTCGGCACCGGTGTGTCGAACCTCAATGAGGTCGCCGATAAAGTGAAAGAAGACCTCGGCTTCACGCTTGAGATGACGGCGCTTGATTCCGACAGCGTCACACAGCGCGCCGCCACGCAGCCTAACAGTTTTGATATCGCCGACATCGAGTACTGGATCTGTAAGAAGGTCTGGCCGACGGGCAATTTGCAGGCGATGGATACGTCGCGGATCGCAAATTACGACAAGATCGTCGGCATCTTCCGCAACGGTTTGCTGACACCGGAATCCACCATTGCGCAGGGCACCGCGCCGCACACCGTAGGATTTGTTGATGGACCAGGTGGGACCGAGTTCGTGGACAATGAATCGGGTTGGATGACCCTCATCCCGACCATCTACAACGCCGATACACTGGGGATACGACCGGACCTGATCGGGCGGCCAATCGATACGTGGGCAGAGCTTCTCAACCCCGAATTCGCCGGCAAGGCGTCTATTCTCGACATCTCGTCCATCGGCATCATGGATATGGCCATGGTGTGCGAAGCGATGGGCGAGATCACTTATGGCGATAAGGGCAACATGACCCGCGAGGAGATCGACACGACCATCGGCATCTTCACCGAAGCCAAGCAGAATGGCCAGTTCCGCGCTTTCTGGAAGAGCTTCGATGAGAGCGTCAATCTGATGGCGTCCGGTGAGGTGGTTATCCAGTCCATGTGGTCCCCGGCAATTACGGCAGTACGCTCGCGCGGTATCCCCTGCATCTATCAGCCGCTCAAAGAGGGCTACCGCTCCTGGGGCGGCGGCATCGGCCTGTCAGCCAATCTGTCCGGCCTCGAACTTGATGCGGCCTACGAATACATCAACTGGTACTTGTCCGGTTGGGTTGGCGGCTTCCTGATGCGCCAGGGCTACTACTCCGCAGTTCCCGAAACCTCCAAGGACTTCATGAGCGAAGATGAGTGGGGCTACTGGTTTGAGGGCAAGGAGGCCCAGGGCGACATCGTCAGCCCGCAAGGTACGGTCATCGAGACGGCTGGCGCAGTTCGCGACGGTGGATCCTTCTTCGATCGTATGGGTGCAGTCGCATGTTGGAACGCGGTGATGGACGAGAACCAGTACATGGTCGCCAAATGGAACGAGTTCATCGCATCGTGATGCTCTGACCAATTTTGCCCGCGCGGACTGCAAAACCGCGCGGGCATCTTTGTTTGAACGTAAGGCCCTCGCTCGTGTCGGTAACCAACGCCAAAAGCTCCCACCTGACAGGTTGGCTTCTCGCGTCGCCAATCGCTGTGGTGTTGGCCTTGTTCCTGTTGCTGCCCATCGGAATGATCGTCGCAGTCAGCTTTTGGGGATCGACCGAGTTCTCGATCTTCCCGGCCTTCATCTTTGATAATTACGAATTTCTATTCGGCTCACAGGTGACCTACCGCGTGTTCATCAACACGCTGATGTATACGGCCATAACGTGGTTTTTCTGCCTCGTCATCGGCTTCACAGTGGCCTACTTCCTGGCCTTCCATGTGCGTAGCCTGACCTGGCAAATCGCCCTATTTCTTGTGTGCACGATCCCCTTCTGGACCTCGAACATCATTCGGATGATTTCGTGGATTCCGTTTCTGGGCCGCAACGGAATCGCCAATCAGACGCTGATCTCGATGGGGTTGATCGACGAGCCGGTCGAATGGCTCCTCTTTTCGGATTTCGCGGTCATCCTCGCGTTCATCCATCTCTATACGCTGTTCATGGTCGTCCCAATCTTCAACACCATGATGCGCATCGACAAATCCCTGCTCGAAGCGGCAAGAGACGCGGGCGCTTCTGGCTTTCAGATCCTAACCAATGTCATCATCCCCCTCACCAAACCGGGGATCATGATCGGCTCGATCTTTGTCGTCACACTGGTGATGGGCGACTTCATCACCGTGCGGTTCATGAGCGGGTCGCAGTCCGCCAATGTTGGACGCTTGATTTCCAACGATGTAGCACTTCTGCGCTATCCGGCGGCGGCGGCGACCTCTGTTGTCCTGCTCGTCACGGTCCTGATCACCATCGGGATCATGCTGCGCTTCGTGAACATCCGGAAGGAGCTGTGAGGATGCACGGAGAAAAGCGCGGACTTTCCTTCTACATTTTAGCCGGCGTCTTCGGCCTGTTCGTACTGTTTCTGTATGGACCGATCATCACCATAGGCATTCTGTCGTTTCAGGGACCCGGAGGGGGACTGACGTTCCCCATGAACGGCGTCTCAATGTACTGGTTTGCTGATCTGTTTGAGCAGCAGGCGGTCGGCGACATTTGGGGGTCCTTCCGCCGATCCTTCGCACTTGGTCTCATGGTCATGGTGACCACGGTGATCCTGTCGGTCATGGGAGGGCTCGCGTTTCGCCGGCGCTTCGTAGGCTCGACGGTTCTGTTTTACCTCGTCATCACCAGCCTGATCATCCCCTCAATCCTCATCTCGCTGGGAGTCGGATTGATCTTCAGCCAACTTGGGTTCGATGTGCACTGGTCGACATCGGGCTTCGGCTCCCAGCTTACCTGGACGCTGCCGTTCGGCCTTCTGATCATGTTCGCCGTCTTCAACCGTTTCGACCCTTCCTACGAGGAAGCCGCCCGGGATCTGGGTGCAACACCCTGGCAGACAATCCGCCATGTGGTACTACCGATCATAGCCCCTAGCCTGATCGGCGTCGCGTTGTTTGGCTTTACCCTGTCCTATGATGAGTTTGCACGCACACTGCTGACAGCAGGCTCGCACAACACGCTGCCGCTCGAAATTTTCGGCATGACAACGAACGTCACATCGCCGGTGCTGTATGCGCTGGGAACCCTGACGACCGTCTTCTCGTTCATCGTTATTGGCCTTTGTCTCCTGATCGCCTATCTGATGCGACGCCGACAGACCCGGCAAGGCTCGGATGCGGGCAAAGGTATGGTCTGAAGCAGTGCGGATTTTGGTTATCAATCCAAACAGCACGGCAGCCATGACCGAACAGATCGGCGTTGCTGCTCAGACGGCGGCGTCCCGCGGTACCGAAATCGTTGCCGTCAACCCGCTTGATGGTCCTGCATCTATCGAGGGCGCCGAAGACGGCGAGGCTGCGCTGCCAGGCCTTTTTGGACTGTTCAATGATATGGTCATCACCGAAGGCGGCTATCATGCGGCGATCATAGCCTGTTTCGATGACACCGGACTTCTCGAACTCAGAGAGCGATCCCCTATTCCGGTTAGCGGCATTGGCGAAGCAGGTTATCTGGCGGCAATGGACCATGCTGCAACCTTTTCGGTCGTTACAACTTTAGAGATTTCCGTCCCCGTTCTTGAAGCCAATCTCGCAGCCTATGGTATGATAGAGCGGTGCGTGCGCGTCCGGGCGAGTGGCGTTCCGGTCCTCGCGCTCGAAAATGATCTATCGTCGCTTCCTAAACTGGAAGCGGAGATCGAAGCCGCCATTACAGAAGATGACGTTGGAGCCGTTGTGCTGGGATGCGCGGGCATGTCGAGCTTCTCACATGCGATGCAGTCCAAATACGCGGTGCCCATCATTGATGGAGTCGAAGCCGCCGTGCGGTGGTGCGAACAGCGTGTGGGCCGATAAGTGGGCTTGGATATACGCAAGGCATCTCTCGAAGAATTTTCGGTGGCCGTCAGTTGGGCAAGGGAGGAGGGCTGGAACCCCGGCCTCGACGATCTTGCAGCCTTCTTCGCCGCCGACCCCAACGGATTTTTCATGGGTTTCCTAGACGGCGAGCCTGTGTCGTCCATATCCGTGGTCCGCTATGGTTTGGAATATGGCTTTTTGGGCTTTTACATCGTTGCGCCAGACCATCGTGGTTCGGGTATCGGCATCGCCACCTGGAACCGCGGCATCGATTATCTGGAAGGGCGGACAATCGGCCTGGACGGCGTGGTCGACCAACAGGATAATTATCGCGCCAGCGAGTTTGTCTATGCGGGAAGAAACGTTCGGTATTCCGGGTTACCCAGAGGCCTACCCAACGCACTAACCGCACGAAACGATGAGGCTACGATTGTTGCGTCATCCGACGCTTTGCTGCCGGGCCTGAACGCCTATGATAGCACCTTCTTTCCCCACGGCCGTGCGGCGTTTCTTCGGGCGTGGACACAGCCGTCAAGCAACGTTCAGCGTCAGACATGGGCGTACCTGATTGATGGCGAGGTGTTGGGATACGTCACCAAGCGCAAGTGTGCGGTCGGATACAAAATTGGGCCACTTCTTGCCGACAACGAACAAATCGCCGAAGCGCTGCTGATAAGGGCAGCGGCGACCTTGGGTCCAAATGATCAACTGACGATAGACGTACCGGACGCAAACATCGAAGCGGTCCGGCTTGCCAAGAGGTTCGGAATGCAGCCGGTCTTCGAGACTGCTCGCATGTACCGGTTGGCCGGCGCGCAAACGGTCCCGGGTCTTCCGATTGACCGAACCTTTGGCGTAACAACGTACGAATTGGGCTGAGCCTCCAATCGCTCTTTGTTACGGGGCACCCCACGCCGGCATCAGAAACCTCAGACCTCTCCCAGACCGCAAACATGTGCACTTAGGGGACCCATCGCCGTTCAAATGAGCTGCAAGTTGAGTTTGAGGCGCGGCCTACGTATCGAAACCAAAACTTATGTTCTTTGGATTTTCATGCCGATTTCATAACGTAAAGCTATATTAATTCGCCGAGATTGAATGAGCCATCGCGGTTTCGCGTGGTAGCCTCTGAATAACTTGGAAAAGACGCCACGAACGGCGCGATCCTGAGGAAACGCTGCTGCACGCTCAACGCGATCTGCTCGCGTTGATTGGTCTTGGCACGCTAGCCCTTTGGATTTGGAAAAAGGGCTGGTTGTATTCATGGACACACAGACGGCTGATGCCCAGGCGCAGGGTGCTGCACTGGCGTTGCAAAATGAGGCGCTCAAGGCCGATCCTGATACCCTTCGACTGCTCTTCACCGAAGCGCGAACCCACTACGGTTGGCAGGACCGCGAGGTGACCGACCAAACGCTGGCTGAGCTGTATGCCATCGCCAAGATGGGTCCGACGTCCATGAACCAGCAGCCGATGCGCGTGCTGTTCATACGCACTGCCGACGCCAAGGACCGCCTGGAGCCGTGCCTGATGCCGGCCAACCGCCCGAAGATGCGCAGCGCTCCAATCACCGCCATCGTCGCCTACGATCTCAATTTCTGGGAGGAGTTACCGCACTTGTTTCCGCCCAACCCAGACGCGCAAGACATCTTCAAGGACAACGCCACCGCAGCGCAAATCAACGGCTTCAGAAACGGCACACTGCAAGGCGCTTACCTGATGCTTGCGGCTCGTGCGGTGGGCCTAGATGTCGGCGCGATGTCCGGCTTCGACAATAGCAAGGTCGATGAAGAATTTTTCCATGGCACGTCGATCAAGTCCAACTTCCTGATCAACATCGGCTACGCGGACACATCAAAGATTTTCCGCCGCTTGCCGCGCCTCGACTACGACAAGGTCTGCCAAACAATCTGAGGCCAAGCGACCAAAACAAGGGAGAAGACATGTCGGGACCGCACATTACAAAGCACGACATTCTGGAAGCATCGAAAGGCATGCTGCAGAAACAGCTCTTCGCTGTGTTCACGTCGCCAACCAATGGGATGGGGCCGGTGATGGACAACATCGAAGAGCATCTGAAGTTCCAGGTCGAGCTGGAACAAAAGGGCATCATGTTTGGCGCAGGTCCTTTTTGGGCCGACGACGAAACCACATGGAACGGCGAAGGCATGGTCCTGATCCGCGCTGACAGCCTCGACCATGCACGCGAGATCGCCGAGACCGACCCAATGCACAGCTCCGGCGCACGATCGTTCACGGTGCGCCCGTGGCTTCTCAACGAGGGACGGATCACCGTCACCATCGACTATTCAACCGGCGAGCACACCGTCGGATAAACAAGAAAAAGCAATCAAACCAAATCTCTGGGAGGAATGATCATGAAAATCGCACTTGGCGCTATTGCCGTAAGCCTCGCCTTGGCATCGGGCGCACAGGCCGAAACATTCAACCTGACCATGTCCTCAAGTCACCCCACGGTGCTGCCATGGGTCGGTCAACTTTCCACTCTGGTAGTCGGCGAGACCAACGCGCGCCTTGAGGCTATGGGGTCCGAAGATCGCGTCGATTGGACTGAGGCGTACGGTGGTTCGCTCTACGGTTTCTCCGACACACTGGAGGCGGTTGGCGATGGCCTGACGGATGCTGGCTGGGTCGGCACCCTCTGGGAGGGCTCAAAGATGCCGCTTCAGAACATGACCTACTTCATGCCCTTCGTGACCGACGATCTGGTGAGCATGTTGCAGGTTCTCAACGAGATGCATCGCGAACTGCCCGAGCTTCAAGAGGCTTGGGAAGACCAAAACGTCGTGTTTCTTGGCGCCAGTGGCGTTGAGACCTATCATCTGCTGACGAATTTTCCCGTGAACTCGCTCGCCGATCTTGAAGGACGCCGGATCATGGCACCGGGACCTTCGGCGAACTGGATCGAGTCACTCGGCGCTGTGCCAGTCAACGGTGCGCTGCCGACCTACTACAATCAGGTACAGACAGGCGTTGCCGACGGCATGGTCGTCATCATAACCGGCGCCTTTCCCAACCGCCATTATGAAGTCGCCCCCTACGTTACGCTTGTTGGTATCGGCGCGCATATGACCGGTGGCCTCGGTATCAACCGCGATGTTTGGGACGGGCTGTCCGATGATGTCCGCACCGTCCTGACCGAGCTGGGCGAGGAATACACCACGGCACACGCCGAGGAAGTTGTCGCGCGCTACGACAATTTCCTCGAGCAACTGCCTGGTGTTGGCGCGACCGTAACCGAACTGCCCGCTGATGAAGTACAGGCTTGGAAAGACGGCCTACCCAACCTCGCAGCCCAATGGGCAGAGGCCAATGCCGACGATGGTGCGGCCGGCGTCATGGAAGAGTTTGTCAACCGCCTGCGTGCGCGAGGCATCGAGCCTGGCATCGACTGGACCGCGCGCTAACAGGCGGCCCAAGGGTCTCGTCGCGAGGTCGATATCATGGCCGACGCTCTACGCCGCCTTCGTCGTGGCACTGACCAGGTAGAAAAAAGCGTGTCGCTGGTCACCGGCGTGATCAGCGGCGCGGCATCGGTCTGGATCTTCGCGCTGATGTGCCTGATCTGCGCCGATATCTTGAGCCGCAACTTCTTCAACGATCCGATCCAAGGCGTTGCGGAAATAGTCGCCAACTCCATTGTCGCGATCGTATTTTTGCAGGCGGCGCATACACTGATGAGCGGGCGAATGACCCGCACCGATCTGTTCATTGGGTCTTTGGAAGACAGGCGCCCATTCGCGGCGGCGGCGATCCGCATTTTCTTTCACCTGGGCGGGATGTTCGTCTTCGCCGTCATTGCGCAAGGCACCTGGCCAGCTTTGGTGGACGCGTGGGTTGAAAAGGAGTTCTTCGGCGCACAGGGCGTTTTCACAGCACCCGTCTGGCCGATCAAAGCCTGTCTGTTTGGCGGTTCGATCCTAACCGCAATCGCATTTGCCGTTCAGCTCGTGAAAGACATCAAGCAGCTCGCCAACGAAACGCGCGTCGAGCCCCTCACCTTCCGCCATAGCGTCGACCGTCCACCGCGAGGTTGGCCAATCGTGTTCGGCTTCGTCGTGTTGCTGGTCATTGGTTATGTGATCGTGGTGGGCGATCTTAACCGGGTCCAGATCGGCGCAGCGGCAATAGCGTTCATGTTGATCCTGATCCTGTCGGGCGCGCACATCGCTGTGGCTCTGATCCTGCTGTCCTTCATTGGCATCTGGCTGATCCGCGACAACCCGAACGTTGCCGTGCGCTCCCTTGCCCTGGCAGCTGGCGGGTCGATCAACCGCTACCTTTTCGGCGTGGTTCCCTTGTTCGTCTTAATGGGGCTCGTGGTCGACGCCGCCGATATTGGCCGCGACGCCTACCGGGTAGCCGCTTGGATGATGCAAAAGATCCGTGGAGGCCTCGGTATGGCAACCGTCGCCGCCAACGCCGTGTTTGCCTCCATCACCGGTATATCGATCGCCTCCGCTGCGGTGTTCTCGCGCGTTGCGGTGCCACAAATGGTGGCCAACGGTTACAACAAGCGCTTTGCGCTTGGCGTCGTGGCCGGCTCATCCGTCTTGGGGATGCTCATTCCTCCCAGCCTTCTGCTGATCATTTACGCCATCCTCGCCGAACAGTCCGTCGGCGCACTCTTCCTCGCTGCTATTGTTCCCGGCGGACTGCTGGCGCTGACATTCGGCATCGGCATCTATCTCATGGCGCGATTGCGCCCCACTATGGTGATGCAGTCCGATCGACCATCGGCGGTCATTGATGAGACATGGCCCACAGCGACAGCCAAGCTCGCGCCCATCGCCATTCTGGTCGCAATTGTGCTTGGCGGCATTTACACGGGCTTCTTCACGCCCACAGAAGCAGGTGCAGCCGGGGCCGCCGCGGCGATCATGGTGGCGGTTGCGAAGCGTAAGCTAACTGTGAAACGGTTTTGGAAGGTGCTCATCGATACCGGCCTGGTATCGGTTTCCATTCTCTTGCTCATTGTCGCCGCGTCCATGTATTCGCGCATGCTGACGCTTTCGACGATCCCGCAGGAGATCACCATGATGTTCGGTGAGATGGGTCTCGGTCTCGCGGGGTTCCTTCTGATCTACATCGTGCTCGTCATTATTATGGGCATGATCCTCGACAGCACGTCGATCATGTTGATCCTGCTGCCTTTGTGCCTGCCGATCGTAACGGACCTGGGCGGGAACCTGATCTGGTTTGGTATCGTCACGGTGATCGCCGTTGAGATCGGTCTGTTGACGCCGCCCTTTGGGCTGACGGTCTACGTCGTCAAAGCGACCATATCGGACAGGACCACAACGCTCGGCGATATCTTCACCGGCACCTTCCCGTTCGTGATCATGATGTCGCTGGTTACAATCGTTTTAGCGCTGTTTCCGGCGCTGAGCCTCGTCTTCGAGTAGGAAGAACCCATGCACTTCGTCGTTCACGCGCTCGACAAGCCCGACGCCGAGGGACACCGCCTCGCCAACATCGATGCCCACCGCGCCTACCTGCAGACGGCACCATCGAAGCACGACTTGACCATCCTCTTATCCGGTCCACTCAAGACCGATGATAACAGCCGCATGATCGGAAGCTTCTTTCTCCTCGATGCCAAAAACCGAGCGTCGGTCGAGGCGATGTTCGCCGATGACCCATTGGTGAAAGCCGATGTCTGGCAGCAGTCGGTTACTACTGTGGTGGAGATCCGCACCAACACACTGTTGGCATGAGTTGAGCGGACCGATGGCATCAAAACCAGTTCTGTGGGGGCGAGGATCCTCAACGAATGTTCAGAAGGTAATCTGGACGGCCCACGAGCTAGGCATTGAGGCCGAACGGCGCTTGGTGGGCGGGCCATTCGGTGGAAATAGGACCGCTGATTTTCTTGCTTTGAACCCAAATGGAACGGTGCCGGTCTGGCAGGACGATGCCTTCGTCCTGTGGGAAAGCCACGCCATCATGCGGCATCTAGCCAGGCAAGAGGGCCACATGTATGGCGACACGCCCGAGGCGATTGCGAAAACCGATCAGTGGCTCGATTGGTACGCATTGGTTTTCTGGCCGCCGGTGCGCCTTCTGTTTCTGGATATCTTCCAGACAGATCAGGTTCCCGATGAAGGCAATGGCGGCACGGCTGCGCTGGCGGCGGCGCACCGCAATCTATCGCTGATTGATGGGACGCCGACGGACTTTTTCACTTTAGAAAACGCCCGGCCAAACCTTGCAGAGGTCAGTCTGGCGATCGGCATCAATCGGATGCTTGGGTTGGGCTTTGGTATCGCTTTACCCCAGCGCATAGCGGAGTGGCACGACACCGTCCGGAAGCGGCCAGGTTTCCTTCTGGCGACCGAAGATGAGCCCGACATGCCTGGCCATCGCTCATGAGAATCCGTCCGAACCGTGCAACCGAAAGGAAGTTCGATGCCTGAGATCACAGGTGGCTGCTTGTGCGGCGCAATCCGCTATAGGGTGTCAAGCGCACCGGTGAACATGTGGAACTGTCATTGCGAAGATTGCCGCCGCTCATCGGGCGCCAGCTACGCGACCAATGTTTTCGTCAAAGCTGCGGATCTGGTCGTGACGCAGGGTAAAGCGCAGACCTTTGACCATCCGGCTGACAGCGGAAACATTATGACCAAGCACTTCTGTGCCGCCTGCGGCTCCCAGCTGTTTAACGCAAATTCTGGCCGCCCGCAGATAGTCGTTATCCGAGCCGGGAGTTTGGATGATCCTGGGTTTGTCAGCCCACGAGCCAACGTCTATGCGTCAAGGGCTCTGCCAGGCGCACTCCCAGCGGGTGACATTCCGAGCTTTGACGAAATGCCACCTGACCCATCAATCTTCTTTCGCGCTTGAACGCAGCTTTTTTGATTTCAGGCGCGCGCCCGAGGCAAAGCCACAGGGCTCTCATGATCACGATCCGGTCAAGTGTTCTGAACCGAACAGGACATCACGAGCAATGGCGTGTTTCGCCCGCCCCTGAGCCTCGCTGCGGCGATCCGTATGCTTGGTAATTCAGTTCCTATGATCCCTGCCCCGGCCAGCCTCAAATCAGAATGTCATCCGCGAGTTGGGCCTGGGTGGTGTTCTGGATGGTGAATGTGTTGGGGCCGAAGGTGAAGACGACGTCTCCGGCGACATCACTGGCGAAGGACAGCGCGCCATTGACGCTGGCGAAGTTGAAGGCCGTCAGGTCCAGTTGATCGATGTCGTCCTCAAAGTCCGTGACGGTGTCGTTGCCGAAGGCAGGTGCGAAGACGAATGTGTCCGCGCCCGTGCCGCCCGTCAGGCTATCGGTGCCGGCACCGCCATTGAGGAAGTCATTGTCTTCCCGGCCCTGTAACGTATCGTCGCCTGCGCCACCGAACAGCACATCGTTGCTGGCACCGGCCTGCAGGAAGTCGTTGCCGTCATTGCCCGATAGCGTGTCTTCGCCGAAGCCGCCGAACAGGCTGTCATTGTCGTTGCCGCCCTCTAGGGTGTCATCGCCCGAGCCGGAAGAGATGAAGTCATTGCCCGCCTGACCGCGGGACGTATCGTCCCCCGCCCCACCGAACATGCGGTCATCCCCGCCACCGCCGTTCAGCGTGTCATTGTCTGCGCCACCCGCCATGACGTCATTACCGGCATTGCCCGAAAGCAGATCGACACCGCCGCCACCGCTGAGGTTGTCATTGCCCTCATCGCCGATCAGCGTGTCATTGCCACCGCCGCCGGTGATGATGTCGTTGGACGCGCCGCCATTGAGGAAGTCGTTGCCGAGCTCGCCGTTGAGCGTATCGAAGTCAGCCCCACCGAACAGCTGATCGTTGCCGTCCCCGCCATTGAGCGTGTCATTGCCGGCGCTGCCTGCAAGGACGTCGTTCCCATCGTCTCCGTTGAGCGTATCTGGACCACCGCCGCCATTGAGGTTATCGGCGCCATCACCGCCATTGAGGGTGTCGATCCCCGCCCCACCCTCGAGCGTGTCGTCTCCATCTTCGCCGTTCAGCTCATCGGTACCGTTCTGACCGCGCAGCGTGTCGTTGCCGTCCCCACCATTGAGGGTGTCATTGCCGATGTTGCCATTGAGGGTGTCATCGCCGCCGAAGCCATTGACCAGATCAAGCCCGTCGAGCGCGCTGATCACCTCACCCGAACCGGTGCCAAACAAGGTATCGGGCCCGTTGGTCGCCACATCGGCCTTCTCGAACGCACCGATGTCTGCACCCGTGCCGAACTCCCGCGGCGCACCGCGGGCGTCCGAGAGCAAGTCATCGACTGAATTGACCAGATCATTGGTGTCGCCATCACCATTGATGTCGATGCCAAGCGTTACTTCATTGAGCGCGATAAAGCTCGCCATTGCGTTGCCAACGTCGAGCAGCGGGCTGCCACCCACAAGCGCGATTGTTTGCGCCGGCCCGCCATTGTCAGCGAGGCTCCCAAGGTTAGCCATGCCGCCATTGGTGTTGCCGCCGCCATCGGTCTCGATCGTGACGGCATCCCCGAAGAAACTGGAATTGGCGTTGATCGTGTTACCGGGCCCCGGTGCGCTGACATCGTTCGCGCCGCTTGCAGACGTGTTGTCGGCGATGACCGAATTAATCGTGGTCAACGCGCTCCCACTGTAGAGGTCAAGTCCTCCGCCGGGGTCATCGGAAGAATTTCCGCTGATCGTTGAATGAACGAGCAGAATGGTTGAGACGTTTGCGGTTATGCCGCCTCCGCCAGCACCGCTCGTGTTACCGACAATTGTCGTGTTGATGAACCTGCCTGATGACAAGCTGACGTAAACACCGCCTCCGTAACCGCCGGCGTTGTTGCCGCTGATCACTGAGCTGCTCACCGTCAGATCTCCGCCCGCATAAATGCCCCCGGCACTCATACTTGCTGCGTTCTCCGTAACCGATGAGCCGGAAATCGCGATGCTGGACGCCGAAACGCCGTAGATGGCCCCACCGTTTGCAGCAGAATTGTCGGCAAGTGTGCTGTTGATGATTGTGAGGGTACCGCTCGTGCGCACAGCGCCACCATTGCCGACCCCGGCGTCCCCGTTCGTGAGGGTGAGGCCCGTCAACGTCACGTCGGCGCTTATGCTGTTGATGGCAAAGATGCGGCTGGCGTCGGCCCCGCTGACCGTGATGTCGGCTGCTCCATCGCCATCGGTGTCGCCATCGATAAGCATGTCGCTGGTCAAAATCAGCTCGCCTTGCGACAGAACAACGGTTCCCCCGGCGAGCCCGGCGTCAAAAGCGATTGTGTCGAGCGTTGTGTCATTCAGGTTGGCGAGAAAAACCGCTTCGCGCAACGACAGATCACTCGCACCACCCATGGTGTCGACGGTGGCGTCCGGAGAGACCGAGTCCAACTCATCATCAAGCGTTGTCACGACCAGGTTCTGCGGCGTGGAGCTGACGTTCTGAAGCTCAAACGCGCCGATATCGGTCCCTGAGCCATTGTCTCGAGCGCGCCCTCGACCGTCGCTTGTCAGCGCTTCGTCATTGTTCCCGTTGTCGATGGCTTGGCTGCCCGATTCCAACGCGAACGTCTGCGTTGGACCGCCATTGTTCCCCAGCGGCGATAACAGCGGATCAACCGGGCTTGCGGCGGTGCCTGCGATGTCCCCATTCGTTCCGGTGACGAAGAATGTTGTACCGTTGAACTCGCCGTCTCCGACCAGATTGTTGCCGAGAGAAGTAAACGGGGCGCCACCAATATCGTTGCCCTTACCCGCTTGGGTCGCGGTGTTCTCTGCAATGATGCTCGATGAAACGTTCACCGACAGCCCGAACCCGTTCGAGCTGAAAATTCCACCGCCTTCGCCAGCTGTATTTGATGTGATGGTGGAGTTTAAAACGCGAAAACTGGAGAGGTAGGCCTGTATTCCACCTCCTTCGCTTGTGGAGCCGGCGCTGTTGTAGGCGACTGTCGAATTCACGATTTGCCCGGTAGCAAATTCAAAATCGGAGAAATCCCCTCGCGATGCGATTCCACCACCCGATAAGACAGACGTGTTGTTGATGATCAGACTGGAGTTAACATTCAAAGTCCCCGCGTACGACAAGATACCGCCGCCATACCTATTAGCCGAACTATCGCGGACAATGCTGTCGTTCAGCGTGATGCGGGACGCATAACCGCCATAGATCGCGCCGCCTGAGTAGTTGGTCGCGCCGTTGGCAATGTCCAGACTGTTGAAGGAGGCACTCGTATCGGTGCTCACGAAGAATACACGGCTCGCATCATTGCCGCTGATGGTAATGTCCGGCGTGTCATCGCCATCAACATCGCCGTCAATGGTCACAGCACCATAGATGGCGAGTTCCCCATCGGTCAGCGTTATGGTCTGGCCCGCCAACGCTGGATCAAAGACGATCGTGTCGGCGGTACCAAACTGCTGGTTGGCAAGGAAAACCGCTTCGCGAAGGCTGAGGTCGCCCGCACCACCCATGAGCTCAACGGTGGCATCGGGCGCTACAGTATCCAGCTCGTCGTCCAAAGTTGTGACAATGAACGTCTGTGGTCCGTTTAGCTGCCCTTGAAACTCAAAGGCGCCGATGTCGGCCGACCCGCCAAATTCCCGAGCCAAACCCCTTACATCGGTCGCTAAGAATGCGTCGTTGTTACCAGCGTCGATCGCCTGACTGAACGACCGGATCGCCAGCGTTTGAACGGGTCCGCCATTGTCCGCGAGGTCATTGAGAAACGCATTAACGGGAGATGACGTGGTGCCAACGATGTCCCCATCGCTGTTGAAGGGCGAGAAAAACGTGTTGCCGTTGAACTCGCCGTCGCCGATCAAATTGTTACCGAGCGAGTTGAAACTGAAGATCGGGCTATTCAGGACGTCTGAGCCAACGTCGTTTCCGTCCCCGGCGTCCGCCGCGGTATTTCCCGCGATTATGGACGAGGAAAGATCCGTTCGCGTTGTCGCTGAACTGCGGCTGGAGACGCCGGCTGCCGTTCCAGCATTGTTGTCGCTGATAGTTGAATTCTGGATGAGCGTGAGGCCATCGCTGTTGAAGACGCCGCCACCTGAATCGGTCTGCCCCGTTCCCGCACTGTTCAACGTGATCGTCGTGTTGGTGATCGTGGTGGTCTGGGTGCCAGACAGGTTGGTGTCGGAGTAGACCCCGCCGCCAAGTGTCGTCGCGGTATTGCCCGTTATGAGACTTCCGGTAACAGACAGGTTGCCGACGCTGACATAGATACCGCCGCCGAGGTTAGCCGCGCTGTCCCGGATCGTGCTCTGATTGACGGAAAGGTCGCCGCCGACAATCCTGATCGCGCCGCCAGCAGTCGCCGACCCGTTTGTCAGGTCAAGGCTGTTAAGCGTGGCGTCAGCCCCCGAGCCCACGACATCAAAGACGCGGCTCGTATCATTGCCACTGATCGTGATGTCCGCTTCACCGTCCCCGTCGATGTCGCCATCAATGGTGAGCACGGAACTCAGACTGAGATCGCCCTGCGTCAGGACAAGTGTTTGGCCCGAAAGGCTGGCCGCAAATGTGATGGTGTCGTCGGTCGAGGGGTTGTCGTTGGCCAGCGTGATCGCTTCACGCAAGGACAGCCCGGCCCCAATAGGCGATCCAGCCGTCGCCCCACTGTCATTCTCATCCAGGATTGTGGTGACGACAAAATTAGCCATGGAGTTCCCTGCGAGTAAGTCTTTTGATCTGTATACCGAAAGCAAGCATACCCGTCGCGGCATGTGCCACGCCAGATGGTCGTCTATTGGTCTAACGTTGCGTCAACTGACGCCGGCGGACGCAGCGCGTTCGAACCACGATCACAACTCCAATCAGCCGCCTTCGCTGGTTGTTTGGCCACTCCCACACGTTTTTGGGCAGCGGCCGATGTATGTACTTTGCGCGATGGACGCTTCGCGATCGCTCCTATTAGCTACTGATAATGATAAGCCGGTACGACCGACCAAATCTGGGACAAGGCACTTAGCGCAAAAACGCGCGGGCCTTTGGTAAGAAATCGGCGGGAAAAAGGTTCGAGGAAGCTAGCGGGTTTGCGGTGAATATCCAAAAAAATGAACTGGACGGTTCAACGCCCATTGGCTCGCCAGTGCACGATGGTCGTTTGACCAGGACACTTGCTAACGCATCCATTCTCGTCGTCGATGACGAACCGGGCATGCGCAACTTTCTGCAGAAAACGCTAGCGCGTGTGTGCAATCGCGTCGACGTTACCGCAAGCAGTGAGGAAGCAACCAAAGCGCTTGACCAGAGGCGGTACGACGTCATCGTGCTCGATAACGTCATGCCCAAGCAAACCGGCGTCGACTGGTTGACCGAGCAAAGCGAGATTGGGCTTTTCTCGGACGCAATTTTGATTACCGCTCACGCAGACCTCGATACGGCCATCGCTGCAATGAGAGCAGGTGCGTCGGACTTCCTGCTCAAGCCCTTCCGATCAAACCAGCTCATCAATGCCATTGCTCAAAGCCTCACCAAGACCAGACTGCGGCGCCAGAACAGCGTTCTGCGCAATGAGATAGAGGCAGGCCGGGACCTTTTGCGCCAGCGCGATGCGTTGGTTGGCAGTTCGGCAAAGATTGAAGAGGTTCGCAACATCATTCGGCGCGCGGCAACGACTGAAGCGCAAGTGATCATCCAAGGTGAGGTCGGCTCTGGCACGCAGATTGCGGCCCGTATGCTTCACAACAGGTCGAGCCGGGGCGAAAGTCCCTTCGCGTGGCTGCATTGCTCAACGCTTGACGAGCTGACATTCCAACGTCGGCTGTATGGAGCGATCGATCGGTCAACAGAGACAGGGCCGACAGATACTGCGTCACCGCATGATGACGGTATTCTGGTGAGCGCGTCCGGGGGAACGCTTTACCTTGAGGATGTCGATACCCTGATTCCGCCTTGCCAGACCCTGCTGACACAGCTCCTGACGGAGGAGCGCTTTCGACCCTTGGGGGCCGAGCGCAGCGTGCCGTTGGATGTTCGGATCATCGCATCCTCCAGAACGCCACTTCAGGAAGCGGTCGCCCAAGGGCGGTTCCGGCAGGATCTGTTTTATCTGCTCAGCGTCATCCAGGTCGACCTGCCGCCGTTGCGCGAACGCCAAGACGATATCATCGAGTTGGCCAACTTCTTTCTCGACAGTCTTGCTGCCCGGATGGGGTTGGATAAACCAACCATGTCTGCCGGTGTGAAACGGCGATTAATCTCCTACGGTTGGCCGGGTAACGTCGTCGAACTGCGCAACACGATGGAACGCGCGCTTATCCAAGGCACCTTCGATCAAGCCGTCACAGACGGTAGCGGTCCAACTGTGGTTGAAACGCTTGCCGATGTTGAGAAGCGTCACATCCTTGAAGCCATCAGTTCCTGCGGTGGCAATCGCGCGCAAGCAGCCCGCCAGCTTGGCATCGCCCGCAAGACGATAGACCGGAAATGCCAGGCTTGGGGCCTGTGACAGATGTTTCGCTCGGTCCGGCTTCGGCTGCTCGCTCTGGCGCTTCTGCCTCTCATCGTGGTCATGCCGGTCCTGCTGGGCCTGACGATGCTTCGCTGGGTCGACAAGTTTGATGAACTGCTTATCGCCAAAGTTGCCAGTGACCTGCGGATAGCGGAGCAATATTTTCACCGCATTGAAACCACTCAGGCTGAAGCGGTGGCGGCAGTGGCCCAGTCGGTTGATTTTGCCGAACGGCTTGATGGCCCGCCCGATCGGCTTTCAACCTATCTGGCGGAGCGGAAGGCTCTTGCTGAGCTGGATTTCCTGGTTCCGTTTGCCGGCGATGACCCGGCCATACCGGGCAGCGTCCTGCTGCTTGCGGCCCTGACGTCCGGAGAGGTGGGTGCTGCTGGTCTTGCGGTCCTGCAAAAGTCAGACTTGGAGCGCCTGGGTGATGAACTGGCCGAGCGGGCAGCAATCCCGCTTGTCGAAACCGAAGCGGCCCGACCACTCAGCGCAGGCAGTGAGGATCGAGGTCTTGTGCTGTTGGCCGTTCATCGTGACCCCCGAAGCGGTATGATCCTCGCAGGTGGGCGGCTCCTCAATCGCAACCTTTCGATTATCGATACGATGAACGCCCTCATTTATCGCGATGCAGGGGATGAGGCGGGCCAGCGCGCCGGCACAACGACCCTTTTTCTCGATGATGTTCGCGTATCGACGAACGTTCGCCTCTTTGAGGGCGAACGCGCGCTGGGAACGCGCGTGTCGGAGGTGGTCTGGCAGCACGTGATGGGTGAAGGCGAGCCGTGGCTCGACCGGGCCTTCGTCGTCAATGATTGGTACATCTCGGGCTACGTTCCGCTTACTGACATCGAAGGGCAGCGTGTGGGCATGCTCTACACGGGCTTTCTCGAAGCACCATTCTCCGAGCAGCGCTCGACAACCGTACTCACGCTTATTCTCGCTTTCCTTGCCGTTGTCTGCGTCTCCGTTCCCATTTTCCTGAAGCTCGCTCAGGGTGTGTTCTCGCCACTGGAGAAGATGACGGCCACCATGGATCGGGTCGGCGTTGGTGAACTGGGCGCCAGAATCGGTAAGGTCAAAGCCAAAGACGAGATTGGGCAAGTCGCAAGCCACCTCGATCAATTACTTGATCAGGTTCAGGAGCGCGATGAAAGGCTGCGCAACTACGCCGACAATCTCAATGAACAGGTTGAAAAGCGTACCGAGGAGCTCCGGGAGGCCAACCAACAGCTTGAAGCGACCTACGAGCAACTTGTCGTCTCCGAGAAGCTCGCCTCAATCGGTGAAATCACCGCTGGCGTCGCCCACGAAATCAACAATCCCGTCGCTGTCATCCAGGGCAATCTCGAAATCATACGAAGCGGACTGGGCGAAGAAGCGCGCGACTATAAAGTCGAATTCGACCTCATCGATGGGCAGACGCATCGGATCAATACGATCGTAAGAAAGCTGCTGAACTTCTCTCGATCGGATGAACTGTCCGAGATGCCCTCGCAGGTCAGCCCGCGCGATAGTGTTGACGATACGGCAATCCTTGTTGGTGCCGATCTCCGAAACGACGCCATTGTTCTGGTGCGTCATCACGACAATGCGACGCCCGACATCCGGATTGTCGCGACGGAGTTGCAGCAGGTCCTGGTGAACCTCATCATCAATGCCGCGCAAGCGATTGGTAGCGATGGACAAGTAACCGTCGAAACGCTGCCCGGCGAACGCAACGGTGTCCCGGGTGCCATTATTCGTGTCACCGATACCGGTCCGGGAATTGAAGCGGCGCGACTCAGCCATGTCTTCGACCCGTTTTTCACCACCAAGCTAGGCGAAGGGACCGGTTTGGGCTTGTCGATCAGCCAATCGCTGGTTCAACGGGCGGGTGGGACCATCACGGCGCATAGTACTTTAGGCGAAGGCGCGGTGTTTGAGGTCTGGCTACCGGCTCTGGACAATTCGACCCGATCTGACACCGACGTCGAAAACGAAGTGGACATTTTGTCCATTTAGCTGGTTTGATTTGGGCTCAAAGTGGCCAAAAAGACCAGACTCTATGTGGCCAGAAATCCCCATAACCCATTGTACTTACATCATATTTTTCTTTGACACATGGACATCTCGCGTGGGTAAACAACCCCAGGTGCGGCATTTTGGCGATCTCGCAATCCGCATCGCGACTTTGGGGGCAATGGTGCCTCGCAAACGGGGAGACGCTCATGTCTAGCGCATCTGGAGGAGCCCTGGGGTTCCTCAAAAAGGAAAACATTGTGGCCCCCGAGGGCTACAATCGCTGGCGGGTACCGCCAGCTTCAATCGCGATCCATTTGTGCATCGGCTCGGTGTACGCGTGGTCTGTCTTCAACCCGGCGCTGACGCGTGAATTGGGCGTTGTCGCCCCCTCTGGCGGTGACTGGTCGCTGTCATCGGTTGTCTGGATTTTCTCGGTCGCCATCGTCGTTCTGGGCCTGACCGCCGCCGTTGGCGGCAAGTGGCTTGAGAAAGTCGGCCCGCGCTACGTTGGCGTCGTGGCGGCCCTTCTGTGGGGCGGCGGATTTGTCATTGGCTCCGCCGGTATCGCCAACCACCAACTGTGGATGGTTTATCTGGGATACGGCGTGTTTGGCGGCGCAGGTCTCGGCCTGGGCTATGTCTCACCGGTTTCAACGCTTATCCGATGGTTCCCTGACCGCCGCGGTATGGCGACGGGCATGGCGATCATGGGCTTCGGCGGCGGCGCAATGATTGGCGCTCCGCTCAAGCAGTGGCTGTTGAGCATCTACCAGAAAGCGCCAGACTTCCTGGGCGCCGAAAGCGCAGTGTCACTGGTCACCGAAGGCGGTCGCCGGTTTGCCGAAACCACCAACGGTCTTGTGGAAGTCGTGGTTGCATCTGCCGACCAGGCTGCATCGTTCGGTGGTGAAGCTGGCGTCTATGTCGTGGGCACCGGCAACACGGGTGCAGCATCGACCTTCCTGACCCTCGGTATCGTGTACCTCCTGGTCATGATCTTCGCTGCGTTCCAGTACCGCGTGCCGCGCGAAGGCTGGAAGCCCGCCGGTTGGGAGCCCAAGCCTGTCGCTTCCGGCATGGTCACGCGCAACAATGTGCACATCGATCAGGCGCTCAAGACACCTCAGTTCTGGCTGCTGTGGGTTGTGCTTTGCTTCAACGTGACCGCCGGTATCGGTGTGATCGGTGTGGCGAAAACCATGATCAACGAGATCTTCGGCGACTTGGCGCTTGTAACCGCTGCGTTCGCAGGCACCTACGTGCTGATGATCTCCGTGTTCAACATGGTCGGCCGCTTCTTCTGGGCGTCCACGTCGGACTTCATCGGTCGCAAGAACACCTATCACTGCTTCTTCATTATCGGCACCATCCTGTACTGCACGATCCCGTTCTGGGCAGGCATGGGCGGAACCACGGCACTGCTGGGCTTCTACATCGCCACCATGATCATCTTCACGATGTATGGCGGCGGCTTCGCGACGATCCCCGCCTATCTGGCCGATATCTTCGGCACGATGCACGTTGGCGGCATCCATGGTCGTCTTCTGACGGCATGGTCGACGGCCGGTGTGCTTGGCCCGTTCGCCATCACGTTCCTTCGCGATATGTCGAAGAACAACGCGATCACCGACCTGGTTGCCAAGGTTGACCCGTCGGTCTTCCAAGAGACCTTTGGCGCTCCGGTCGCGCAGCTTCGGGAACTTGTGGACGCCAACACGGTGACCATCGCGAAGCTGATGGAGATCGTGCCCGCAGGCACCGTCGACCCAAGCTCGACGCTCTACAACACCACCATGTTCGCCATGGCTGGGTTGCTGGTGATCGCGTTCTTCGCCAACCTCATGGTTCGCCCGGTTGGTGAGAAGCATCATCACAAGGAGCCCGAAGCGGTCGCAGTACCCGCGGAGTAAACTCCACCCCCTGAGACACGAAAACTGGTGGCCCGGTCTGACTGGGCCACCGACCACCTCCCAACACAACAGTTGCGCCAGGCGCCAGCATCTCTCAAGATCGAGACGCGCTGGTTTGGCCCAAAGCACCGCCCTCCCCCCGCCCCGAGCGGAGTACCGAGCGGAACGCTGAAGCCACCCGAGCCGGCGCGCATCAGGGCAACGCCCCAAGGGCACTGCTCTGAAGACTGATGACCTGGCCAAAAGGGGCACATGACCTCTGACGCCGGAGACGTTTTCCAACCACGGGGATCGGGCCTGGTGGGGCGAAAGCGGGGGAAATGCTTGTTATGGCAAACCACACCACCTTCGATGACGATCGGTCAACGACCACGGATACGACCGCACGCGATGCAGCGGTCTCCGACAAAGACTTCATAGGCAAAAGCTCGAAAGCCGCTGGCGGTTGGGGCGCATTGAAGAGCGTTGGAAAGCGCCTGTTGCGCAGCGGCCAGCCCCTGACCAATGTCCGCACACTATTGAAGACCAATCAGCCGCACGGCTTTGACTGTCCCGGGTGCGCTTGGGGCGATCCGGAGCATGGCTCGTCTTTTGAGTTCTGCGAGAACGGCGTGAAGGCCGTCTCGTGGGAAGCAACAAAAGAACGCGTCACGCCAGATTTCTTCAAAACGCACAGCGTCTCTGCGCTTCAGCAGTGGAGCGATTTCGACCTTGAGCATGAGGGGCGTCTGACCCACCCCATGCGCTACAACAGCGAAACAGACCACTATGAGGAGGTCTCATGGGATGATGCCTTTGCCGAGATTGGCGCGGAGCTGAACAAGCTCGACGACCCCAATAAGGCGGAGTTCTATACGTCCGGACGCACGTCTAACGAGGCCGCTTTCCTCTACCAGACCTTCATTCGCCTGTATGGCACCAACAACATGCCCGATTGCTCGAACATGTGTCACGAGGCAAGCGGCGTTGCGCTGACTGAGGCCATCGGTATCGGAAAGGGCACTGTCCGGCTTGAGGACTTCGACGAGTGTGATGCGATCTTCTGTGTGGGGCAGAACCCTGGCACGAATCATCCTCGGATGCTCGCGGAACTTCGCAAGGCGGTCGAGAACGGCGCACGGGTCGTCGTTTTCAATCCGCTCAAGGAAAAAGGTCTTAAGCGCTTCGCTGACCCGCAGGAAAAGCTGGAAATGATCCGTGGCGGTAGCGAGGCCACCTCCACGGACTACTTCTGCCCTCGGCTTGGCGGCGACATGGCCATCTTCCGCGGTATGGGCAAACTTGTCTTTGAAGCGGAAGACCACGCCCAGCGCGAGGGGCTGCCCTCCGTGCTTGATCATGACTTCGTCCATGAACACAGCGCAGGCATCGAGGATTATCGCAAACGCTGCGAAGAGACATCGTGGGAGCAGATAGAAGAGCAGTCCGGCCTGTCGCGCGACGACATCGCTTACTGTGCGGACATTTACATGAACTCCGAACGCGTGATCGCGACCTGGGCGATGGGTGTCACGCAGCACCGGCATTCCGTTCCCACTATCCGTGAGATCGCCAGTTTCATGTTGCTGCGCGGCAACATCGGCAAGCCCGGGGCCGGCTTGTGCCCGGTACGTGGCCATTCAAACGTTCAGGGCGACCGCACCGTCGGCATCAACGAAAAGGCGCCCAAGCCACTGCTGGATGCGATGGAGAAGGAACTGGGCGTTCCACTGCCGCGCGAGCCAGGCCACAACGTGTTGCACGCCATCGGCGCGATGCTCGAAGGGTCGGCGAAAGCCTTTATCGGCATGGGCGGCAACTTCGCCCGCGCGACCCCCGATAGTGAACTGGTTGCGGACGCTTTTAAGCGGATGCCGCTTGCCGTCCATGTGGCGACAAAGCTCAATCATGGCCATCTCATGCCAGGCCAGAAGAGTTTCCTTCTGCCGTGTCTTGGGCGCACAGAGATCGACAAGAACTCGAAGGGCGTGCCTCAAATGGTGACGGTCGAAGATTCCATGTCGATGGTCCACGGCTCAGGCGGCATCAACCAGCCGGCTTCCAAACACCTACTGTCCGAGGTGAAAATCGTCGCCGGTATCGCAAAGGCGACCGTTGGCAGCGCGGTCGTGGACTGGGACACGCTCTCCGATGACAATGATCTCATCCGCGACATGATTGCCCGCGTTCTGCCGATCTACGGGAACTTCAACGAAGATGTGCGCAAGCCGCGCGGCTTCCGGCTGCGCAACGGCGCATCATACCGTGACTTCAAGACGACGAACGGCAAAGCCAACTTCACCTCGCACGACCTGCCTGAGCAAACCGAATGGCAGCGCAGCCAACAGGACGATGGCACCTTTGTATTGCAGACCTTCCGGTCGCATGATCAATACAACACAACCGTGTATGGCATGGATGATCGGTACCGCGGCGTCTTCGGTCTGCGCGAGATCGTCTTTATGAACCCCAAAGATATGAAGCGCCTTGGCGTCAAAGCGCGTGGCCTCGTCAACATCATCGGCGTGCATGATGATGGTGTGGAGCGGGTCTGCAACGGGTTCCGCGTTGTTCCCTATGACACACCGCTCGGCTGCGTTGCGGGCTACTATCCGGAAATGAATGTTCTGGTGCCGCACGGCCAGTTTGGGGTTCAGAGCTACACGCCGGCATCAAAATCAGTACTCGTTCGCTTCGAAGTTGTGTCCGATGATGACGGCTGAGAAGCGAGAGCGGACCGAGACCCAGTTTGAAAGTTTGGTCGAACGGCTCTTGCACGATGAGGCCAATGATCTGACGCCGCTTGCGGCAGGGCTGATCGCTGCCTCCCACAGCGGCTACTGCTCCGACAGCCACACCTTCTCCAAGCGCCTGGGCATCGAGCATGCCCTGGTCATCCGCGAGTGCGTCCAACTGGCTCACGAGGGTGGTGCGATCACGATCGACCAGACCCACACGCGCACGCAGCGCGTGACCTATTCGCTGACGAACGCAGGGCTGTCGATGATTGAGGCAGCAAACTGATGGCTGTTGATCTGGAGAGGTTTGACAACGATCCGGTGCGTGAGCCGACCCGGTCGGTCCGCGCAGACCGGCTGCCTGAGCGCAAACGGGAAGAGTGCCAGCTCATTGTCGAGACGCCGGTTGCGGTGGTCATCCAGGGAACCACTGTTGCGGTGATGATGGCATCGCCGTCTGATCTTGAAGACTTTGCCGTTGGTTTTGCGTTCACCGAGGGGTTCATCTCCGCCCTCGACGACATTGTAGAACTTCAAGTGCTCGATCATGATCGCGGGATCGAAGCGCGGCTTTGGCTTAAGGATGACAAGGCTGAAGCGTTCGCGAACCGGCGCCGGTCCATGGCAGGTCCGGTCGGCTGCGGCCTATGCGGCATCGACAGCTTGGAGGAAGCAGCACGATCGGTACCCCGTCTGAAAAGCGCGCGAACCATGCTCTCAACCGATGAGATCAATAATGCGACCGAGCAGCTTCGCAACCATCAGCCGTTCCACGATCAGACCCATGCGGCACACAGTGCAGGCTTCCTTGTCCCTGAGGCGGGGATTGTCGCCGTGCGCGAAGATGTCGGACGCCACAACGCCCTCGACAAGCTCATCGGCGCGCTTCTGTTGGGCGGGCAACCGGTCCAGAGCGGCGCCATCGTACTGACGTCCCGCATTTCGGTGGAATTGGTGCAGAAAACCGCTCTGGTCGGCTGCCCGATGATCATCGCCGTATCGGCACCAACAAGCTTCGCGGTGGAAGTGGCGATGGATGCTGGCATCACGCTCATCGCGCACAGTCGAGGCGCCGGCTTCACCGTGTTCAGCCATTCGGAACGGTTAGCATCCGTCTGAGTGCCACGGCGCACGGCCAAACCTCTCGACGGCACACTGTCTGGCAACACAAGAACCCGCCCTGCTGCTGGCCACTTTGGGCTGCTTTCGTGGGACGGCTCTTAGGCTTCGAGCGTGACGTGACGATCCCTGCCCGGGGCCGAGACCCTAAGACCCTAAGACCCTGCGACCCTGAGACCTCAGCCGATTGAGGCGAGACTAGGTACTCTGAAACGGCCAGTCGAGACAGCGGACTTGAAATGGTCTTGATCATGTCTCGATCGCGGAAGGGAAAAGCCTGCAGAAACATGCCAACCGTCAAACCGGTGCGACGATGCCAGGCCTGCTGAACGCGCCTTTCCGCATTCGGCGGCCACGTGCAGCGCGTAGAAGTTTTGCTCGCACTCGCCAAAGACAAGTGGCGGAAGGCTAGGGAAAGCAGGACTAAGAAAATTTTGGTATACCAAAATATCTTTTGTTGCTAAGGACCTCCCAGACGCGCGAACGAACGCGCGCATTCAAGGAGGAAAATTCGATGAAGAAGCTCTTGCTGGCAGCCGCTGCCACCGCCACCGTTTGCACAGGCGCAGTGGCGGAAGACTTCCCAGCCCGAACCATTGAGGTCGTGACGCACGCCGGTAATGGCGGCGGCACTGATGTGACGACGCGCATGATGATGATCCGCGCACGCCGCGAACTTGGCACCGACATGGTTGTCGTCAATCGTCGTGGCGGCGGTGGCGCCGTCGCGATGGACTACTATCTTGAGCAAGAAGCCGACGGTCACAGCATCTTGACCTTTACGATTGGTCACTCGGCCACAGTTGCGCTTGGCAACACCGAAATGACGCTCGATGACGTCCGCCCAATCGCGCGCGGTACCGATGATCCTCAAATCCTGATGACCCGTTGCGGTGTCTATGACAGCGCCGAAGCGTTCGTTGAAGCGCAGCGTGAGGAAGGCCTGAAGTATGGCACCACGCACCTTGGTGGCATCGACGATGTGTCCGCCTTCATGTTTGTGCGCCGTGGTGATCTGGCAACGCCTGATATCGTGCCCTTCGAAGGTGGCGGTGAGCTCGCCACACAGCTTGTTGCAGGTGCGGTCGATGTGGCGGTTTTGAACCTCGCTGAGGCCGGCTCGCAGATCGAAGCAGGCGACATTTGCCCGATCGTTGTTCTGGCACCTGAGCGTATGAGTGCCCTTCCCGATGTTTCGACCGCTCAGGAGCTTGGTATTGACGCCAACTTCTCGACGGTGCGTGGCTTTGTTGTGCATGCGGATACGCCCGATGAGGTCGCGATGAAGATCGAAGACGCGCTGATCTCTTCGATGAACCATACTGTTTACCAGGGCTTCCTGACCTCGGTCGGTCTGGATGCAACCTCGGTTGCAGGTTCAGACGTTTGGGGCAATCAGCTCAGCTCCATGCAGTCCGATATGGATGCAGCTTTGCGTGAACTTGGCTTCATCGAATAAGCACGTCGCGTGCCCTGGTCCGCTTTCCTCCCCGGCGGGCCAGGGGTTCGTACCCATCGAGTATCCTTCGCAACGATCTTAATCGTGCCCACTCAAAGGACGTGGACATGGCCCGCATCGCGGTTCCTCTCGGCCTGATCGCTTTCTGCTGCGTCGCCTTTTGGCTGACCACCCAGTTTGATCGCGTGCCACCCATTTTGCTGCGTGGTATGCAGCCGGAACACTTCCCGCAGCTCGTGATCGTGCTGATCGCTGTTCTATCGCTCGCTGTCATGATGCTCGACCCTGTGGTCGACATCGCGGCACCGGACAAGATGGTCTGGATCAGTATGGGGTTGTTCGGGGTTTTCGGTCTGGTCACGCAGATCGATCTGTTCCTTGCCCTTGGCATCTTCGCCGGAGCTCTTGCATTCCTGTGGGGTGAGCGACGGGCGTGGGCACTGGTGCTGGTTGCGCTGATCGCTCCCACCGCTGTCTTCTTTCTGTTTGATCAGATCTTCGAAGTGCGCTTCCCCCGCGGGGCGCTGACAAACCTCTGGTACGGGTAGCGGGCAATGGAAGCGCTAGTTGGCGGGCTCTACGCCCTCATGGACCCCGGTCTTCTCTTCCTCATCTTTTTGGCAACGCTCGGCGGCGTGGTGATCGGTGCATTGCCGGGGCTTAACGCCACAACCGGTGCCGCGCTGATGCTGCCGTTCACGATCACGATGGAGCCAATTCCGGCCATCGCGATCCTGACGACGATCTATTGTGCTGCCACGTTTGCTGGCGCCATCACGGCAATCCTCATCAACACGCCTGGGACGTCAGCCAGTGCAACCACCTGCCTTGACGGTTACCCGCTGGCGCAGCGCGGCGAGGCCGGTAGGGCGCTTGGTATGGCGACCATCTCGTCGACCTTTGGCGGCATCATTTCCGTGATCTGCCTCATGGCAGCTGCGCCGCTTCTAGCGCGCATGGCCTACAATTTTGCACCGCCGGAATACTTCGCCCTGACCGTGTTCGGCATCTCTATGCTCGCAACGATCGGCAGCGGCACACCGATGCGCAATATCATCGCGGGTCTGTTGGGTATCTTGCTCGCCACAGTCGGCAAGGATCTTCTGACCACCGTCGAGCGCTTCACCTTCGGCTTCAATGAGCTCTCCGAAGGGATTGGCTTTGTACCAGTGATGATTGGGATCTTCGGGATTTCTGAGCTTCTGGTCCAGGCGGAGCGTCTGTCGGTTGAGCAGCGCCAGGTCATCATGAAGGCGATCAAGCTGCCGAGCCGCGAAGACTATCGCCGCGTCTGGCGGACGATCCTGCGCAGTTCAGGCATTGGTACATTCATCGGCATTCTACCCGCTGAGGGTGCCACCGTAGCCTCGATGATCGGCTACAATGAAGCGCGCCGCTGGTCGAAGAAGCCTGAGGAGTTTGGCAAAGGCTCCATTGAAGGGATCGCTGGATCGGAAGCGGCCAACAACTCCGCGACCGGCGGGGCTATGGTGCCGACCTTAGCTCTTGGCATTCCTGGAAGCCCAACCGCCGCCGTCATCCTGGCTGGTTTGATGGTGCACGGCCTTCAGCCGGGCCCGACAATGTTCACCGACCAAGCGCAGTTCGCCTACGCCATCTTTTGGGCGATGCTGCTGGTGAACGTCATGTTCATCTTCGTGGGGTTGTTCGGCGCCAAGATATTCGCCCGCGTCGCCTTTATCCCGATCCCCATTCTGTGGCCGATCGTTTTCACGTTTTCCGTCGTCGGCGCTTATGCTCTCGACCAATCCATGCTGGACGTATGGATCGCGATTGGCTCGGGCATTATCGGCTACTTCATGCGCCGCTTCGGCTATTCGGTTGTGCCGCTTGCCATCGGATTGATCCTGGGCGGCATGCTTGAAAAGCGGTTGGGGCAGTCTTTGATTATGCTCGATGATCAATGGTGGCTCATGTTCACCCGGCCGCTATCGCTTTTGTTCTTTGTTCTAACCATCCTTGCGCTGTTCGGACCCTGGCTTTGGAAAAAGCTGGTCAGGCAGCCCGGTCCCGCCGCGACGGCTGGAGAGTAAGTCATGACCAAGATTAAATCCGTCCGTGCACGCGTCTGGCACTGGAAAGGCCCAACGGTCCCTCCGACCGGCAATTTCTGCACCAACGCCTCTGATGCCCTTTGGATGAAGGGCGACGCCATGGAGTCCTTTCGGTTCCACCAGTGGCTGACCTGCGAGGTTGAGGCGGAAGACGGGACCGTCGGCATCGGCAACGCGGCGCTGGCGCCCGGTTTGGTCAAGGCAGCCATTGATGAGTGGTACGCCCCTCTGGTGATCGGCGAGGACCCGTTCGACTACGCTTATATTTGGGAAAAGATGTACCGCCGCACCCATGCCTGGGGCCGCAAGGGCGTTGGTATGACGGCGATGTCGGCCATCGATATCGCGATTTGGGATCTGATGGGCAAGTTGGCCGGTAAGCCGGTATTCAAGCTGTTGGGTGGCCGGACCAAGGAGCGGATCCCGGTCTACTATTCCAAGCTTTACTCGGGCCCTATCGACGCCATGCAGAGGGAGGCCGAGGAGGCCAAGAAGCACGGCTACACAGGCTACAAGATGCGGTTTGGGTGGGGTCCGAAGGACGGCATGGCCGGCATGCGCGAGAACCTCAAACGCGTCGAGGCCATTCGTGAGGTGATCGGTTACGATGTCGACTTCATGCTTGAGTGCTACATGGGCTGGAACCTCGATTACACCAAGCGCATGCTGCCGAAGCTGGCAAAGTATGAGCCCCGCTGGCTTGAGGAGCCGGTTATCGCCGATGACGTCGAGGGTTATCGCGAGCTCAATGCAATGAACATCGTCCCGATCTCAGGTGGCGAGCACGAATATTCGATCATTGGCTGCAAGGATCTGATCGCAACCAAGGCCGTCAGTGTCCTTCAGTACGATACCAACCGCGTCGGCGGTATCACCGCGGCGCAGAAGATAAACGCGATTGCCGAAGCCTATCAGCTGCCTGTGATCCCGCACGCCGGTCAGGCGCACAATTATCACGTGTCCATGGCCAACACGAACTGCCCGATCAGCGAGTACTTCCCGGTCTTCGACGTCGAAGTTGGCAATGAGTTGTTCTACTACATCTTCGATGGCGACCCGGAGGCCGAGGATGGCTTCCTGCAGCTCGACGACGACACGCCGGGCTTGGGTATCAGCATCACCGACAAACACCTTGAGCATTTCGAGATCCACGAATGACGACCTATTCGGGCATTTGGCCGGTTGCGCCGACGCCTTTCCATGATGATGGGACGGTGGACTATGACGGCATGCGCCGCGTCATTGATTGCATGGTCGATCAGGGATCGGATGGCATTTGCATTCTGGCGAATTTCTCTGAGCAGTTTCTCATCACAGATGAGGAACGGCGCGAGCTGACTGAACTGTCTTTGCAGCAGATGGCAGGTCGGCTGCCCGTCATTGTCACGATCAGTCACTTCGCCACTGAAATCGCTGTTACGCGCGCCAGGCACGCGAAGGATCATGGCGCTTCTATCGTGATGATGATGCCGCCTTATCATGGCGCGCTCATGCGCGGGAGTGCTGAGCAGACCTATGAGCAGTTCGCACGCGTTGGCGATGTCGGCATTCCCATCATGGTGCAGGACGCGCCGCTCTCTGGCGTCGATCTGCCTGTTCCGCTCCTTGTTAAGATGGCGCGTGAAATTGAGATGTTGAAGCTGTTCAAGATCGAATGCGCTCAAGCCGCAGCGAAGCTGCGCGCGCTCGTTACCGAGGGTGGCGATGCTATCGAAGGGCCGTTTGATGGCGAAGAAGGGATCACCTTGATGGCTGATCTCGATGCGGGTGCTACCGGTTCCATGACGAGCGCGATGATCCCTGATCAGATTAAGCCCGTCGTCGAGGCGCATCGCGCCGGCGATCACGAAGCGGCGACGGCGGCCTATGCGCGTGTCTTGCCAGCCATCAACTTTGAGAATCGCCAATGCGGATTCCGGTCTGCCAAAGCTGTGATGGTTGAGGGCGGGGTCTTTGGTTCGGCCTTCTGCCGTCATCCGATCCCGCCGCTTCACGCGCAGACGCACCAGCAACTGCTTGATCTCGTGCGTCCGTTGGACCCGGTCGCGCTGAGCTGGGGGCACTAGGCATGAGCACTGTCATCGACCTTAAAAGTCTCATCGACAAGGAAGGCGGGGTTTCACGCAGCCCCAGCCTGTCGGAAGATGCTGCCAGCACACTGCGCGAGATGATCCTACTCGAAAAGTTGCCACCTGGTATGGCATTGCCAGAGCGCGATCTCGCCGAAGCCCTGAATGTCAGCCGTACGCCAATGCGCGAAGCCATTCGCCTGCTTGCGAATGAAGGTCTTGTTTCCTACACGCCCTCGCGCCGACCCTATGTTGCCGACCCGTCGCTTGAAGAGATCAACGATTATCTGCGGGTCCAAGGATGTCTTGAAGCGCTTGCCGGCGAACTGGCGTGCTCGCTGGCCTCTGATCGGGAACTGGCCACGATTGCCGACATCAACATGTCCATAGCAGACGCTGCCGATGCCGAAGGAAAGCTACGCGCCTTTAGGCAAGACATGCAGTTTCACAATGCCATCGTCGCAGCCGCGCGCAACCAAGCACTGGCGGACACGCACAAGACCTACAATGCCCGGCTTTGGCGCGTGCGCTTTTTGTCCTCCCAGCGCCTGCAAGGACGTGGGGAGACCCGCCGGGAACATCTGGAAATTGTCGAGGCGCTGACGGCGCGCGACCCTGGGCGCACAGCTGCCGCTTTGAAGAAGCATTTGCAAACCGCCGAGACCAACATCGCAGCAGCGCTCGATGAGCGCGCCCAAGCCAAACAAGAGCGATCATCATGAGCCGACCCCGACTTGCAATCGTGCCAGGCGACCCCTCCGGGATTGGACCGGAGCTCATTGCCAAGCTGCTCCATGAAGACGGTGTACGAGAAGCGGCGGACATCGTTCTGGTTGGCGACGGCCATCTATGGCAACGGGGTGGCAAGCAGGCTCATTTAGAGGTGCCACTCAACACCATTTCCGAGGACAGCATTGCGGACTTTGGCGGGCTCGCGCACCTCGATATGAACACGATTTCTCCTGAAGACGTGCGCATTGCCGAGGTTACCAAGGCTGGTGGCACAACCTCTCTACGCTGCCTCGATCGGGCGATGGATCTGGCACAGGCCGACCTGGTCGATGGCATCCTCTTCGCACCCTTCAACAAAGCAGCGATGACGTCCGCTGGTCTGAATGCCGAAGACGAGCATCGCTACATGGCGCGCTATCTCGGTTTTGAAGGCTATCACAGCGAAATCAACGTCTTGGACGATCTGATGACCACGCGTGTCACCAGCCATATCGGTCTTAAAGACGTTGCGCAGAATATCGATGAAGCCGGCGTTATCCGCGCCGTGGGTCTTGCCTACAACACCCTGAAGCGCGCCGGTCGCGATCATCCGCACATCGCGGTTGCCGCGCTTAATCCGCACGCTGGCGACAATGGCAAATTCGGTCGAGAAGAGATCGAAATCCTCGAACCTGCAGTGCGCAGTTGCCAGGAACGGCAGATGAAAGTGACCGGTCCCTGGCCATCCGACACCGTGTTCTTGAAAGCCAAACGCGGCGAGGTTGATGCGGTGGTCACGATGTACCACGACCAGGGCCAGATAGCGATCAAGCTGATGGGTTTCGAGCGCGGCGTGACGGTCGCGGGCGGCTTGCCGATCCCGATCGCGACCCCCGCACACGGCACTGCCTTCGATATCGCCGGACAGAATAAGGCCAACGTTGGGGCTACCCGCCAAGCCTTTGATCTTCTTGTGCGCATGGCCAAGACCCATCGCGCTGCACGCTTGGAGCAGGTCGCCTAATGGAACGCGCAGGGAACGCACTGATTCCCGGTGGATGCACGAACGGCGAATGGTCCCTCGCTTTGATGCCCCTTTCTAGGTGGCGCACTCACTTTGGGCTGGCACCACGACGGATACCGATCACCCGAATTCCGCAACCAGTTTGCGACCAGACCCTGCTTGACCTCGCATTTTGCGCCCTCCGCCACAGGGGTGCGCCGGCTTGATGCCGTAAGACAAAAACCAAGAATGTGGCCACGGAGGAATACATGAAAAAGATCATCACCGGTGCAGCAGCAGCAGCCATGTCCCTTACCGCATTTGCCGCCACGCCTGCGTTTGCAGAATTTCCCGAAAGACCGGTAACAATCATCGTTCCCTGGGGCGCCGGGGGCGGAACTGATACGATCATTCGTATTTTCGCGGTTGGTTTTGAAGAAGCGATGGGGCAACCGATCAACGTGGTCAACCGAACCGGCGGTTCGGGCGTTGTGGGACACTCAGCCATCGCCAATGCACAAGCCGATGGCTACACGCTGGGCGCCTGCACATCTGAGATCACCTATTTTGACACCATCGGTCTTGCGGACATTACGCCGGAAAGCTTTGACCTGATTTCACGGTTGGCGGAAATTCCCGCTGGTGTGACGGTAGCGGCGGACAGCCCGCACACGTCGGTCGAAGAGGTGGTCGAAGCAGCGTCAACCGGAGATATGACCTCCTCCGGCTCTGGTCTCGGTGGTCCATGGCACATGGCGGTGGCCGGCATGATGCGTGAGGCGGGCGGCTCTGTTGATACCGTTCGCTTCATCCCCTCACAGGGAGGCGCACCAGCTCTTCAAGAGTTGGTCGCAGGCAGCATCAGCATGTTCACCGGATCACCGATTGAAGCTCGTGCGCTCGCCGACGCCGGAGAGGTTCGCATCCTCGGCATCATGTCAGAGGAACGCTCCCCGGCATTCCCAGACGTCCCCACGCTCAAAGAGAGCGGGATTGATTGGGCCCTCAGCAACTGGTTCTCTCTCTGCGCACCGTCCGGACTGCCCGACGATGTGAAAGCCACCATTGAAGCGGCCGCCGCAGAAGCGCATGCCTCCGCAGCTGTCCAGGAGGCGTTGGCTGACCGTGGCATCACACCGCTGTTCGATGGATCAGAAGCATTCTCTGCTTTCGCTTCCGGCTTTGCTGGTGAGGCCTCGTCACTTCTGACGGATCTTGGCATCGCTCAGTAATGGGGAATAGGCGTCGGCGATACCCCACGAGCCGGCGCCTTTTTCTAATGCAAGTCAACGATCGCTTCTTAGGTGGACTTGTCATCGTCGCAGGCGTTGCGGTGATTGCTGGAACCTTGGGATTTCGTGAGCTTCCGGGCCAACAGTTTGGTTCATCCTTCTTCCCGCGACTGATCGGCTCCGCGATGATCCTGAGCGGCCTTGCACTCGCCATGGCCCGCACGGACACCCCCTGGCTCGCCGTCAGTCAGATGGTGCAAGGCGCCCAGGGTCTGAAAGTTGCTTCCGTGTTCGTGGCCGTCCTGCTTTGGGTTTTCATCTCGCCGCATCTTGGCTTCATCGCCACGACGGCTCTTATGATTACTGGCCTTATCGTAATTGCTGGCGGGCGAGTTTTATCAGCCGCGTTGACAGGCCTTGGCGTTGCCGTTCTGCTCCATCTCATCTTCTCAGTCCTCCTGCGCGTTCCGCTGCCATTTGGACTTGTTGAGCGGGTGATCACATGAGTGTTTTCGCAGAAGCGCTCAGCCTTGTTTTTCAGCCCGATGTGATCGGCACAGTCGTGGTGGCCAGCCTGATCGGCATCACCATCGGGGCAATACCAGGCCTGACCGCCGTAATGGGCGTCGCGCTGCTGATCCCAATCACCTTTTTCATGGACCCGGTACCGGCCATTGCTGCCATTGCTTCACTGGCCGCGATGGCGATTTTCGCAGGCGACATTCCTGGCACTCTGCTTCGCATACCCGGCACGCCGGCTTCGGCTGCCTATGTCGATGACGGGTACGCAATGACCAAGCAGGGGTGTCCGGAACGGGCCCTGGGCCTTTCCATGGTTTCGGCTTGCATCGGGGGTACGATCGGCGTTCTTCTGTTGATGCTTGCCGCCCCGGCGCTGGCGCGATTTGCCACCAATTTCTCTGCGGTCGAGTACTTTTGGCTCGCTATTTTGGGGCTCAGCTGCGCGGCGGTAATCGCGTCGAATTCGGCGCTGAAGGGCATCATTTCCGTTCTGTTCGGCCTTTGGGTAGCCATGATCGGCATCGATACCGTCGCCGGTCAACCGCGTTACACGTTCGGTTCCATTGAGCTGATGGGCGGTGTTAGCTTCATCCCGGCCATGATCGGCATGTTCGCGTTGCCTGAAGTCTTGCGCAACATCTCAGCGATGGCCGAAAAGCGGCGGCCTCCGGTTATGGGGCCTATCTTCCCTGGTCTGGGAACAACTCTTTGGAAGCGCCGGTCCAATGTCGTTCGCGGCGGGCTCACCGGCTCGTTGATCGGCGCGTTGCCAGGTGCGGGCGCGGACATTGCTGCGTGGGTAGCCTACGCTCTGGCAAAACGAAACTCCAAGACACCTGAGGCGTTCGGCAAAGGGCACGATGAAGGGTTGATAGAAGCTGGCGCCGCCAACAATGGCGCGCTATCGAGCGCTTGGGTGCCAACGCTGGTGTTCGGCATTCCTGGCGATAGCATCACGGCCATTGTGATCGGGGTTTTGTACCTCAAGGGCCTCGAACCCGGCCCCATCATCTTCGTTCGCACACCCGAATTGGTTTATGCGATCTTCTTCGCCTTTCTGCTGGCTAACATGCTTCTTATCCCCTTTGGTTGGGCAATCATTAAAGCCTCGCGCCAACTGCTGCGCATACCGTCGGCTTACTTCACGCCCGTCGTGTTGGCATGCTGCATCGTTGGGAGTTTTGCCATCAACAATACTGCCTTTGGTGTTTTGACCATGCTGGTGTTCGGATTGATCGGCTGGTTCTTTGAGGAGAATAAGATCCCGATAGCTCCGGCCATCCTGGGTATCGTTCTGGGCGGCATCTTGGAGTTCAACTTCGTGACATCGATGCTCATCTCGCAGGGCGATGTGACGGTATTCTTCTCGCGGCCTGTTGCGGTGATGCTTGCCATAGCTGTGCTCCTGGCATGGACGGTGCCAATCGTCAGGCACCTGCGACATCGGCCCAAAAAGGGTGACGAAGAAGCCAGCCGATGAAGATCATCGACGCGCACCACCATCTCTGGGACCCGGTGGCAAACGACCATCCCTGGTTGCGTGATGAGCCGATGATCCCCTTCCGATACGGCGACTATTCAGCCATACGGCACCCTTTCATGCTGGCTGACTATGATCGGGTGACCGCAGGATGGGATGTCACGGCTTCCATCACCATGGAAGGCGAATGGAACCCGACCGACCCGACAGGCGAAGCGCTTTGGCTACAGCGGCTCGCGGATGTGCAGGGACGGCCTGCCGCTCACGTTGCTCAGGCATGGCTCGATCGCGAGGATCTCCCGCAGGTGCTGAAGGTCTACGAGAGATTACCCCTTGTGCGATCGGTTCGTCACAAGCCGCGCGCGAACGCCAAGCCCGGCGGCCCGGCTGGCGGTATGACTGATGATGCTTTCCGCGAGGGCTTCAAGCGACTGAGCGACTGCGGTCTGATCTTCGATCTGCAAACGCCATGGTGGCACCTTCACGAGGCCATTGATCTGGCTACAGTCAGCCCTGAAACGCTCATAGTTCTCAACCATGTAGGGCTTCCCTCCGACCGTTCAGCAGCGTGCCTCGACGGTTGGCGAGAGGCGATGGAAGCCTTCGCCGCCTTACCGCAGGCAAGGGTGAAGATTTCCGGGCTGGGACTTCCCAATCAACCGTGGCGCTTAGAGGACAATCAGGACATCATCCGCTTTTGCGTCGACACGTTTGGCTCCGAGCGAGCCATGTTTGCCTCGAACTTCCCTGTCGACGGTCTTTGCGGGTCGTTTGACACGATTTACTCGGGTTTTTTGTCAGCTACCGCGATGTATGCCGAAGACCAAAGGGCAAACCTCTGTTGGAGAACGGCGTCGAACACTTATCTGAAGTGAACGGCGCGATGGTCGAATTGGCGCGGCAGCTGGCGATATCTGGCAGCACGCACAACACACGACCGGCGGAAAACCCTTTTCCAAAACACATGTGCCAAAATCGTCGGGTTTTGGCTCGGTTTGGGTTGCGGCGAGTGTTCTAATTGCCTCTTGCTGCACGTGGGTGGTTTGTCTTTTCTTGAAGGAGTCGCGTCTGGACTAGTGTATCGCTGACAGCGCCAGCTTAAGCGTTTCACGGACCTGTTCTGGGTCTTCCCCCGACGCTCTCTGGGTTAGCGCCAAACCCATTTGTTCGACAAGATATCGGGCAACAATGGGTACGGACACAGTGTTGGTCCAGTCCCCGTTTTCACGCCGTCCCGCCAAATAGGCCTTGAATGCGTCGACAGCGCCGGTATCGATCGCATCAACACGGGCGCGGGTCGTTGGACCCAGACGGTGTTTCCCAGCGCGCATTTTGTAGAAGACGCACCCGGTTTCCATTTTTACGTCTTCGCTGACGAAGAAGGCCAACGCATCCAACGTGTCTTTAAATGACATGCCTTTGGCCAGTATCTCAAAAATATCCGATAGGACCTTCTCCGCATAGCGGTCCAAAACGGCCACCATCAATCCATCTTCGTTGCCGAATTCACGATAGAGCGCAGGCTTTGAGACCTCTGCCATCTGGCAAATGGTGTTGATGGAAACGTCAGCGGGATCCTTTCTCCAGTAGGCCTGCATGGCCGTATCCAGCACGCTCTCTGCATCCAGCGTACTGGGGCGCCCGCGCTTTCGTTTTTGGGTTTCATCCATATTTTCATACCGACTGGTATTTAATTATTGACACACATCTCATGATTTCGTACCAGGTAGTACATCAAAACTCAATCAAAGCCCGCGACGCGTGGGATAGGAGACATGATCATGAACAAAACGCTTATCGCAGCCGCGGCAGCAGTCGGAACACTTACCGGCTCAGCAAGCGCGAGCGACCTGGAGACGGTCCGTGCATTTTACACAGACATCCTGACGGCTCCGGCTGAGACGACCGAAGCCCAGTATTACCAGGTGTTTTCCCCGGACGTCGTCTCCATCCCGACACCTCCGGGCGGACCGGGCGCGCAGGGCATGCTCAACACCATCGCATTTTTGGGACAGGTGGTGCCCGATCTAACGTGGACCCCCGATGAGATCATCGAACTTGATGGACGCTTCGTCGTACGCGGTACCGCAACAGGCACACCCGTTGGACCCTTTTTCGGGGTCGACCCGGCAACCGGCAACGCCTTCGAGATCATGTCCATCGATATCGTAACGATGGAAGACGGGTTGATCACTCACATTTTCCATTTGGAAGACTGGACAGGTGCTGTCGCACAACTGACCGCTGAGTAACCCGACTGCGTTAGATGAGACGGGGCGGCAGCGAGCATCGCATTGCCGCCCCAACATCCAGGGCATCGAATGCATACTGTAAAACGCGGTCAATCAGCGGCAGCGTCGCGGACACCGCAGCAGTCGGTTAGACTTCCAAAAACCTCTACCCCAAACACGTGTGTTAAAAGGATTGTCTTAGGTCCGCTCGCAAGGCGTCCGATGGAGAAGATCGAAAGCACATTTTGGGAACAGGGGTGTAAACCAACTGTAAAATACTTGATGAACCGAAGCGTTGCTTCGGTGCTAAGTGCTTGATGTATATTGGTGGGTGATACAGGGTTCGAACCTGTGACCCGCTGATTAAGAGTCAGCTGCTCTACCAACTGAGCTAATCACCCAAGCCAGAGTACCATCTGGGAAGGCGCGGGATATACGCCCGCGCCCTTGTGTTTGCAAGAGGCCGTCTAGCCGCGCCCCGCTCAACTCGCCTGCAGCACATCGACCGGCGGGCTTTCACGCCGCATCGCCAGCTTGTTGAGCGCCGACACATAGGCCTTGGCCGACGCGACAAGCGTATCGGCGTCTGCCGAGCGGCCGGTTACGATGCGCCCTTCTTCTTCGAGCCGAACCGAAACCTCGGCCTGCGCATCGGTGCCTTCGGTGACAGCGTGAACCTGATAGAGCGACAGGTTTGCCTCGTGCGGCATGATCGCCTTGATGGCGTTGAACACAGCGTCAACCGGCCCGTTGCCAGCTTCCTCGCGGGTGATATGCGCGCCGCCAATGTCCATGGTCAGGATCGCTTTCTGCGGACCACCCGTTCCAGCAATCACCGTCAACGAGAGCACATGATTGGTCTCGCTGCGCTCGGTGATTTCGGTCTCCACCAGTGCTTCGATATCCTCGTCGTAGACATGCTTCTTGCGGTCGGCGAGCTCCTTGAAGCGGTTGAACGCGTCCTCGAATGCGTTGTCACCCAGATCAAGGCCCAGCGAGACCAGCTTCTCCTTGAACGCGTGGCGCCCTGAATGCTTGCCCATGACGAGGCTTGTCTCGCGGACGCCAACATCTTCAGGCCGCATGATCTCATACGTCTCAGCGTTCTTGAGCATGCCGTCCTGATGGATGCCGGATTCGTGCGCGAACGCGTTCTTGCCGACGATGGCCTTGTTGTACTGCACCGGAAAGCCTGAAACAGCCGCCACCAGCTTGGACGCGCGTGTCAGGAAGCTCGGATCGACCGCGGACGCGTAAGGCAGCGCATCGCCGCGCGTTCGGATCGCCATGACGATTTCTTCAAGCGCGGCGTTCCCTGCCCGCTCGCCCAAGCCGTTGATGGTGCATTCAACTTGCCGCGCGCCGCCGGCAACGCCGGCAAGCGAGTTTGCGACCGCCATGCCCAGATCATCATGGCAATGCACGGAGAAGATGGCTTTGTCAGAGTCCGGCACCATCGAGCGGATACGCTCGAACATCGTCTTGTACTCTTCGGGCGTCGCGTAGCCCACCGTATCTGGCAGGTTGATCGTTGTGGCGCCATTCTTGATGGCCAGATCAACGCATTTGGCCAGAAACTCGATGGGCGTTCGGGTCGCGTCCATCGCCGACCATTCAACATCGTCAATCAGATTGCGCGCCCGCGTTACCGTCGCTTCGACGATCTCAAGGACCTGATCCTCATTCTTGCGCATCTGATGCGCCAAATGAATCGGCGACGTCGAAACGAAGGTGTGGATGCGTCCGCGCTTGGCGTGCTTCACCGCTTCCCCTGCACGGTCGATATCGGCGTTGATCGCGCGGGCGAGCCCAGCGATGATCGAACCATCGGAACGTTTGGCAATCTCACAGACAGCTTCAAAGTCGCCGTTGGAAGCGATCGGAAAGCCCGCTTCGATAATATCGACGCCCATGCTTTCCAGCAGTTCTGCGACCTGCAGCTTCTCTTCAAGGGTCATGGATGCGCCGGGCGACTGCTCGCCGTCGCGTAAGGTCGTGTCAAAAATCCGCACATAGTCACGGTGGGACGGGTCAATTGTTGCGGAAGCCGGATTGGCGGCCATGGCTCGGTCTCCTTGTGCGCTCTCGTTGTGGCGCAACTTCAAAAGGTTGGATGCGGTCTTTTGAAATCCCCTAAAAACCCGGCGCGTCTGAACGCCGACGGTCCCTAGGGGCTGATAAGGAGGAGTCGCGCAAGCGCGAGCGGCCCGGCGTCGGGTCGCAAAGCCTTTTGACCTGAAAGAGCAGCGATCTGCATCATCGCAAAGCCTCAGTGTGTCCATTGCACAGTGTGCAACGCGACCGTTACCCAGTCCTTAATGGCTTGGCAACCCGGCACAAGGGCCATGCATCACAGCTTCAGCACACCTTCGGCGACGCAAACGGCGTGCCCACCAAGACGCGCTGCCCGCAAACTTCCCGCGCTATCGACCTCAAGTTCCAGCTCGATATGAGATGGACGCCCCATCGCGAAGCCTTGCTCGATGGTCAGGCGATGAAGGCCCTCCATCGGAGCGTCAAAAGCCATAATCGCGCCCGCCAGCGATGCAACTGCCGATCCCGTTGCCGGGTCTTCACGGACGACCCCTCCGACGGGCCACATCATGCGCGCGGCAAATGCGCTATGCGCACCGACCGTCTCGCGCGTGTAGGCATACATGCTGTCATGGCCCCGCCCGCCTGCGAAACGCTCGGCAAACAGGGGCGCATTGGGCTGGATGCTGTTGAGGGCATCAAGATCGTGCACCGGGACGCAGAAGTAGGGCATGCCGCCATCAAAGTCGGACGAGACATGGTTTTCGAAGCCAATCTGGTGGGGGCTTAGACCAAGCGCGAGGGCGAGATCGGCTTTGTCGACATCCCAAGGCGCGCGCGTCGGCAAGGTGGCAAGGTCAAATTCGGCAAATCCACCCGTCCGCATGGCCGGGTCCGCGTCGACCCTCACCGCCGAGCGAATGAGCCCGATCTGCTCTTCGAGCAACACAATCCCGGTATCGATACCGGCGGAAAAAAGATCGCAACCCAGCGCGACAGCCGCTCCAACCGTGGGATGCCCCGCGAACGGTAGCTCGCGGTCAGGGGTGAAGATGCGCAGGCTCGCGGTATGGCTCGGCTTGTCCGGTGGGCATAGGAAAACCGTCTCTGAGAGATTGAACTCGCCTGCCAACGCCTGCATGCGCTCATCGGACAGGGATACCTCGCGCCGATCCACCACCGCCAGCGGGTTTCCGGCGAGCGGGGTCTGCGTGAAGACATCGAAGATGCGGTAAGGCAGCGTCATTGATTGGGCTCGCGCAATCGGAAGAGTATTGGAATGGTGGCTCAGGGGCTTGGATCAGCGAATTCGGGTCAATTGAATGGGCTCAAGGCCAAAGCAAAGTGCCCTCACCGATCAGTATTGCTTCGCCGCCCAGCCGCACGCGCTGCAAGCCGCCATCTTCGCCGACCTGTACCTCAAGCGTGAGCCTTGAAGGCCGCCCGATTGTGACGCCCTGTTCGATGCTCAGGCGATGCAGGCCAGCCATCGGTGCATCGAAGAGATGGATGGCGCCCGCTAAACTGGCCACGGCGGAACCCGTCGCCGGGTCCTCCTCGACTACCCCGTTTTCCGGCCACAATTTACGAGCTGAGAAGTCGGCGTCGGCTGCGACCGCATCACGGGTGTAAACGTACAGGCTGTCGCGGGCCTGTTCGAATACGCCAGGCGGCCGATCGGACATTCCAAGAAGCTTGTCGATGGCCGCCGCCTTGGGTTTGACCGACGCCAGCGCCGCCTGATCACGCACCGGCACCAGATGGTAGGGCAGCGCGCCATCAAAAACGGTCGGCAGATGGTTTTCAAAACCCACTTGCCCAGGATCAAGGCCAAGCGCCAAGGCGATTTCTGCCTTCGTCGCCGACCAAGTGTAGCGCCGTGGCAGATGCAACAAATCAAACTCGCCAAAGCCACGATTGCGATCAGGATCGTCTGGCTCAAACGAGACAGCTGCCCGAATGGCGCCAATCGCTGTTTCCAGAAGGACCAGACCGTCCGACAAACCCTCAGCCAGAGACGCGCGGCTCAAAGCCACGGCCGCGCCGACGGTCGGATGGCCCGCAAATGGCAACTCACGGTCGGGGGTCAGGATTCGCAGCCGCGTCGAGTGCACATCATTTTCGGGATGACACAGAAAGATCGTGTCGGAGAGATTGAACTCCCGCGCGATGCGCAGAAGCGCATCATCGCTGGGAAACCGCTCTCCAGCGAACGCTTCGACACGCATATCAACGACCGCAAGCGGATTACCGGCAAATGGTGTCGACACAAAGACGTCGAAAATCTGATAGTTCAGCGGCATGTGCAACCTGCCCCGGAGCCTGTCCAAAGGACAGTGAAAATGCCCGTCACCCGGCGCTAAGGCACCGGGTCGGGTAGGCGTGCATACACCGCCGAACTAACGAGGAAAACCCGTCCGCTCAGTGGATGAACGGCGAGCGGCAGTGGTGATAACGGCCCGAGTACGCCAGGAACAAATTGTTGTGGTGGTTATAGGACCGGTACCGGTTGTAGCAGTAGCGCACGTGCTGGTTCCAAACGTGGCCCCGCCCGAAGCGTACGTGACGGCCTCGGTAAGAGTAGTACTGCGGCCGGTGGTAGTTGCGGGCCTGGCTTGCCAGGATGCCCGCGGTGACACCGCCGATGATCAGCCCCGCAACCAAGGCGCCTCGACGATTTCCAGCTTCCGCCGGCTGAACGGTACTCAACGCCATTGCTCCAGCCAGAAACACCGCGCCGGCAAGTGTTAGAAAGCGTTTCATGATTTTGGTCTCCTCAAACCAAGCTCTTTGCCCTCGTACAAAGAGTTAACACACTTTTAACGCGTAGTGCACAGGGGTTTTGACTATGCTTTGCTTGCGCGTTCAGCCGAGTAAGGCGGCACCGTTTCGCACAGTGAGCGAGAAGCCGATCACACCTAGGCCCAGCAGAAAAACGATACGAAACAGACGCTCGGACAAACGCTGACGCAGCCGCTCGCCGATCCGCATTCCGACGATGCCCGGACCGATTGCCAGCGCGGACACGAGCGCCAGCGTCGGTGTCATCAGGCTCTTGGCGGTGAACACGACGCCGATCATCGCCGTTGAAAGCAGAAACAAAATGCCCAGCGCTTGCACCAGTTCGTCGCGCCTGAGGCCCAGAGACTGCAGGTAAAGGCCACCGGGGATGACAAAGACCCCGGTTATCCCCGTGACAAAGCCGTTTACGGAGCCAACGACCGGTCCAAGCCAGCGTTCCGCCTCAGCGGACAAACGCAGCGCAAAGCCGGAAAGACCGGTTGCCGCGAACGCCATAGCGAGGACGCCAAGCAGCAAGCCCGGAATGGCGGGATCAATAAGCGTCTGGATACGCGTACCTAGCCAGATGAGTGCCAGTGCGGGAACGAGAAACGGCCATAGCCGCCGCACCAGCCGCCGGAGATAGGGCCCTCGGACAGCCTGCATGAAATTGGTCACCAACGAGGGACCCACATTGGCCGCAATGGCAACCGACAGCGGCATGCTGATCGACAAAACGCTCAGGGCGAAAAGCGGCATGCCGAAGCCGACCACACCTTTGATGACGCCCGCGAGAAAGAACACGACCATGATCCAAGCGGTCGTGCCGAGGTCGAGCTGGGCAACCATTGCGCCTATGTCGCGAAGAAAACCGTCCATGGCCGAGCCATAAAGCGTCTATGGCCGTGCCATAAGGGCGGCGATAGGCGAAGCCTGCTTTTAGCCCTCTTGAGATGGGCAAATCGCGGTTGACGCGGCGGCGTTGCGGGCGCATGTCCGGCAGCCCGAAACGATGAACGGAACGCTCCATGCCCACTGAACTGTCTGTCAACGTCAACGCCATCGCTCATTTGCGCAATCGCCGCGATCTGCCCTGGCCGTCCGTGACCGATCTGTGTCGTATTTGTCTGGAAGAAGGTGCGGTTGGGATCACCGTACATCCACGGCCCGATCAGCGCCACATTCGAACGCACGATGTACATGATATCAAGGCGTTACTGTCCGAAGCTCAGTTTCAGGGTAAAGAGTTTAACATGGAGGGCTTCCCCGAAGAGCGCTTCCTTGCCCTGTGCGAACAGGCGCGGCCCACCCAGGTCACGCTCGTCCCTGACGATCCGGCACAGGCAACGTCGGATCATGGCTGGGACGTCGGGGCGCATGCGGCGATGCTGCGAGAAACCTGCGCGCGGATGCAGGCGTTCGGCGCTCGCGTGTCCCTGTTCATGGACGCCGATGCGGGCCAGATGGCGAGCGCGAAGGAAGTCGGTGCCGATAGGGTCGAACTTTACACCGGCCCTTACGGCCACACATTTGATCCGGATGCGAAAGCTCAGGAATTGGCCAAGCTCAAAAATGCTGCCGAAGCTGCGCACAGCGAAGGGCTGGGCATCAATGCCGGCCACGATCTGACGCTCGACAACCTCCCGCCCCTCCTTAGCTCGGCGCCGATGATTGCCGAAGTTTCAATCGGCCATGCTTTGACGGCGGACGCTCTTACCCATGGCTATGCCGAAGCCGTTCGGCGCTATCGGGCGGCCTGCGGTCAAAACGTTTAGCCAACGAAATCTGCTTCTGGTTCCGCTTGACGGCTCACGCGAATTCCTGTTGAAGCGCGTACCGAACCGTACAGTACCTACCAAAGAGCTCCTCCTTGGCCGTAGACAGCTTACATGCACCTTCCGGCGACACTGAATTCACCGAACGCCAGGCCGCCGTCCTCGAGATCGCGCTCAACCTGCTTGTGCAAGGCGGTGATAAGGCGCTGACCACGGCTGGCTTAGCGAAGGCCGCAAACTGCTCGAAAGAAAGCCTCTACAAATGGTTCGGCGATCGCGACGGAATCCTCGCCGCCATCGTCACCTTCCAGGCATCAAAGGTTCGCGGCGCCGATGACCGTGCCCTGCCCTCGACAAAAGACGCGTTCGACGCCGCGCTGCTGGCCTTCGCGGAAGACCTGCTGGAAGTTCTGCTGTCAGAGACCTCGCTTGCTCTCAACCGCCTCTCGATCGGCCAGGTCCCCGGCGAGCATGTGCGCGGCGAGAGCGCTGGGCTCGGCGCGCTTCTCGTTGACAGAGGCAAGCGCCGGATCGAGGCCCGTGCCACCCAGCTGCTTACTCACGGCAAGCGGCAGCGCTTCATCGCATTCGACACCGCACAGGAAGCCTACACACTTCTGTACGGTCTGATTGTCGGCGACCTTCACATCCGGGCTTTACTTGGTGATGACCCGGAGCTGAATGAGGGTGACCGTCGCGCCCGCGCGGCAAAGGCCATCGACACTTTTCTTTCCCTTTATGCCACGGCGCTGAGCTAGCGCCCTCACCCGCAAACGGAGACAAACATGCGCGTGTATTATGACCGCGACGCGGACATCAATCTCATCAAGGACAAGGCCGTCCTGATCGTCGGCTATGGCAGCCAGGGGCATGCGCATGCGCAGAACCTGCGCGATTCAGGTGTCAAAGATGTGCGGATTGCGCTGCGCGAAGGCTCCGCTACGGCCAAAAAGGCAGAGGCAGCGGGCTTCACAGTCATGACGCCCGCCGAGGGCGCGAAATGGGCCGATGTGGTGATGATGCTGACCCCGGACGAGCTGCAGGGCGACATCTACGCCGAAAACCTGGCCGGCAACATGAAGCAGGGCGCAGCTCTTGTTTTTGCGCACGGACTTAACGTGCATTTCAACCTCATCGAGGCCCGCGCCGATCTCGACGTCTTCATGGTCGCGCCGAAAGGGCCGGGTCACACCGTGCGCTCGGAATATCTGCGCGGCGGCGGCGTACCGACCCTCATCGCGATTGATCAGGACGCGACTGGCAATGCGCACGACCTCGCCCTGTCCTATGCCTCAGCCAATGGCGGCGGGCGCGCAGGCATCATCGAGACAACCTTTCAGGAAGAGTGCGAAACCGACCTGTTTGGCGAGCAGGTCGTCCTTTGTGGAGGCATGGTCGAACTCATCCGGGCGGGCTTCGAAACGCTCGTGGAAGCTGGTTACGCCCCCGAGATGGCTTATTTTGAGTGCCTTCATGAAACCAAACTCATCGTCGACCTCATTTACGAGGGCGGCATTGCCAACATGAACTACTCGATCTCGAACACGGCCGAATACGGTGAATATGTCACCGGGCCACGCATCATCACGCCGGAAACCAAGGCCGAGATGAAGCGGGTTCTCGAAGACATTCAGTCCGGCAAATTCACGCGGGATTGGATGCTCGAGAACAAGGTGTCTCAAACCTCGTTCAAGGCGACCCGCGCCCGTAACGCGGCCCACCCCATCGAGGAGGTCGGCGAGCGCCTGCGCGGAATGATGCCATGGATCTCAGAAAAAGCACTGGTCGACAAAGAGAAGAATTGACCAGCCCTTTATCGCCTTTCAAGCGTGATCGATAATCCGAAGCCTCGAGGCACCCAGTCTCGAGGCTTTTCTTTATAAAAAGAGGTTGGAACCCATGGCAAAGCTAGCGTTTCTCGGGCTCGGCATGATGGGGCGGGGCATGGCGTCGTGTTTGTTGCAAGCCGGCCATGACGTGACAGTCTGGAACCGCTCGCCCGGTAAAGCGGAGGCGCTCGCCGCGTCAGGTGCGCGCGTTGCGGCAACGCCCCAACAGGCAGCCGAGGGCGCTGATGCTGTCTTCTCCATGGTTGCCGACGATCAAGCCTCGACGCACTGCTGGTTATCAGAACAAGGCGCGATGCAGGCTCTGGCAAAGGGCACCTTTGTAATCGAGTGCTCAACAATCTCTCATGATCACAGCAAACGCCTCGCAGACGCAGCAAAGGGCGCGGGCCTTCGCTATCTCGACTGCCCGGTCAATGGACCGCCTTCCGCAGCTGCGCAGGGCAAGCTGGTTCTCCTGGTCGGTGCCAGTAAGCCCGATCTGGACTTGGCCCGCCCGTGGCTTGAAACACTGTCGCAATCCATTCTCCACTTTGGCCCCGTTGGGACCGGTACGGCCTACAAGCTGTTAAACAACCTGCTTGGCGCGGTGCACGTCGCTGCCATCGCAGAGGCAGCAAACGTCGCCCGTCGCCTCGGCCTTGACGTCGAAACCACCGAGGCTGCGGTGAAAACTGGGCCGATTGGCAGCCCGCATACGGTGCGCATGATCAAGCCGATGCTCGAAGGTCGAGCTGCGGACAGTTTCGGCCTAGCCATTGGGTTACGCGAAAAAGACGCCCGTTACTGCCTACAGATGGCACGCGGCTTAGGCCTCAACATGAGCGTCGGCGAAGACGCCCATGCCTGGTATGTCGAAGCCTCCCAGGCTCATGGCTCACAGGACGATTCATCCATGCTGCAGGTCGTGGAGGGGCATGAGGGCCGCGTACCAAAGGCATCGAGCTAGGCGCTGCTCGAAGCACGCATTTCATCGCCGTTCCCGCAAAGGCCTCGTCCCAGCCGCGTCGTTAATCGGTGTCTCTGATCCGCTTCCACGCGCCAGGGTCGGCGTTTTTCAGACGCCGCATCGCGTTTTTTGCATCGGCTTCGAGCGCCTCCGTCGTCTCCTTCTTAACGGCGTCAATCCTTGTCAAGAGGTCGCTGATGGCCGCCAGCTTGTCGAGGTCCTCTTTCTCGGCAAGTTTGGCGTTCTTTCCTAGCGCCTCAACAGCTTCGAGCAGTTTTCCAAGCTGCTTACCGAAGCTGGCGACTTCAGTCTCGACCTTGTGCTCAATTTCGGGAACACCCTGGATATCAGGTGACCAGAATCTTGGGGCAATGGATTGCGTGACATCGCCAGAAAAAGGGGCGCGAAAAATCGGAGCCCAGACGTCGAGCGGGTTAAGGGGAGCCATGGTTCTCTCGCAACTTGTTGAGGGGGAACTCAAAGTTGCGGTCGCTCATCGTTGCACGCAAGCTCAATTGTCAGGCAGCAAGGCAAGAGGAACGGGCATCCGAGGCTTCTGACGAACAAACGATCGGCCTTCCGGCACTGCGCTTCGAACCGGTTGGCAGAATCTGTGTCTGTCAACTGGGTTGTTCAAAAGGCACGTCCGGGCAGCCAGAGGGCTGCACGATTTCACCAGATGAGAATACCGTCCCGCTGCGAAACACACGGTGTACCGTAAAGACGTCTTCATAGTCTCTCAGCGCAAAACCAAGGCTGCGGATCAGCCCATCAGCGGAGCCCATCTCTTCGAAGGGAGGTGCCGTGACGATAATCAGCTGCCCCGACTGGACCTCAAAGGCGATGTCGATGTTTTGGTGGACGGTCGTCGTTTCGTTTTTGAGGAACTGGCACACGGTGGAGAACTCTCGGCAGGCCCATGCCGCCTGCTGCGGGGAACAAATGACCGGCACGCCGCCAGCCTGCGCCACAACATCTCCCACGCCAGCAATTGAAAAACCAAGAGTCAGCGCCGAGGGTGACGATGGCACGTTCCTGGTGAGCCTAAGACCGCCGACCTTTTCCGTGGCGGGCGTGCGATAGGTGATAACGTCTTGGGCCTCGATGAAAGGCGCCAAACTATTTGCCAGAACACGAGACGAATGCGGCGCCTGCCAATACACAAGAGTGATGAAAAACGCTATCGCCGCCCCAACCGCGCAGCGCCGCACATTGAAGGGGCCCAGCTGTTTGGAGCCGACAGTGATGATCACAGACCAGATAAATCCAATCGTCAGGATTACCGTGACCGGGGTCGTCAAGCCGCTTACATGGTAGCGGCCAAGGACAAGATCGTTCTGACCAACGAACAGTACCAGGACACTGCAAAGGCCAAAAAGCGCAATGTGCCGGCTCTTAGGCTGGGCAAGCCAGTCGAAACTCAGAACGCCGAAAAACGGGATCGATGCATTAAGGCATACAGCGAGGAGCTTGTTGGCGAGCGTCACCATTCGCCCTCCACCAACGTGCGCCCCATTGCTCAAAAGCGAGACCGAACCCTGCGTTAGCAGCCCCGCCGCCGCTCTTCGGAGCGTATGCGCTCAATGTAGCGGCGGGTATCCGAACCCATGGCGTTAAGGGCTTCCTGGCTGCTGCGGTAGCAACCCACATTGCCAAAGGTGTTGATGCCGCGTTGGCTCTGGAAGCAGTAATTCCAGTCCGCAAACACCGCATTGCGCTCGTACCAAAGATCACCGCAACTCCATGCGGAAAAGTTCTGCGCGGTGGCTGGAACGGCCCAGAGCATCCCGAGCAGCAAAAGACCGCAGATTTTGGACAATCTGGATCGTTTGGTTGGTGTTCGTCTCATGCGTAAAGCTCCCCCTGAACCAGTACTGAGAGCATTTCACCGGCGAGCGGCGATGTCCACACAGCGGTAAGGGTAAGCGCGCCACCCGCAACGCCAACGACGCCGTCAAACGCAGCAATTATGTCCAAGAGCTGCGGTTTTGGATCGACCCACGGACCCTCCGTCTGCAGCGCGGACAATGACCAGCCAGGTCAGGTTTCAGCCAATGCTGATAACTAAGCCGGTTGTGCTATAGATCACAGACGCTGCCCTGCCCGCGTTCTTGACTGGGTTAGTAGGCGGCTAAGTTGGCGTCGGAGGGCATCATGGAACACATCATCGGCGTTCTTGTTGAAACCAACATCGCAACGATTATCGCCGTCAGCGGTATCGCTCTGTTGTTTCTTTCATTTGCGGGCAAGTTCGGGACCTACATCGAGATCAAAGCGGAACGACAGAACAAGGCTCTCATAACCGGTATTTTCCTGCTGATCCTGGGTGTCGGCATGCACGCGTATCCGTTGCTTTTTGACGATGGCACGGGCAATGGCGGAAACGGTCAGGCCATCGCAGACACCACCGACCCGACAACGACCGGCAGCACCGGCACCCATACTGGCTCGGAAACCGAGACTGAGCGCCGCGTCTTTATTCAGGCGGGCTCTTTTATCTTCGAAGACAGCGCGCACGATGTGCGCAACGAACTGGTGCAACGCGATATTGTGGCGTTTGTGGCACCCAGCGACACGTTCGAGTTTTTGTGCCCTGGCTATTATGTCGTGTTGATTTCAGCGACAGACGATCAATCGGAGATGCGCGAACTGTTGGGCCGGGTACGCGAGGTCGCCCCGGATGCCTTTCCGCGCCTGCGGACACACATTCCTGTTGACCTCTCAGCCTGCCCAAGCTGAGCAGCCGAAACGCGTCGACTTTCCGCGCTTGTGAGACGCACGGTGCGGTTCCGCGGTCGGGCGTGCTGCGGCGTTTGGTATGCGGGCAATCCCTCACGACAAAAGGCTCTATGGAATGCAGGTTAACGCCGTTAGCCGACGCAGCGGTTTGCTGAGCGCCTGCGCACGCGGCTTGCACCGGGCAAAGAGACACAAGATCTCTCATGGCCCATGGAGAAAACGCCTGTTCAACGAGGGACACTCTTATGAACGATCAAACACTTATTGACGCCGGAACGCATGTTTCGCCGTTCGCGAAACGCTACGAGAATTTTATTGGCGGGCAGTTCGTTGCGCCGAAGGCGGGCCGCTATTTCATGAACACGTCGCCGGTGACGGGCGCGGACATCGGTGAAGTAGCCCGCTCGGACGCCGATGACGTGAACGCCGCACTGGACGCCGCCCACGCCGCAAAAGACGCCTGGGGAAAGACATCGCCGACCGACAGAGCCAATATGCTCCTCAAGGTCGCACAGGTAATGGAAGACAATCTGGAGCTTCTGGCGATCTGCGAGACCTGGGATAACGGCAAGGCACTGCGGGAAACGCGTCTCGCCGACCTGCCGCTCGCCATCGATCACTTCCGCTACTTTGCCTCGGTAATCCGCGGCCAGGAAGGCTCCATGGGCGAGTTGGACGACGACACCGTCGCCTACCACTTTCATGAACCGCTGGGCGTCGTCGGCCAGATCATCCCGTGGAACTTCCCGCTGCTGATGGCCGCCTGGAAGCTCGCGCCGGCACTGGCGGCAGGAAACTGCGTTGTTCTCAAGCCAGCCGAGCAGACACCCGCCACGATCATGGTGTTCGCTGAATTGGTCGGCGACATTCTGCCTCCAGGCGTGATGAACATCGTCAACGGGTTTGGCCTTGAAGCAGGCAAGCCGCTGGCAAGCTCGGACCGGATTGCAAAGATCGCCTTCACCGGCGAGACATCGACCGGCCGCCTGATCATGCAGTATGCGACCGAGAGCATCATTCCCGTGACGCTGGAACTGGGCGGAAAATCGCCGAACATCTTCTTCAAGGACGTCCTGCGCGAAGATGACGCCTACTTCGACAAATGCATCGAAGGCTTCGTGATGTTTGCGCTGAACCAGGGCGAGGTTTGCACCTGTCCCAGCCGTGCGCTCATCCACGAAGACATCTACGACGCCTTCATGGAGCGCGCTTTGGCGCGGACCAAAGCCATCATTCAGGCCGATCCGCGCAACGGCGACACCATGATGGGCGCGCAGGCGTCGTCGGAACAGAAGGAGAAGATTCTCTCCTACTTCGACATCGCATCACAGGAGGGCGCGGAGGTGCTTACCGGCGGCAAAGAAGCCGATCTCGGAGGCGATTTGTCGGGCGGCTACTATATCGAGCCGACCGTGCTGCGCGGCCACAACAAGATGCGGGTCTTCCAGGAGGAAATCTTTGGGCCGGTCGTTTCTGTCACGACCTTCAAGGACGAAGCAGAAGCCATGGATATCGCCAACGACACGCTCTACGGCCTTGGGGCCGGCGTATGGAGCCGCGATGCGAACACCTGCTACCGCTTCGGTCGCGGCATCAAGGCTGGGCGTGTGTGGACCAACTGCTATCACCTGTATCCGGCGCACGCGGCATTCGGCGGTTACAAGCAGTCGGGCATCGGTCGTGAGAACCACAAGATGATGCTCAACCATTACCAGCAGACCAAAAACATGCTGGTGAGCTACAACCCCAATACGCTGGGCTTCTTCTAAGTCCTGCTTTCCGGAAGTACGAAATTCTGGCCCGCCGCACGCGATGCGGCGGGCCTTTCATTAGGCATTAGGGGGCTGGAAGCGCCGGTGACCTAAACGGGACGACTGACAAGCTCAGGGAGCGTGCACATGGGAAAGCGAATTTTTATCCTGAACGGCCATCCCGCCGAGAAGTCGTTGAGCCGGAGTTTTGCGGAGAGCTATCAGACCGCGGCAGAGCAGAATGGCAACGAAGTCCGCATCAAGCACCTGCACCAAATACAGTTTGACGCCGATTACGGCGAGGCTGGTTATGACAATGCCAAACCGCTCGAGCCGGCTTTGGAAGCTGCCCTGGCCGACATCGAATGGTGCAACCACTGGGTCATCTGTACGCCCATGTGGTGGGGCGGATTACCCGGTAAACTCAAAGGCTTCATGGATCGCGCACTTGTTCCCGGCCGCGCTTTCTCAACCCGCGAAACGACGAAGCTGGGACTGCCGAAACCACTCCTGACCGGCAGGAGCGCACGCGTGATCATCACCGCAGATACGCCGGGCTTTTTCCTTGCGCTCGCCTACGGGAACGCGATCAAGAAACAGCTAAAGGGTCAGATCCTGGGGTTTGTGGGTTTCAAGCCGGTGGACATTACCTATTTCGCGCCGACCACCGAGGCCGATGAGAAGACAGTTACCGACCGCATCGAGGAGGTGCGCCAGTTGGGGGCACGTGCCGCCTGATACATGCCCTTTCAGATGCATGCAGTTGGCTGCGTTGCCATCGCTTCCCATCTTTGCGGCAAACATTATATAATTCTCTTCAAAAAGAGCCCAACGGCTCAGCCGGGAGACTGAAAAGCTATGAGCGATACGATACAGATAGGGTGCGCCACGGACGGAGACATTGTCGCTGGCACCGACCCGCTTGCCAGGGTCGCCGCAACGCCCGAAGCACTGGATTTCATGGCGGAGATCAAGGCAGACCATGGTGAGATCATGTTTCACCAATCCGGTGGCTGCTGTGATGGATCGTCTCCCATGTGCTACCCCAAGGGCGAATTCCCTCTTGGCGCTTCAGACGTCCATCTGGGTACTGTGGACGGCACCGAAGTTTGGATTTCCGGGCCGCAGTTCGAGGCATGGAAACATACGCAACTGATCCTTGATGTCGTGCCAGGGCGCGGCGGGATGTTCAGTCTCGATAATGGTCGGGAGAAGCGTTTCCTCACACGCAGCCGGGTTTTCACCGAGGCGGAACGAGCTGAACTGGAACTAAGCTAAAGCCCAATCTCACGGTCGCCTGTCTCGATTATTGACTGATGCGGCGGCCAGTATGTCGCGCGACACAATGCGCGGCGAAGCCAGACTTAAACCTCTGAATTTGCGACCTATTTTCGGAAAGCATGAGCAGCAGCGGACTAATCGTTTCGCTGTGGTCCGCTCTGGTTTTCAACACGATTATGGGTTGCCAAATTATGCTTCGCTACAAAAGCACAGACGCGCTTCTGTTCACCCCGGCCCTGCTCATCCTCGCAGTCTGGGTTCTGGTATCATTTTTTCCTTTAGCCAGCGCAGGCATGGCATGGGGCTCTTGGTGGGTACTCGGCCACCTGGTTTTCCTTGCCACAGGTTTTCCTGGCCTATTCGCGGGGTATTTGGTCTTCGCTTGGGCAAGCCGCGCGCCCATCGCCAAGCCCGATCCGGAACGTTTCCGCTCGCGCTGGGCTGTCGCCAGCGCCTACGCGCTGATCTGGCTTCTTGCCTACTGGTTCTTCGTTCGCTTCACTTGAGACATGCACTGTAAGGCGTCGCCGGCTTCAACGAACAATTGTCAGGCGCTCAGCAGCTCGCGTGATCGCCGTATACAACCATCGCTCGCGGTAGTCCTTGAAGGCCCAGCTCTCATCAAACAACACGATATGGTCCCACTGCGAGCCCTGAGCTTTGTGCACCGTCAACGCGTAACCAAAGTCGAAAGCGTCCATCGATCTAGGCACCGGAGGCGCGTTTTCGGGATCTTCGAAGGCCATGGCGGAAAGCCTGACCTTCTGACTGACGCCTTCATCTTCGGAGCGGACGAGAACCTGCAAAGTATTGCCTTTACGACGCCCTACCGAGCTGACTGACCAAAGCGACCCATTGAGCAGGCCCTTTTCCGAACGGTTGCGCAGGCACACAAGCTTGTCGCCTTGTGCCGGCAGCAACCCCCGATAGCCCTGAAGCTCTCGCAGCCTTCGATTGTACTTACGCCGGGTGCGATTGGTGCCTACAAGAACCTGGTCCGCGGCCAGTACCTCGCTTTGGTCGACGTCTGAACGTTGGATTACGCGGCTAACACCGTAATTTCCGTGGTCGAGCCGACCGCCCTGGCGCACCGTGTCGGCCATGTCGATGATCGGGTTTTCACGCGCCTGCCGGTGTATTTCGCTCAACAGCACATCTGGCTCATGGTCGGTGAAGAATCCGCCCCCAGAGACGGGAGGAAGCTGTCCCGGGTCACCTAACACCAGGATCGGCGTGCCGAACGATAGAAGATCTCGGCCAAGCTCCTCATCGACCATCGAACACTCATCAATGATAACGAGATCAGCCTTTGAAACCGGACTGGAACGGTTGAGCGAAAAAAGGGGCGAACTCTCGCCCGTTTCGTCATCAGCTTCCTCACCCTTGGGCCTGTAGATCAGCGAATGGATGGTGCGCGCGTTTTCCGCACCCTTGCTGCGCAGAACCTGTGCAGCCTTACCCGTAAACGCCGCAAACTGGACATCGCCAGACACATCCTCCGCAATCAAACGGGCCAACGTGGTCTTGCCGGTTCCGGCAAAACCAAAGAGGCGAAAAACTGGACGGTCGGGGGCTTTGAACCAGCGCCGCACATCGGCGATGGCGCGTTCTTGCTCGGCAGATAGCTTCATGCAGCGGGTTGTATACGCTGCTCACAAAGCCCGCCAGCCGGTTTAGCCCAGCGCTTGCGCCGCTTCCTGGACCTTTTGGATTGACGCATCAACCAATTCGGTTGCTTCGGCAATCTCGCGAACACCTTCGTTCATCTGAGACACACCGTCAGCGGCAACCTGCATGGCACCGGACATTTCGGTAGTCGTTGCGGACTGTTCTTCGACTGCGGACGAAATGACTGTGGTGATTTCGCTGATCTTCACGATCGTTTCCGTGATTGCACCAATGGCTTTGACCGCATCGCCGGTCGAGCTTTGCACCTTGGCAATTCGTTGTCCGATCTCTTCGGTTGCCTTGCTCGTCTGCGTAGCGAGAGACTTGACCTCGGATGCCACAACGGCGAACCCTTTGCCTGCCTCCCCGGCCCTTGCCGCCTCAATGGTCGCATTCAGCGCCAGAAGGTTGGTTTGTTCGGCGATGTCAGAGATAAGTTTGACGACGTTCTCAATCTCTCCGGCGGCCTCGGAAAGCCCTGTGACAGTTGCCGTCGTTGTTTCTGCCTCTTTTTCCGCCTGCTGAGAAATAGTGCTGGCGTCGACCACCTGGCGGTTAATCTCGTTGACGGACGCCACGAGTTCTTCAATGCCCGCTGCGATCGACTGAACGTTTTCCGAAGCCTGCTCGGACGAGCTTGCCACGGTAGACGCTTGCATGCTTGCGGTGGATATTGCGCCGGTGATCTGACCTATATCGGCAGACATTTGCTGTTGGGCGTCCTGGCGTCGCTCGCGCGCTTCGATCTCAGAGGTCACGTCAGACGCGAACTTCACGACCTTGTAGACTTCGCCTTTGTCGTTCAGCAGAGGGCTATAACTCGCTCGAAGCCAGAGTTCTGATCCATCTTTTCGGCAGCGAACCACTTCACCAATTGATGCTTTACCAGCGGCCAGGTCAGTCCAGAACCGGCCATAGTCCGGTCCATTGGCCTCGGCGCTAGGCATGAAAATCCGATGATGCTTCCCGACGATTTCTTCCAGACGATAACCGGTTGCTGACAGAAAATTCTCGTTGGCGTCAAGGATTGTACCGTCAGGCATGAAGGAGATTACCGCTTGCGAGCGCCCAACAGCCTTGATCTGTGCTTCGTAATCGCGCCTCGCCAAGCGATTGGCAGCATCGCGCCACTCGACAACAGTGCCCAGGCGCTTGCCGCCTGACCCGATGATCGGCTGTGCGACGAGATCGAACTTCACCCCACCAACCTCGATCATGGTTTCAAACAGACCGGACATCGCGCTAATCATGCGCTTTTGGTGGCTGGGGTCCTTGTGGAAGATATCGATGTTCGCACCGACAAGACCATCCACCTTGAAGGCGGGAAGGTCCTGCTGAATAGCCTTTTCGTTCTCAGACAGGTATGCGATCAGCGCCTTGTTTATATAGACGATATTACGATCATTATCCGCCACCATCACGCTGGCGGACAGGTTTTCAAGGACAGTAAGAAGTCGGTCAGTCTGGACCGAAGAGCGAAAATTTTTAAGCATAAAAGGCGCCTCCCGAAGCGAGGCGCGAAATATAAAGAAAACTACTTAATAAAACTTTTCTAATATACGATCCACGTTCAGCGTCGCAGCACACCCGGCGGCGGACCAAGGGCAAGCCTCGATGGCTTGTTAAGCTATTCCCTGGGCGCCGCGCGTGACCGCCGCCACGCCGGTTCGCGACACTTCGACAAGGCCAATTTCCGCCATCAGATCAATGAAACGATCGATTTCACGGGTCCGCCCTGCGAGCTGGAACACAAAGCTCTCCAGTGTCGCATCTTCGGTCGTTGCGCCAAAAGCCTGAGCCAGACGCAAAGCCTCAAGCCGCGCTTCGCCGGTTCCCGCCACCTTCACAAGCGCCAGCTCGCGTTCGAGGGCGTCGCCAGCCTCAACGGTCAGGTCGGCGACCTGATGAACCGGGACCAACCGGTCGAGCTGATGGCGAATTTGTTCGAGAATCGCTGGCAGCCCGGTAGTCACAATGGTGATGCGGGATAGGTGTTTGTCATGCTGTGTTTCGGAAACCGTTAAGGAGTCGATATTGTAACCACGGCCTGAAAACAGTCCGATGACCCGCGCGAGTACACCCGGCTCGTTTGTGACAACGATCGAAAGCGTGTGGGTCTCCACCTCGGTGCCAAGGTCAGTAAGGAAGTAAGCCGATCCGGTGGGCTGATGTTGTGCGTTCATGATTAAATCTCCCGGTGCTAGACGAGCACTTTGCCTTCTTCTCCAATGGCGTTTTCGATCTCCTGATCGGGCACACTCTCGCCCAGAAGCATCTCGTTATGAGCCTTTCCAGAGGGGATCATCGGGAAGCAATTGGCGAGATTGGCGACGACGCAATCGAAGATCACCGGACGATCAACCGCCACCATCTCGTTGATCGCGTCATCGAGCTCATCTGGCTTTTCGGCACGAATACCGACACAGCCATACGCTTCGGCAAGCTTTACGAAGTCAGGCAGTGCTTCGGAGTAGGAATGAGACAAACGGTTGCCATGCAACAGCTGCTGCCACTGCCGGACCATCCCCATGTAGGAATTGTTGAGGATAAAAATCTTCATCGGCAGATTGTACTGAACCGCTGTCGACATCTCCTGCATCGTCATGAGGACCGACGCGTCTCCCGCAATGTCGATAACCAACGCATCGCGATGGGCAACCTGGACACCAAGCGCTGCTGGCAGCCCGTACCCCATAGTGCCCAATCCACCTGACGTCATCCAGCGGTTTGGCTCTTCGAATCCATAGAACTGGGCTGCCCACATTTGATGTTGGCCCACCTCGGTGGTGATGTAGGTCTCGCGGTCCTTGGTCAGCTCATACAGACGCTGGATCGCGTATTGCGGCATGATGACCTTGTCGTTCGGTTTGTAACGCAGCGAATCGCGCGACCGCCAATGGTCAATTTCGCCCCACCAGCTTTTCAGCGCAGCCTTGTCAACGTTGTGGGCCACACTTGGCCACAGGCGCACCATCTCTTCCAGAACATGCGCGACATCGCCCAGGATGGGCACGTCAACCCGCACAACCTTGTTGATTGATGAGGGGTCGATATCGACGTGAATCTTCTTTGAGTTTGGCGAGAAAGCATCGATCCGTCCGGTGATGCGATCATCGAACCGCGCACCAATATTCACCATGACGTCGCAGTCATGCATGGCGAGGTTTGCCTCGTAGGTGCCGTGCATACCCAGCATACCCAACCATTGTGGATCGGACGCGGGAAACGCCCCAAGCCCCATCAAGGTGGAGGTGATGGGCATTCCAGTCGCGCGGACAAGTTCGCGCAGCAAGTGCGATGCCGCGGGTCCTGAGTTGATAACCCCGCCACCAGTGTAGAAGACGGGCTTCTTCGCCTTCGACAGCAGCTCGAGCGCGCTGCGAATGGCCTCGCGGTCGCCTTTAACGCGCGGCTTGTAACCTTCATAGCCGGTGCGCGCGCGCCCATTCTGCGGGCCTTCATAGGTGCCCATCGCAAATTGCACATCTTTTGGGATGTCGACCAACACGGGCCCAGGGCGACCAGTCGTAGCGATGTAGAAAGCTTCATGCAGAATGCGAGGTAGGTCGTTTACATCCTTGACCAACCAATTGTATTTGGTGGCTGGCCGCGTAATGCCGACAGTGTCGCACTCCTGGAATGCATCCGACCCGATAAGCTGCGTGGGGACCTGTCCGGTGATGCAGACCATGGGGATGGAATCCATCAGTGCATCGGTCAGCGGCGTCACCATGTTCGTCGCACCGGGACCAGACGTCACAAGCGCAACCCCGCATTTGCCAGTTGAACGGGCGTACCCCTCGGCAGCATGCCCGGCCCCCTGTTCGTGCCGGACGAGAATGTGTTCGATATCCGACTGTTGATGGATTTCATCATAGATCGGCAGCACCGCTCCGCCAGGGTACCCGAAAATGTGTTCAACGCCCTGGTCCTTCAGAGCCTGAATAACCATCTCGGCGCCCGTCATTTGCCGTGTCATCTCGTTCTTCCATCCCTTTCGTACCGCCCTCAGGGCCGTTTCGTTCCGCAAGATGCCCACATACATCTCGCGGATTCAGACAATAAAAAAGGCCCTTCGAAGAGGGCCTGTGCGCACACCGGATTGTTTACGGATCTACAACGACCCGCACCCGGTGTGCCTACCTACAAGTACAATGTTCGAAGCATCTACCATAACGAAGCCCTCGTAACCGATCGCTTGCGCACCGTCAAGAACCGTAAAAGGCCGCCAATACTAGCCAAGTATGCGCCATTCTCACTGTTCAGCGCGTGCGAAAACGGTTAGGCCACGCCCACCGTCCCACGTTTTCCCAAGAGAGCTCCCTGCCGCATGGCTCTTGCCTTTATGCAGCACCGTATCGCTGTTTCCTCTATGTTTGTCATGAATGGTGCTCTGGTTGGCAGCTGGGCACCCGCGATCCCCTATTTCAAGGACAAGCAAGGCCTCTCAGAGAGCGAACTGGGTCTGAGCCTGCTGCTGATCGGGATTGGGTCGTTGGTAACAATGCCGATCACGGGCGCGATCATCGCTCGGCGTGGCTCGACAACGATTCTTAGAGTTGCAGCGCTCGCCTGCACAGCGGTGCTTCCGCTCGTACTGCTGGCTCCATCAACAGTGACGGCATTTGCTGCCCTGTTGGTCTTCGGTGGAGCGGTTGGTTCGATGGATGTCTCCATGAACGCCAATGCGGCGCGCATCGAACAAGTCTACGACCGGCAAATCATGTCTTCGTGCCACGGATTTTGGTCCTTAGGTGCTCTTATCGGCTCCGGAGTGGGCGGAACCGTTTTAGGCTTCGTGGGATCGCTGGGGCTATCGGTGATGATCGCGGCCGGACTTTTGGTCGGCAGCCTGGTTTGGGGATCACGGCTTATGCACGATGAGGTCGAACGCGGAGAAGGAATCGAGAAACCATCACTTACGCTGCCACGCAGTCTTACAATCTACCTGATTGCACTGATCGCCTTGGCAGGCTTTACCGCAGAAGGTGCGGTGCTCGACTGGGCTGCACTTTATCTGCGCGATGAACGCGACGTGCCCGCCTGGATGGCGGGATACGCCTTCGCCGCATTCGCAGCAACAATGGCCAGCGTCCGTTTTGTCGGTGACCCAATTCGCATGCAACTGGGTGATCAGCGCACCATGACGGCCTCATCAATCCTGGCTTTTGCGGGCTTCCTTATGGCAGGTCTTGCGCCAAACCTGGCCCTCACGATCATTGGGTTCGGGGTGGCAGGTCTCGGGCTTGCGAACATAGTGCCAATTGCATTCGCTGCCGCCGACCGCACACCCGGGCTCCCGCGAGGCATCGGTATCTCGATTGCAACCTTTTGCGGCTACGCTGGCATACTGTTCGCCCCGCCGGTCATCGGGTTCTTTGCCGAACGGTTCAGCTTTTCGGTAATTTTTGCTGCGATCTCAGTCCTTGCGCTCTTGACGCTCGCAGCAAGCCCCACGGTTCGCAGGAACGCACATCAGGGCTCCAGCACAACCACATCAACACGTGTTGGATAAACCGTCACACGCACCAACGGCGTGCCGTTTACAATAGCCCGACGAACATCTGGCCGGATAAGACCGCGCGATACGAGCCGTTCAAAGCGTCCGCGCTCATGGGGGTCCGAAAACACCTCATCCACCTCGTCTTCGGGGTCCGCAGCGTCGAACCTATGCACGTTGGCGCGGTCCTGACGAAGCACGCCGGCAACAGTATCGTGGCGCACGCCTTGGGATGTCTCGTGGTCTGCTGAACTCAGCCGCGCCGTATACTCGGTGACGAGCCGACCCTGAGCTTGGCTTGCTACAGGTGCCAGCACTAGACCGAAGACCATCATGGCCCGGAAAACTCGGTTACGCATTCTCAGTCCCTGTCTCACCCTGTCCTGGGCATACTTGCAATCTCGTTGAGCACGGCCGCTGCGAGAGCTTCATCTTGCGGATCACACCAAAGCCAATCAGCCATGTGACCGCGAAACCACGTCATCTGACGTTTGGCATACCGCCGCGTCTGCATGCTCAGATGATCGAGCGCTGTCTCATGATCCGTTCGGCCTTGCAAATAGGAACCAATGACTTCGACGCCAAGAGCCCTCATTACGGGTAAATCCTCTGCCAGCCCTCGGGCGTGAAGTCGCTGCACTTCAGCGAGGCCTTCGGCCTTGAACATCAGCGCGGCGCGCATCGAAATGCGCTGCTCAAGCCAACTCTTGTCCGGTTCCAGGACCAGCTTCACCAGCGCCGTATCGCGGATAAGACCGCCGTCCTTCGGAAGATCCTGCCAATAAGCCAGCGAACGGCCTGTCGATAGCTGCACTTCAAGCGCGCGTGAAACCCGCTGACTATCGGTTGGTCGCAAACGCGCCTGCATCTCACCGTCTAACTCATCGAAGAGCGTCGGCGCCCCGTCCAACTCGCAACGGGCGCGAACCTGCTCGCGAACCGTTGGATCAACTTCGGGGATCGGCGATAACCCTTCGAGCAAGGCCAGAAAATACAGGCCTGTACCGCCGACGAAGACAACCGTGGCGTCCTGCGCATCGGCCAAAACAATCCGCACCTCGTCACGCCACTTCGCCACCGAATAGGCCTGAGAGCCATCCCGATGACCAAAAAGCTGATGTGGGATGCCTGCCTGATCCTGTTTCGATGGACGCGCTGTGATGATGGACAGATCGCGATAGACCTGCATCGAGTCACAATTCACAATTACTGGCTTGTGAACCTCACGCGCGAGCCGCAAAGCAAGCTCAGACTTGCCGCTGGCAGTCGGTCCTGCGATACACAGCGCGGCCCTCACCCCAATCATTTCCTTACAGCTTTACGACGCCCTCAATGACGCACATATGCACGCTGATCGCTGCCCGCGCCAGCCAAGCCCTGACGCACGAAACGCTCACGCAGGCCTCGCAGGCTATCGGCGGCGACGTGCAGACGCAGGAGCTTGCCTCCCTGTCAGCCTACGATCTCGCCTTCACGCCGTCGGGCGATGAACACTTAGCCAACGCAAGGCAACGTGTTGGGGAAGCGCTTCGTCATCTGCCAGTCGATGTAGCGATTCAACCAGCCTCCCATCGGCGCAAGGCGCTTTTCCTCGCCGATATGGATTCAACCATGATCGAGCAGGAATGCATCGATGAATTGGCCGCCGAGATCAATATCAAGGATCATATTGCCGGGATAACCGAACGCGCGATGCGCGGCGAGATAGCCTTCGAACCAGCGTTGCGTGAGCGCGTTGCCTTGCTCAAGGGCATCCCCGAAAGCGCCATAGACCGCGTCTTTGACGCGCGCATTCGCCTAACCCGTGGCGCGGAAACACTGATTGCCACCATGCGTGCCCATGGCACCTATTGCGTCCTTGTTTCCGGCGGCTTCACCCATTTCACCAAGAAGGTTGCAAAGGTGCTTGGCTTCGACGCGCATCACGCCAACAGTTTGATCGTGGGCGACGGCGTCCTGACCGGGGAGGTCGCTGAACCTATCCTGGGCAAGGAGGCCAAGCAGCAGACACTCGAAGCCTATGCCGCCCAGCGGGGCGTTGACCTACAAGATACGATGGCAATTGGCGACGGGGCGAACGACCTCGCCATGATCGGCGCGTCAGGTTTGGGCGTTGCCTTTCGCGCAAAGCCCGCCGTGCGCGCCCAAGCGGATGTCGCACTCAACTACGCCGACCTCACAGGTGCGCTGTACTTGCAAGGCTATCGCGACGCAGATTTCGTCAGCGCCTAAGCACGTTACCCAGGCGCTGGTTGACGACCATCGTCACTCTGCGGGGATAGCGAAAAACCGGCTTTGGCCGTCTTCATCTTGGACCAGCATCAAAATCTGGTTGCGCCCCTCCTCGCGCAAGGCATCGACCCGCTCAACGACATCCTCGGGTGTCTCAACGATCTGCTGGCCAACCTCCACGATGATCATGCCAGGCTCGATTTCCTTCGCGGCAGCCGGTCCATCGGAAAAAACAACGGCAACAACGGCACCGACAGCTTCATCGGGAACATCAAAGCCAAGCTCCATGGCCTCATCAATCGTCGCCAATTCCATCCCCAGCAAGGCGACCGGCTCTGGCCCCTCTTCAAGGAGCATATCGTCCGCTCCCTCACCGTCTCGAAGCGCGAGTGTGATCGACAAGCTCAATGGCTCACCACGCCGAATGACATCGACCTGGACCTCGGTACCAGGCGGCGTCTGTGCCACGCGCGCTGGAAGATCATTGTGGCTTGATATTCTGCGCCCGGCGAACCGGACAATCACATCACCGCGCTCGATACCGCCGACCTGCGCCGGCCCACCGTCCATGACGGCGGACACAAGCGCACCACGCGGCCGGTTCAGTTGAAGGCCCTCAACAAGGTCTGGTGTCACTTCCTGGATGTTGACCCCAAGCATACCGCGGCGCGTCGCGCCGAACGTTACCAACTGCGTGACAATTGCATCAACCGTCGACGATGGAATGGCGAAGCCAACCCCAACGGAGCGGCCGTTGGGCGACAAGATCGCTGTGTTTACACCGACCACATTGCCGTTGAGATCAAACAAGGGCCCGCCAGAGTTACCGCGGTTGATGGCTGCATCGGTTTGGATGAAAGAATCATAGGGACCCGCACCGATATTGCGGTTCATCGCTGAGACAATGCCCAGCGACACCGAACCACCCAAGCCGAACGGATTGCCTATCGCCACGACCCAATCACCAATACGCAGCGCGTCTGAGTCGCCGAAGCTGACTGCGGGTAGCGGTTCGTCCGGTTCAATTTGCAAGACCGCAAGATCGGTCGCCTCATCACGACCGATAAGCTGTGCGGGATAACTGCGCCCGTCCGTCAGAACAACATCGATATCGTCAGCGTCTGCAATCACGTGATTGTTGGTGACGATGATACCTTGCTCATCGATGATGAAGCCGGATCCCAGAGAGTTTTCGCGTGATGGCCCATCCCCACCCCCATCCTGATCGAAGAACTCCTCGAAAAAGTCTTCGAACGGCGATCCCTCAGGCAAATTCGGCAATGGAAGGGCACGCCTGCCGGCAATTCTCTGGCGGGTTGAGATGTTGACCACCGATCCCAGAAGGCCTTCGGCTAGGTCAGCAACGCTAACGGGCATTTGCGGGCGAAGTTCCGGCCGCACATCGGTACTCGATTGCCCGAACGCATGGTTGGGCGCCAACACGACCGAACACGCGATAAGGAGGAACCCCAGCATCAGGAGACAGCGAGTCGCAGCGCTCGGCAGATCTACTGAGGGCGTCTCACGAAGTTGTATCGACCGGGCGGAGACGGCCACATCTGCATCAGACAACATCTTCAAGCCGCGCTCCCCTTTGCTCATGCCTGCACCACCGAAGGACGTAAATAGCGCGCAAGCGGATAGTAAAGTGGGCCGCAAGCATCAGGAGATCAAGGGAGCAAATATTCCGGCGCGACACACAAAGCCGGCAAACTCACACCTTTATGAGCCGAACCAGGTCCGAGCTGCGTAAAACGCGGCGACCCCCATCGCCAGAGACACGACACCGGCGATCCGTAGCGCCTGGGGGCTCACCTGCTCGACCATGCTGAGCATCTTCCGCGCGGCATCAGGGAACAATGCGTACAAAAAGCCCTCGGCAACGAGAGCGCCGCCGAGGACCAGAAGGATGAGTTCGATTAAGCCGTCCATGCGACCCTATTGTGTGGGCACCGCAGCCCCTTCGGTTGGCCGCTGCGCGCCGCCTTGCTGATCGCCGAAGTAGCGGAAGAAATCCGATTCCGGGGAAATCACGAGGCTCGCACCGTCGGAGAAGCCTGCTTCGTAAGCTTGCATCGAACGGTAGAAGGAGAAGAACTCGGGATCGCGCCCAAAGGCTTCGGCAAAGATCGCGGTGCGTTCCGCATCGCCTTCACCACGAATCTGCTCGCCTTCGCGGGTCGCGTCGGCAACGATAACCGTCACCTCACGATCCGCACGGGAGCGAATACGTTGGGCCGCTTCTTCACCTTGCGCGCGAATCTCTGTGGCTTCGCGCTCACGCTCAGTCTGCATGCGCTGGAAGATTGCCTGCGAGTTCGCCTCCGGCAAATCAGCGCGGCGAATACGCACGTCAACGATTTCCATCCCAAATGATCGAGACTCTCGGTTCACCTGATCACGGATCCTGCTCATCAGGTTGCCACGATCATCACGAACGATCGTGATGTAGCTAACCTCACCAAGCACACGACGTGTCGCCGAGTTGAGAACCGTCGATAACCGCGACTGGGCCCCGGCAATGCTACCGACTGTCTGGAAGAAGGCCAGAGGATCGGTAATCCGGAAGCGGGCGAATGTATCGACCACCAGACGCTCCTGGTCAGCGGCGATAATCTCTTGAACCGGACTGTCGAGGTCCAGCACGCGCCGGTCGAAATAGCTCACATTCTGGATGAACGGCACCTTAAATTTCAGGCCCGGTTCATTCTCGACGCGGAGCGGTTCACCAAACTGCAGGACGAGTGCCTGTTCGGTTTCATCGACGATAAACACGGCCGAATAAACGAGTGCGGCAGCAACCGCGAGCACGATTAGGCCGGCGCCTCCAAATAAACGTTTCATTACTGGGTAGCTCCCTGACGGCGCGTGAGTTCATTGATTGGAAGGAAGGGTATGACGCCTTGACCACCATCATCGGTATCAAGAACGATCTTTTCGTTGTCGCGGAAAATCCGTTCAAGCGTTTCGAGATAAAGGCGCTGACGTGTCACCTCCGGCGCAGAACGGTACTCATTGTATACGGCGATGAACCGATCGGCCTGACCACGCGCTTCCGCGACCGTTTGTTCGCGGTAAGCGGTGGCGGCCTCCAAAATCACGGCTGCTTCACCGCGCGCCTCGGGAATCACGCGGTTCGAGTAGGCCTGCGCCTGGTTCTGGACGCGCTCATTGTCCGCGCGCGCAGCCTGCACATCACGGAAAGCGTCGATCACCTGGCTCGGCGGGTCGACGGTCAACAGCTGAACCTGCGTGATTTCAACGCCCGCACCGTAACTGTCTAGCGCTTCCTGCATCAGTTCCTGAACGGCAGTCTCAGTAATCTGACGACCTTGGGTGAGAAGCGGCTGAATTTCAGATCGCCCAACCACTTCGCGCATGGCTGATTCCGCAACAGCGCGAACCGATCCTTCGGGGTTCTGAATGTTGAACAGGAAAAGACGCGCATCAGCGATCCGCCAAAACACAGCGAAGTCGATGTCGACGATGTTCCCATCCCCGGTAAGCATCAGGCTCTCCTCGGGGACATCGCGTGCGCCGGCACGGCGAGGGTCTTCAGCCCGCGTACCAACATCCGCCCGGTTGATCGTCGTCACCGACGGGGTGAAGACGGTTTCAAACGGTGGCGGAAGCCGGAAATTCAAACCCGGCTGCGCGGTGCGAGAGAATTCGCCAAAACGCAACACGACGCCCTGCTGGTCCGGCTGCACCCGGAAGGTGAAAAAATTGTAGGTCACGAAAACCAGGGCAACCAAAGCCACAACGGCAATCAGCCCCTTGCTCGCGCCGCCAAACGGCGCTTTTCCACCACCGCCACCGCCAGCCGGCAAAATGGTTTTCAAACGATCTTGGCCCTTTCGGATCATCTCTTCAAGATCGGGCGGGCGCTGGCCACCTGGACCTTGTGGGCCCTGCGGTCCACCACCGCCATTACCGCGCTGCGGTCCGCCACCCCAAGGGCCGCCACCGCCGCCCCATGGGCCACCGCTTCCACCAGACTGATTATTCCAGGGCATCTGCATCCTTTCGAAACACACGCGACAAGATCAGTGCAAAGCTGAGCACCATCGCGCCGCACACGCTTTGTATGAGATTGTGCGGATGCACATGGTCCGCCTTGCAGATTCTTTCAAGCTCGCATCGGCCCGAAGAGCCTATTTTCGCACCAAAGCCGCTCTTTTCGCTGCACAGCTTGCTTAAACGGAGCCATTTGGGGACCGAAACGGCATCATCTGCGGCGGTAGGTCGCGAACACCATCGGCGCCTCGTCGCGTGGATCTGCGGCTGGACGGTCCTCAGCTACCTTGTGCCAGATTTCCGGATCGATGACTGGAAAAACCGTGTCACCATCAACCTGCGCGTCCACATGCGTGATCTCCAGCCGGTCAGCGTCCGCTAGGGTTTGGGCGTAGACCTGCCCGCCGCCAAGGATGAAGACCGCATCTTTGCGCAACCCTTCCGCCAACTGCCGCCCGCGTTCAAGCGCGGTCTCCAGATCGGGGAAAACCTCGCACCCTTCCGCGCGAAACTCCGGGTTTCCCGAGACGATGATATTGGGTCGCCCTGGAAGCGCCCGCCCGATGCTTTCATACGTCAACCGTCCCATGATCACCGGGTGCCCGGTCGTTAGCGCCTTGAAACGTTTAAGGTCACTGGGGAGACGAAAGGGAAGCGCGCCATTCTTGCCGATAACGCCGTTGGTGGCGACCGCAGCAATCTGAACAAATTCAACCATCAGCGCTTAAACCGCAATCGGCGCCTTGATCGTCGGATGCGGGTCGTACCCCTCAATCGCGATATGATCATAGCGGAAATCGAAAAGGTCATGGACGCTCGGATCAAGCTTCAAACTTGGTAGCGTCCGCGGGGCCCGCGACAGCTGCAATTCAGCTTGCTCAATATGATTGAGATAAAGGTGAGCGTCGCCAAACGTGTGAACGAAGTCACCCGGCTTGAGCCCTACGACCTGCGCGATCATATGCGTCAACAAGGCGTAGGATGCGATGTTGAAGGGAACGCCTAGGAAAATATCCGCCGAGCGCTGGTAAAGCTGGCACGATAGCCGTCCCTCGGCGACGTAAAACTGGAAAAGGCAGTGGCAGGGCGGCAGCGCCATCGCGTCGACGTCGGCAGGATTCCACGCCGACACAATGTGCCGCCGTGAATGAGGATTGCGCCTCAGGCCATCGAGTAAAAGCGTAATCTGGTCGATCGTTTCACCAGATGGCGCAGCCCAGGAGCGCCACTGCTTGCCGTAAACGGGCCCCAAATCGCCGCTCTCGTCTGCCCATTCGTCCCAAATGGAGACTTTGTTGGCCTTGAGGTAAGCGATGTTGGTGTCGCCAGACAAAAACCATAGGAGCTCATGGATGATTGAGCGCAGATGCAACTTTTTCGTCGTGACCAGCGGGAAGCCTTCCGCAAGGTCGAAACGCATCTGATAGCCAAACACCGCCCGTGTACCGGTCCCGGTGCGGTCCATGCGGGTCACACCGGTGTTGAGCACGTGGTCGAGCAGATCATGGTAGGCACGCATCGAATCGCTTTCTATCGGGGGCGGGACGCGCATGAAAAAGGCCCGCCGCCAGAATGACAACGGGCCTCAAAAGTGCGCTGTGGAGCGCTTACTTCTTTTTGTGGAAAAGGCTGAGCTTTCCATAATGCTCCGCAAGCAAATAATAGAACGTCACACGGGACTTGGTCCGGTCGGCCTTCATCTTTTCACAAACCGCCTGCAGCGAAGCGTCCACCGCATCATCACCGTCCGGCAAAGCCAGCTTCTTGCGGCAGAAGCCATCGCGTACCCGCGCCAGTTCGGTCGGATCAGAACACGACACCAGTGATGCATCTCTGCTGCGCAATGCGATACCGAGGTGTCGGACAACGCCAGCCACCGCCTCTTCATCGACGCTCGATGTGTAGTTTTTCACGTCTGCTACGTAGTCGGTCATCGACCGTTCTCCCCTCAGTTTAACATGCGAGCCCGCGCGACCCCAGGTCGCAGGCCCAAAGCGCGCGCATGTTGATCAGGACGCGAGGGAAGCGTCAACCGCACCCGAGGGATGCAAAAGGCAAACTTTCTCGTTTCCGCGTCATCAATACGCGGAAACGAGAGTTGGTTTTGTTTACCCCTTCAGTGAGGGCCAGTTTGCATCGGCACGGGCGATGAAACCGGGCAGATCACGCAGCCAGCGACGATTGACGGACTGATTGGCGTTGAGAAAGAGGCGACCATCGATGATCCGCCAAACATTTGGGTCACCCTGCGCAAGGTAACCCTCGGCGGCGGCCCATGCGCAGTGCCCCCCATATTCCGGAGCGTAGCGAGCCGGATCGGCAGCGAAAGCGTCACGGTTGGCTTCGTTGGCAAATCGCCAGGTTGCGCCCTCATGCTCTAAGGTGATGGCTTCGCTTCCAACGATTGCTTCGCCTTCGGTGTGATAGGCAACTGCATCATAGCCGCCGACAGCCGTTCCGGCGATGAAGCCCGTATAAATAAGTGCCTGAGCATCGCGGGGGGCCAGCGCGACCGCCGCACCAGCGAGAAGACCAAGGCCGGTTAGTCGCAAGAAACCGCGCCGAGACGCGGTCGGTGCGCTGGTGTCGATGGCAGCGGCGGGCGAGTGCGTTTTGAACATCGTTATCTCCTGAAAGATGAGCAGCAGCAGGTGCTGCGGGTTGCTCTTCAACTGCTCCCTGCGCTTGTTTTTGTCCAATCACTGTCACTGATTGCGCCATCACAAAGCCGTCAGCGCTGCGCGATTGCCCTATTGGGGTCGAAGTGACCGCAATGACGCGTTGCGACGTTTCACAATCTGGGAGATTTAGCCAACGACCGAGCAACCTGCGCCTTAAACGTCCGGTTGCAGCTATCCTGAACAAGGACGCATCGCCATCATGTCGGCTTGAGGTTGCACGCCAACATCATTGAAAAAAGCCCGAAAGCACAGTATATTGGCGATGCCGAGTAATCGGCTACGGCGATAAACTGTCATCGCAATAAACCTATCGGACCCGGGGGCGGTACCCGGCGCCTCCACCATCATCCGCCGCACAACCAAATCAGGTTATGGGGCGGTTGTTGTGGGGGCGAAATAGGATCGACGAGGGTGTAAAGGGTGTGCTTTCGCTCGGCATGGTTCCGCCGTTATCGGGCCAAACTTGTAGTTGCAAATGACAACTATGCTCCGGTTGCTCAGGCTGCGTAACGCAGTTTGAAATTCCGACCTAAACTCCCACCGGGTTAGCCCCTGGTGGTCGGGGTCCGTGAGGGACCTGGCAACAGAATCCTCAAACGGCCCGCCAGCTTTCGCTGGTGGGCCAATTTTTTTGCCGATCAGTGTTGGGCAGCTGTCCCGACACATTAAGGCCACACGTTTGCCAGAAAGCCGAATATGCGAAGAAAACCACCTCAAAGTGGACATGTTTTCGCGCACCGACGGTTAGGCCTTTCCATTTACGCCAAAAGCATTGCAAACTGCGATTCATGGCAGACGATCTGATCCGATACGATGTTCTGGTAAGCGATGCGCTTCGTGGCGTCGTTCGGCAGGTTTTGACCGAGATAACGTCGACCGGTCTTCCCGGCGACCATCATTTCTACATCACCATCGACACGCGCTTGCCGGGCGTCAGGATTTCGTCGGCCCTTCGGCAGCGTTTTCCTGAAGAGATGACTGTGGTCCTTCAGCATCAATTCTGGGACCTGAAGGTAACAGACCAGGCTTTTGAGGTCGGCTTGAGCTTCTCCGGTGTTCCGGAGCGACTGTTAATTCCATTCTCATCCATCACAGGGTTCGCTGACCCATCAGTGGACTTCGCATTGAAGTTCGAGACAATCATGGTTGACGATGAGGAGTTGGTCGGGGAAGCCGTCGAGCTCGAAACAGCAAATGAGCCCGCGCCGGAACCAACTCCGCTGAGCACGGCGAAGCCAAACGGTGCCAATTCAGACGCCGATGAAGGTGCCGAAGAGGCTGCAGACGACGATAAAGAGGCGGATGAAGCAAAGTCTGCCGAAGTGGTCTCTTTGGACGCTTTTCGCAAGAAAAGTTGATTGCTGACCGGCGCTCGGCACCCCTCCACTTTCCCAGCATCCATCCGCCCAGCGCCGCGCCCGCGGCGGACGGACAGGCGTTAGACGAAAGCGAAACGCAATCGCCCTAGGGGGCACCCTCCACGCGTGGTACATCGCTGATCGAATTCAGTTCCACGTTTGCGCATGAGGGATGGCCCGCGATGACGACCACCAGGACAGAATCTGACACTTTTGGACCGATTGAGGTTGATTCAAGCCGCTACTGGGGTGCCCAAGCTCAACGCTCCCTCGGCAACTTCAAGATCGGCTGGGAGAAACAGCCAGCCCCCGTGGTCCGCGCCCTTGGTATCGTGAAGCGGGCCGCAGCCGAAACCAATATGGAGCTCGGCAAAATGGATGCCGACCTGGGGAACGTCATCATCAAGGCAGCGCAAGAGGTCATCGAAGGGAAGCTGGACGAGCATTTCCCATTGGTGGTCTGGCAGACGGGCTCTGGGACGCAGTCCAATATGAACGCGAACGAGGTGATCTCCAATCGCGCAATCGAGATGATGGGCGGTGAGATGGGTTCGAAAACGCCGATCCATCCCAACGATCACTGCAACATGTCACAGTCGTCCAACGACACCTTTCCCACGGCGATGCACATCGCCTGCGCTGAAGAGGTGCACCATCGGCTGCTTCCGGCGCTCCAATATTTGCGCAACGCACTGAACGACAAAGCCGAAGCGTGGAAGAACATCATCAAAATTGGACGCACCCATACACAGGATGCGACACCCCTCACCCTCGGCCAGGAATTCTCCGGCTACACCCAGCAGCTTACAAATGGCATTGCGCGGATTGAAAGCACCCTGCCCGCGCTCATGGAGCTCGCTCAAGGTGGCACAGCTGTTGGCACTGGGCTCGCATCTCCGGTCGGTTTTGCCGAAAAAGTCGCTGAGAAGATCGCCGCGATCACCAAACTACCGTTCACCACTGCCCCAAACAAATTCGAGGCGCTCGCCGCCCACGATGCGATGGTGTTCACCCATGGAGCAATCCACGCGGTTGCAATGAGCTGTTTCAAGATTGCCAATGATATCAGGTTTTTAGGGTCGGGACCTCGAGCGGGACTTGGAGAATTGGCGCTGCCCGAAAACGAACCAGGCTCGTCCATAATGCCCGGCAAAGTGAACCCGACCCAGTGCGAAGCGATGACCCAGGTCTGTGCGCACATCCACGGTAATAACGCCGGACTCGCCTTTGCGGGGTCGCAAGGTCATTTCGAATTGAACGTCTTTAACCCGATGATGGCCTACAACTTCCTGCAGTCGGTGCGGCTGTTGTCTGACGCGGCTGTCTCGTTCACCGACAATTGCGTTGTTGGCATTGAGCCCAGGCTAGACAACATTGAGCAAGGGCTCAAAAATTCGCTGATGTTGGTGACGCCATTGAAAGAGAAGTACGGCTACGATCTTGCCGCAAAAGTCGCGAAAAACGCCCACAAGAACGGGACAACGTTGAGAGTTGAGGCGCTCGCACTTGGCATTTCCGAAGAGGACTTCGATGCTATCGTGGTACCGGCGAAAATGATTAGCCCGGCATGAGGCGATCTTCGTGACCGACAACGTCATCAATCTGCGGCAGGCTCGCAAGCGCTTGAAAAAGGCCGAAAAGGAAAAGACGGCGCGCGAAAACCGCCGGCGCTTTGGGCGAAGCAAATCACAGAAGCAGGCCGAAAACAAAGAACGGGAAAGCAGCGCTTCCCGCCTTGATGGCCACCAGCGGGACCGAGACGACGGAGCTTCGTAAGTGCTCTTCAAACGTTCGATCAGCCTGTCGGGCCATGCGACGTCGATTGCGCTCGAGCAACCCTTCTGGGATGAGATCGATCGGCTTGCCGCCGAAAAAGGCATGGGTAGAGCTGCACTTGTAAGGCAGATCGACGAAGCCCGGGGTTCGGGAAACCTTGCCAGCGCGCTGCGGGTGTTTGTGCTGGAGACGCTGAAGGCTGAAACGCTTAATTCGGTGTCAGATCAAGCGGTGCGCCGGTAGCAGGTTGTTCGCTGGCGGGGACCGCATTGCTGAACGGCAGCGCATCCACCACGATGGGCTCGCCAAGCGGAGGCAAAGAAAGGTCAAGTTGCGGACCGTCTTGCGCCGCCGCCTGCTCGGCCTCCGCGCGTGCCCGTTCCGCTGCCTCTTCAGCCTGACGGCGGGCTTCTTCCTCGGCCTCCTCGCGGACTTGCCGCTCACGCTCGATCTCGATCAACTGCCGCGCACGCGCCGCGTCAAGCGCCTCTGCACCCATAACCCTCAGCAGGCTTTCGCGCTCTAAGATCTCCGCATTAAGCGCTTCGACCCGTCGGATCTCGCTTTCCAGTTGGCGGACGTTGAGGAAGCTGGCGACTTGCGCAACATCGAGCGTCCGCTCGGGAGCTGCGAGATCTCCGGTGAAGGAAAGGCCGACATTGGGCATCGCTGCCACGTCACCGGGACCGTCGGTCGCCGCGTAGGAGAAATCTGCGTCAACCACCTGTTCGCCGAGGTCGACAGTGAACCCGCCGCGCATAGCGGTCTGGTCACCGCCCAAAAACAGATTGCTGGCTCGCGCTACACCGGCAACCACACTCACTGGCGTATCGGCGCGCTCAATGCGCATCGTTCCAGCTTGCAAGGCATCCGCGAAGGCCGCTTCCAGATCGGAACCCTCGCCCAAGAGCCCCGCATCGGCCGCCTGCAAGATCCGAGCGAAACCGTTCAGGCCCAGTCCTGATAGTGTCGCGTCTGCTAAGGCTAAAGTGCCCTCACCGGTTAGCGCTGACATCAAACTGGCAACGGAATTTCCGGCACTCTCAAAACTCAGAGACAACGCGCCTTCCCCGCGCAGAACAGGACCGCCGCCGCGCTCCCAACTAAGCTGATCCAGTTCAAAGCCCTGCCAGCCAACGCGCCCGTTGAGCAGGCCACCACGGTCCGCATCGCGAAGCACCAGGCGAGTATCAAGATCGCCCCCCAGAAGCTGCCCAGATAGCCGTTCAACCTCTAGCTCATCCGTACTCGCCTTTAGGTCCAGCGCGCCATTGAGGACGGTCAGCCCATCCCAAAGGGCAATTCGTGGGCTGTCGAGCTTGAGATTGATTGCGATCGGCCACGGATTGAACGCGAACGGACCCTCGGGCCAGCCGTCGGCAAAACCGACATCAAAGGCGGCCGGGCCTATGAAAGCACTGGCGAGCGTCTGCAGGTCAACACGATCAATGCTCACATCTGCATCCAGCAGTGTGTTCAAGGGGCCGACGGTAAGGGCTGCCTCCCCAGCCACCGATATATCATCAACAAGCCCGGTCAGAGCGGAAAGATCCGCACGCCTTGAGTTGCTGTCATAGGCAATATCGAAACCCATGGACGCTGCGATCGGATCAAAAAGACCGGGCAGCGCTAACCCAGCCATCAGTCCGAGCTGCGCAATATCACCTGCAAACACCGATCCTGTCCCAGACAGGCCACTGACCGTCTCGTCCGCGCCGCGCACCAGGTCCGCATCAAGGCGGGCGGTCACATCAAGCCCATCAAACGCAAGGCGAACCGTTGGCGGCCCGTCTCCAGCGCCCGTGAAAACCGCCCGCAGACTGCCCGGTCCCTCAAGTTCGCTGGGAAGAGCGGGAACGCCCAGCTGACCGACAAGGGCAAAGCCATCTTCAGCTTCCGCATTCAACCGGATCTCCGAAGCGCGTTCGAAAAGCGCTTGAAGACTTTCTTGAACCGTCCGAGAGGCCGCAAACTGTGACCCCCCATCAGGCACAGTGCCGTTCAAATCGATGGTCGTTTCGGCAAGTGACCCCACCAAACCCAACTGCAAGCCAGCGCTCGCCGAATTGCTGTAGGTCCCGGTGAGGTTGGCAGGCTCATACAGCCCGGAATTGCGTTGAAGATCTGCAAGAAATGGGCTGTCACCAAGAACGTCGCGCGCCAGACGTACGACGCCGCCAATCCGCTCGAGCTCGCTTTGAACGGAAAACTCGCCAAGCGGCGGCACGCTTGAACGGTCGAAAAACCCGCTTGCCGACAACCTTGCGCCCGCTGCATCGCCGATCTGCAGTCGATCAACACGCAAGCGATCAGGCGTAGCATTCACGTCAACCTCGACCCCGCCCAAATCCTCATTGCCGGCGACGAGGGCATCGATTTTCAAACTTGCATCAATCGTCCCCAGAGCCAGATTACCAGCTTCATCAGGATCACTTGTCCGCGGGGCAACCCAACGACCGAGACCCGAAAGCAGGCCGAAATCGAAGCGCCCTGCATCCAGCTCCAGGGTCAACGCAGCGCCTCCGTCGCGCCCTTTCGGGCCCAGCTGATACGCCGCTGAACCGGTCAATGCCGACCCATCGATCGATCCACGCAAACGCTCAAGGCGCAAAGACCGAGCGTCAGCGATCAACCGCCCAGCGACATCCAAAGCGGAAAGCTGCGAGAATGCTCCCTCTTCATCCGCCCGGCCCGTTGACCACGCAATGAACAGTCCCGGTGCATTGCTGCGCAGGCTCATCCCACCATCCAGACGCAGTCCACCGGTCTCAAGGGCGTCGATCGCACCGGAAAAGCCAAATGCGGTCTCTCCGGGAAAGGTTGCTTCAAGGCTTCTCAGATCAACCGGCTGACCGGGCCGATAGGTTGCGTCGAACCCAATCTGCCGAATGACGGCGCTGTTGATGACGATGGCGGGAATATCGAAGGTCAGGTCGCCCGGTAAATCGAGGCGCTCTAGCGACCGCACCAGATCACCGGCTGCCGCCCAACCCGCACCAAGCGAGACTGGCTCCGTAGCGCCGCCACCCAAGGTTCGATCGAGATCAATCTGGCGCGACGATAACGCAGCCGAAAAACGCGCATCTTCTCCCAGTGTGGTGCGCGCATGACCGGTCAAGACGAAGGCCTGATCCCCGCCCTGCCCCAAAGTCAACTCGACGTCACGCGCCACCAACTCCGCCAGCGATGCATCGATTGTGCCTTCGAGCCGCCAATCGAGGGTAGCAACATCCATGCTTGCATCGACAGAAACGTCGCTGGAATCCTCCGATAGATTGAGGCTGCGCGCCAAAGACTGGCCTTCAAACCGTGCCTGATCTTCGGACCAGTCGAAAAAGCCATCGACCGTGATCTCGAGCGGTCGGTTGACCGGCATAACCGAAACCCGCGTCCTCATACGGCGATCGCCCGCATAGGTTCCAGAATTCACACGCAGCTCGACCCGCTTCCCTGCTATCACGGCAGACGCCGGGTCGACACGCCAAGGCCCGAGAATACTGGGCGCGCTAAGCCGCGCGTTAAGCTCGCTAACGAGCACCTGGACCGAGCCGTCACCGGTGAGGCGCTCAATCCGGCCATTGCTGACAACAGCCTCTTCGATGCTGATCGCCGCGAGGTCCACGGCGTCGGACCGTTCAGACGACCCAGCATCCAGCGCCGAGAGGCGTATGACCGGGCTCTCAAGGGCCAGCTCGACAATCTCCGCCTGCCCTCGCAAAAACGGCGCAAGCGACATCAGCGCCCGCATCCGTTGCACGCGAACCTCTGGCTCCGATCCGTCCGTCTGGCTGGCGATCTCGACATCGGTGAAGGTCAGCCGAGGCATTGGCAGCAGACGCAGATCGACTGCACCTGACACATGGACATCCCGACCCAACAACCGCGAAGCCTGTTGCTCGATGACGGCAGTGTAGTTGCTCCAGTCAATATAGCGCGGCGCGACCAACGCTGCCGTCAGCACCACAAGCAAGAGCGTCCCCACAAAGAGGAAAAACCGGTTCATTGTGCCCTTTCACCAATTGGGAAAGCCATTTTGTGACCACAGGCATGTTTGCGGTCAAGCAAAGCCGTCAAACAGCGTTTAAAGCATAGAACTTTGGCATGAAATGCGCCCAAGTGCATCGAACCCGCATTGCACAATGCGCAAAACGCGTCCCCTATTCGCACAAAGGGCAAGTTGAGCAGACCAATGGCCAGCAAACACATCGAAATGGTGGTCTCATCGGTCGTGCAATGGGCACGGCCGAACATCGCCTATGCGGTGCGCAGTCGGCTTTGGCTCGTTTGGATCCTGGCGGCGGTGATCGGCGTGGGTACGGCCTTCGGCGCGATCGCTTTTCGCGAGTTAATCGGCCTGGTCCAATGGACTTGGCTCGCGACCCGCACGGAGCAGGTCGCCAGTGCTGCACGGCTGCTGCCCTGGTACACAGTGCTCTTTGTGCCGGCGTTTGGCGGACTGCTTGTTGGGCTGTTCCTCCATTATATCCAGCCGGGCAAGCGGCACCTAGGCGTCTCGGACGTCATCGAAGGCAAACTTGATCCCGACAGGAGTTTGCGTTTTTGGCCGGGGATCGGCTCTGCATTTGTGTCGGCCACCTCACTTGGGTTCGGTTCAAGCACCGGTCGCGAGGGACCCGTGGTGCATCTCGGAGCAGTCATCGCGGCGAGCATTGCGCGGGTATTCAGGCTGCCTGCGGCCTCCAACAAAGTCTTGCTTGCGTGCGGTGTAGCCGGCGCGGTCTCGGCGTCGTTCAACGCGCCAATCGCGGGCGTTTTGTTCGCGCACGAGGTGATCCTTGGCCACTACGCTCTAACGGCCTTCAGCGCGATCGTCATTGCTTCAGGCGCCGCAACGATCATTTCGCGCATCTACTTTGGCGACGTCGCCGCTTTTGCAATCCCGGACTACCAGATTACCTCCTACTGGGAGTTTCCGGCGTTTGCCATTCTCGGACTTGTTTGTGCGCTTGTCGCCATCCTTTTCCAGTACGCGCTGATCGGCACAGACTATGTGGCCCGGACCGTCCGTGCGCCGGTTTTCATCCGGCCTATGGTCGGAGGTCTGGTGGTCGGCTTCATCGCCATCTGGTTTCCTCAGGTTCTGGGGGTCGGATACCAGGCCACGGACCTTGCGCTTCGCACACAGTTGCCGCTCGACCTCATGCTGATCCTTGTCGTGCTCAAGACAATCGCAACAGCGATTTGCCTCGCCTCCCGATTTGGTGGTGGGATCTTTTCTCCCTCACTTTATCTGGGGGCGATGACAGGGGGCGCATTTGGGCTGATAGCGGCGAGCGCTTTTCCGGATATGGCGTCGTCCGAAGGCCTGTATGCCATTCTTGGCATGGGGGCTGTAGCGGCCGCGGTCATCGGCGCGCCCCTTTCAACGACCATGATCGTTTTCGAACTGACAGGGGGCTACGCCCTTTCGATTGCACTTCTGCTGACCGTGTCGATCGCAACCGGGATATCAATCGCCGTCCATGGCCGATCCTACTTCTACTGGCAGCTGGAAAGCCGTGGGCTTGCGGTCGCGGACGGTCCACATGCGCAATTGATGCGAACGGTCAAAGTTGCCGATTTCATGCAGCGCATCTCGCCCAACGTCAAAGAGCGCCCTCCACCTCTTGAAGAGGGTGCGCCGAGACTGTTGACAACTGACACCATGGAGCGCGCCTTGCGGGTGTTCGATGAGACCGGAAGCGCGGAAATACCCGTGGTCCGGGCGGCAGCAGTTGGACAGACGGTAGGCTATGCTCTTCAAGTCGACGCACTGCGTTTCTTCAACGCGGCTCTCATCGACGCATCAATTGAAGAGCACAAATAGCGCCTTATTTTGGGAAGAACGGTCAGAGAACAAGCGACAGCCGCCCCCTGCTTGGCTACGCTCAGGGCCGTCGAATCATCATTTCTTCGGAACACCTGCCGGCCATGTCAGACCCTGCCCCACTCGTGCCCAAAGAAGGCGGAATCGCAGCCCGTGCCATGGCGGCAGTACAGCCAACGAACGCGCCGTGGCTCGACGGCTTGAACCCGGAGCAGCTGCGTGCGGTTGAAACGCTTGACGGACCGGTTCTCGTATTGGCTGGCGCTGGCACCGGGAAAACAAGGGTTCTAACGACAAGGATCGCCCACATACTTGGCACCGGGCGCGCAGCGCCAAGCCAGATCATGGCTGTGACCTTTACCAACAAGGCCGCCCGGGAGATGAAGCAACGCATTGGCGGCATGATCGGCTCAGCCGTGGAGGGCATGCCGTGGCTGGGGACCTTCCACGCCATCGGGACACGCCTGCTGCGGTACCATGCGGAGCTTGCTGGCTTGAAGTCGAGCTTCACCATCCTCGACACCGATGACCAGATCCGCCTTCTCAAACAACTGCTTCAAGCAGAGAACATCGACGAGAAGCGCTGGCCGGCACGCCAACTGGCAGCGTATATAGATCGCTGGAAGAACCGGGGCCTTGTACCCGATAAGGTTCCCGCGTCGGACGCCGTTTTCGCAAACGGCCAAGGCATTGAGCTATACGCTGCCTATCAGGAGCGCCTGTCTGTCCTGAATGCTGTCGACTTCGGCGACCTGTTGGTCAAACCGATCAAGCTTTTTCAGGATAATCCGGACATTCTAGCTGACTACCATCGTCGCTTCCGCTTCATCCTGGTGGACGAGTACCAGGATACAAACGTGGCCCAATATCTTTGGCTGCGCCTCCTGGCCCAAGGCTCGAATGGGCAACAGCCGAACGTCTGCTGTGTCGGTGATGATGACCAGTCGATCTATGGCTGGCGCGGTGCGGAAGTTGACAACATTTTGCGGTTTGAGCGCGATTTTCCCGGTGCAACCGTCATCCGTCTTGAGCGCAATTACCGCTCGACATCGCCGATTTTGGGCGCAGCATCTCATCTGATCGCACACAATGAAGACCGGCTTGGTAAGACCTTGTTCACCGACCTCGAAGCCGAGCCGGGCGAAGAGAAAGTAACGGTCGCCAGTGCCTGGGATTCCGCAGAAGAGGCGCGCGCGGTCTGCGAGGACATTGAGCAACTGCAGAGGCAGGATCACCCGCTTAATGAGATGGCTATCCTGGTGCGGACCTCGGCGCAGATGCGCGAGTTCGAAGACCGTTTCTTCACCCTTGGCCTCAATTACCGGGTCATCGGCGGCCCGCGCTTTTATGAACGGCAGGAAATTCGCGATGCCTTGGCTTACTTGCGGGTCATTGCGCAGCCGGAAGACGGGCTTGCATTTGAACGGATCGTCAACGTTCCCAAACGGGGCCTGGGCGATACCAGCGTTCGCAAGATCAACGCACTGTCCCGCGACCAATCGATCTCACCGCTTGCAGCGGCAAGGCTTCTAACCGAGACCGAGGAGCTGCGCCCAGCTGCTCGTTCGGCGCTTCGCGCCTTGATCGACGATTTCGATCGATGGCGCGACAGCATGAACCATTTGCCACACACGGAGCTGGCAGAGATCGTGCTTGATGAATCGGGTTACACGCGGATGTGGCAGGAGGACACCTCGCCGCAAGCACCAGGAAGGCTGGACAATTTGAAGGAACTCGTTCGTTCGATGGAGGAGTTTGAAAACCTCGCAGGCTTCCTCGAACACATCGCGCTTGTCGCTGACGTGGACAACCAGGAGATGGACGATGCGGTGACGTTGATGACGCTGCACGCGGCGAAGGGTCTCGAATTTGACACCGTCTTCCTGCCCGGTTGGGAAGAAGGCCTGTTCCCATCGCAGCGATCTCTCGATGAGAATGGCCGCGCTGGCCTCGAGGAAGAACGCCGCCTTGCCTATGTTGGGCTGACCCGCGCGCGCAAACGAGCAAAACTCTGGTTTTCGTCCAACCGGCGTATCCACGGGCTTTGGCAGTCATCGATGCCATCGCGCTTTCTTGATGAACTGCCCGAAGCGCATGTCGAAGTCGTCGAGCAAACCTCATCGTATGGGGGCTATGGCGCGCGCGGTTATGGCAATTATGGTGCTAGCCGCTTCGATAAGGCAGTCGAGATGAATTCAGCCTACGAGACACCAGGCTGGAAACGCGCGCAGGCGGCGAAGGGCGCGGGCAGAAGACCCTCGTCCGGGCCGATCACGATTGATGGAGAGTTGGTCGCCCGTTCCGTCGTGGATCGGGGCTCAGCTTATGGCATCGGCGACAGAGTGTTCCACCAGAAATTCGGTTATGGGCTCGTCGCAGTCATAGAGGGCAACAAACTGACGATCGATTTCGATAAGGCAGGCCGGAAAAAGGTCGTCGACAGCTTCGTGACCCCTCACGATCAGGTGGGTTAGCCCGCCTTGCCTGATCTGATCACCACCATTGCGCTGATCGGGCTTTTGGGGATCGGCGCACAGTGGATCGCATGGCGAACGCAGATCCCAGCCATCGTTCTTTTGTTGGTGGCAGGGCTGATCGCCGGACCAGCAACCGGCCTCGTCAATCCATCCGAAGACTTTGGCGATCTGCTCAAACCATTTGTCGCACTCGCGGTCGCGGTGATCCTGTTTGAAGGCGGCATGACCCTGAATTTCGCAGAGATCAGGGAGACCGCTCGAGCTGTCCGCCGAATTATTTTCGTATCGGCTCCACTGATCTGGGTCCTTGGAAGCCTCGCGGCCCACTATCTGGGCGGACTGTCTTGGCCGTCGGCCATCGTGTTTTCAGGCATAATGGTGGTGACCGGCCCAACGGTCATCATGCCTCTGTTACGACAAGCGAAACTGCCAACACGCACGGCATCGGTGTTGCGATGGGAAGCCATTGTCGTCGATCCGATCGGAGCCCTTTTTGCAGTCATCGCATTTGAAGTGGCGCTCGCGCTATCGTCGGGGGCTCCGGCGACGACGATAGCGCTCCAGGTCCTGGCCGCGCTACTGATTGGTCTGGTCGGCGGCTATGGGTTGACGCGCGCCCTCGCCATCGCGTTCGCGCGCGGGCATGTGCCCGACTTTCTCAAAGCGCCCATCCTGCTCGTTGCCGTTCTCGTAGGTTATGCGGCAACCGATGCCGTCTTGGCGGAAGCCGGACTTCTCACCGTGACCGTTATGGGCATCGTCATGGCAAACGCCAGACTGGCGAGTTACACCGAGTTGCGTCGCTTCAAGGAGGTGATGACGGTCATCTTGGTATCTGGCCTGTTCATCCTGCTGACCGCGAACATCACACCTGAAACCATAGCATCGCTCAGCATGCGCGATGTGGCCTATCTCGTTGCTCTGCTGTTCGTTATCCGGCCCGTCGCGATCCTGGTGGCAACAATCGGTACCGAATTGTCGCTGAAAGAACGGCTCCTAATCGGCTGGATCGCTCCTCGCGGTGTTGTCGCTGTCGCGGTCTCAGGTCTGTTCGCTGGAACGCTGGTGCAGATCGGTGTTGAAGACGGGGCGCAGCTTGCGCCACTTGCATTCCTCGTTGTTCTTGTAACGGTGATCCTGCATGGGTTCTCGCTAAAACCCCTTGCACGCCGACTTGGCATAACGTCCAAAGACCCTGATGGCTTTTTGCTGGTCGGGGCCAACCGCTTCACGCTCGCGCTGGCAGAAAAGCTCAAGGATAGCGAATTGCCGACGCTAATCGCCGATCGTAATCGCTCGCGCTTGAGCGCGGCACGCCAAGCCGGCTTCCCTACCTACTTTGGCGAAATCCTGTCGGAGGCGGCGGAGCACCACCTCGATCTATCGCGCTACGGAACCCTCATCGCTGCAACCGATAATGACGCCTACAACGCGTTGGTCTGCACGGATTTCGGCCCTGAATTAGGTCGCGCGCGGGTGTTTCGGCTGGGCGCAGAGGAAAAACGAGAAGCCGAGATGTTTGCCACCACCGTAAGCGGGCAACTGCTATTTCAGCCGTCAATCAGCGAAACCGAAGCAGAATTTCGCATGATCACCAGTGGCTGGACCGTTCAGCGCACCAAACTGACAGAGGCCTATCCCTTCGAAAAGCTCAAAGAGCAGCGCGGGGACGCCCACATTCTGTTCGCTGTTGGTCCCAAGGGTAACTTCATTTCGCCAGCACTTGGCGCGCAGTTCAAACCCGGCGCCGGTTCAACGGTTTTCACGTTTGGCTCACCCAAAAGAGCCAGCGCACAGACCCAAAAAGAGCGCAAACATGCCGACGCTTAAGGCAAGCCTCACAGTCCCACATCGCGAGGAAGCTGAACGCATCGCTCAGCTTCTAGAAGTCTCATTTGAAGACGAGGGCCTCCCGGTCGCCCATTTTGAGGATGAGACCGCAGGTACTTGGATTGTGGACCTGTACACAGAGGGTAGCGACCGCGAGGGGTTCGCGCATGCCATCCAGGACGCACTTGGAGCGGATGCCTTTGCAGCGCCGTTGCACGTCACACAACTTGATGAGATCGATTGGGTCACGGCAAGTCTCGAAGGGCTCGAAGCAATCCGTGCGGGCCGGTTCGTTGTACATGGGGTGCACGCGCGCGAGGCTGTCGGCCCAACCGACATCGGCATTCGCGTCGAGGCGAGCCGAGCATTTGGCACCGGTCACCACGGCACGACACTTGGCTGTCTCGAACTGATCGAATGGGTAACCGACCGGTACACGATCAGCAATGCGCTCGATCTGGGCGCTGGCACAGGGGTCCTCGCTATTGCACTGGCCAAGCGGATCAAGGCCCCTGTCCTTGCGACGGATATCGACCCGATCTCGGTTGCAATCACGGCTGAAAATGCAACGCTTAATGGCGTCCACACATTCGTGAAAAGTGTGTGGGCCGATGGTGCCGTTGGAGCGCCGGTGGCTCATGCGCCTTATGATGCGATTGTTGCCAACATACTTGCGGGACCACTTCTGGCGTTGGCAAGACCACTCTCGCAGTTGCTTGTCCCAGGTGGCGCACTCATCCTATCGGGACTGATGCGTCACCAGGAACGCGCAATTATCGCGCGCTACCGTCAGGCCGGGACAATCCTGGCCCGACGGGTCCACCATGGTGAGTGGTCGGCGCTTTTGCTGTTTCGGCGCTAGTACGGCCAAGCGTAGATGCCGTTTTTGCCAACGATTGCGGCATCAATGTCGTAGCGGTCTCGCTTCTCCGGCAGGCGCTGCGGATCATCTTCACGCGTGTTCGTGAACGCAAGGTATTCAGCGACTTCGGCACGCGCGCGGGCTTCGCGGGCTTGGATCATGCTGGTAAAGGCAGACTTGATGATCCGTGCAAACGCACTGTCGCGGAAAAGGCGTGGTTGTGGCTGCGAAAAAGTGAAGGCTGCCATTGTTTCGGCTCCTGCAGTTTTTGAACGAAAATGGTCGAGCGATTTGCCCGACCATGCCTTGGGGGAAGACGTCAGTAAGATGGCCCGCAGGCCCGCAATGAGGTAGGCCTTTGCGGTCAAGACAGCTCTGCACCAGACGCATGACGCAGTGCACAATTTATTAGGAATTGATGAGAGGACCTAAGCCTGATGCAGAGTTACGAGGACTTTTCTGACCGCGAAAAAGGCCCCGAAAGACTGGCTGCACTCCGCGCCGCTTTGGCCGACGAAGGCCTCGACGGTTTACTGGTGCCGCGTACGGACGAGCATCAGAGCGAGTGTCTGCCCGACTATGCGGAGCGGGTCGCCTGGTTGACCGGCTTCACCGGATCAAATGCCTTTGTGCTGATTTTGCCTGGCGAAGCGCGCGTCTACACCGACGGTCGCTACACACTGCAGGTGAAAAGCCAGACTGACCCGAGCGCGTTCACACCCGACGATATGACAATGATAACGCCGGCTCGGCATTTGGCGTCGCTGGAGCTGACCGGTCGCACGATTGGCTACGACCCATGGCTACACACGATATCCGGGTTCAAAAAGTTTTCTGAAGCGGCTCAAAAGTCTGGCTGCGCGCTGATGCCAACCGCCGATAACCTGATTGATCGCATTAGGACACACACACCGGGGCGACCAATGGCACCGATTGTGCCGCACCCACTGGAATTCGCCGGCCGCACACATGAAGACAAGATCGCGGCAATAGCGGAGGCGGTACGCGGGGCACGATGCGATGCGGTCGTCTTACCGCAGGCCGACGGTGCCGCCTGGACGTTCAACCTTCGCGGTTCGGATGTGCCACACAAACCGATGTTTCTGGCGTTCACGATCGTCGGTTCGGAAGGAAACGCCAGTCTCTTTATCGATCCGGGAAAGCTGACAGACGAGGCAGCTGCCCAGCTACCCGACGTGCAAATCAAAGACATCGCGGATTTTGAGGACGCCTTGAAGGCGCTTGGCGACTCTGGAGCGACAGTCATGGTCGATCCGGGAAACGTCAGCGTGAAAATCGCCGACACGATCACCGATGCCGGTGGCAAGCTCCATCACGCGCCAGACCCCATGGAGCCCCTTCGGGCACGCAAAACCGAAGCGGAACGACAAGGCGCACGCGCAGCGCATGTGCGCGACGGCGCAGCGGTGACCCGTTTTCTCGCTTGGTTTGACAGGGAGGCCTCCAAAGGCGGCCTTGATGAAATCACCGCCGCTGAGAAACTTCTGTCCGAGCGTCGCGCGACCAACCAGCTGAAAGATATAAGCTTTCCGACTATCTCAGGCGCGGGGGCCAACGGCGCCATCGTCCACTACCGGGTCACCAACGAAACCTGCGCGCCGATCGAGCCCGGAACGCTCTACCTTACGGACTCCGGCGCGCAATATCTTGACGGGACCACGGACATCACACGCACGCTCATGGTTGCCGCGGCCAATCCAGAGCATCGCCGTTGCTACACCCTTGTTTTGAAGGGGCATATCGCCGTTGCGCGGGCGCGCTTCCCGAAAGGTACCACTGGTGCCCATCTCGATGCGCTCGCCCGCCAGCATCTATGGGCCGCAGGTCTCGACTATGCCCACGGAACGGGTCATGGCGTTGGAAGTTACCTTGGGGTGCATGAGGGCGTGGCGCGCATCGCCAAGCAAGGAAACACACCGCTCGAGCCGGGCATGTTGCTATCAAACGAACCCGGTTACTACCGCGAAGGTGCTTTCGGCATCCGGCTCGAAAACCTAGTTTTAGTCACCGAACCGGAGGACCTTGGCGGGGATCAGCCGATGATGGGTTTCGAAACCATCACACGCGCGCCCTTCGATACGCGCCTGATTGACACATCGCTGATGAGCAAAGACGAACTTGTCTGGCTCGACGCTTTTCATGCCAGCGTGCTTGCGGATATCGGCCCACAACTCGAGGGTGATGCCTTGGCCTTCCTCGAACGCGCTTGTGCGCCTATCGAACGCCGGACCGGCTAGCAGTAGCGCTCAGGCCCGAACCATTGGCTATCTGAATAACGGTCGCCGTGCGCCCATCCAACCGGCAGCGCATCTTCGATGCGCGCAATGTCTTCGGTCGATAGCGTCAGCGAAGCGCCTGCCACACACTCTTCAAACCGTTGAACGGACCGGGAACCGGGAATCGGGATGATGTGATCGTCCCGAGAAAGAAGCCAAGCAATCGCAAGAGCCGCCGAGGACGTCTCCATCTCCCGGGCCAACGCCTGAAACGCAGCCATCTGCGTGATGTTGGCGCTGTAGTTGGGCTCCATAAAGCGCGGATTTTGCTTCAGAAAGGGAATGGAAGCGATCCGGTCGGGTGCCGCCGGATTGTCTGTGATGAGCGACCGACCAAGCGGAGAGAAAGCGACCAGCGCAACCCCCAGTTCCTTGCAGGCCTGGACCAAACCCAGTTCCGGAGCACGTGTTGAAAGCGAATATTCGTTCTGAACGGCTGCGACCGGGAACACCGCGTGCGCCCGTCGCAAGGTTGATGGGGCGACTTCGGAAAGCCCAATGGCTTTGGCTTTTCCCTTCTTGACGAGGCGGCCAAGGTTCTCAGCTGTTTCCTCGGGAGTAAAGCGAGCATCGCGGCGGTGCGCATAGAACAAATCAACACACTCGATTCCCATCCGTTTAAGGGAGCCATCGAGTTCCGCCTCAAAATGCTCAGCGGAGTTATTGAGCGTTCGGTTGCCGTTTTCATCGCTGCCAATACTGGCTTTCGTAGCGATCACGAACGCGTCGCGGGCGCCGGGGTCGCGCGCGAGGTAAGAGCCGATGGCGCGTTCGGATTTGCCGAGGCCGTAGATGTTGGCCGTATCGATGTGGGTAACGCCCCAGTCCCGGCACGCGTTTAGGATTGCGTGACTTTCGGCTTCATCAGTGGGACCATAAATGTCGGAAAACGACATCGCGCCGTATCCGACACAGCCAATCTCAGGGCCATCTTTGCCAAATTTTCGTTTTTGCATTGCTCTTGCCTAACCAGATGATGGGGCGACACCCACCTTTTCAAACCACCCGTCCTCATCAAGCGTCTCGATGCCGAACTCTTGCGCCTTCTTGAGTTTTGACCCTGCGCCTGGTCCAGCCACCACCAAATCGGTTTTCTTCGACACAGAACCGGATACTTTTGCGCCAAAACGCTCGGCCATAGCCTTGGCCTCATCGCGGGTCATCTTCTCAAGCGAGCCTGTAAACACAACGGTCTTGCCAGCCACAGGACTTTCCTGAACCTCAAAGACCTCATCAAGAACGGTGACCTGTTCAAGAAGCGCGTCGAGGACCTGCTCATTGTGCTCCTCCGCAAAGAAGCCGATCAACGCATTCGCAACAGTCTCACCGATCCCATCGATATCGATCAACTCTGCCCGAGCGTCAGCATCGCCTGACCCCGCGGCAATCATCGCTACGCGGAAATCGGCAAAAGCGCGGTAGTGACGCGCAAGCAGGCGCGCGGTGGTCTCGCCGACGTGGCGCGCCCCAAGCGCAAACAGAAAGCGGGAAAACGGGGCCTTGCGGCGCTCGTTGATCGCGGCCCATAGATTGGAGACGCTGGTCTCTCCCCAGCCATCCCTGTCCCTAAGCTTTTCCTGGCTCCGGCCATCACGCGTTTCCAGCGTGAAGATATCAGCAGCATTGGCGATGCGGCCCTCAGCGTAGAAAGCCTCAATCTGTTTGTCGCCCAGACCTTCGATGTCGAGCGCGTTGCGAGACACGAAATGTTTCAGACGTTCGACCGCCTGAGCCGGGCATATAAGACCTCCTGTACAACGGGTTACGCTGTCTTTCTCGCCTTTTGCATCAATGTCGCGTTCGGCATGGCTTCCGCATGCTGGACATCGTGTTGGGAAGATGAAAGGCCGCGCAGTTGAAGGCCGCTGATCGGGCTCAATATCAACAATTTGCGGGATCACATCACCTGCCCGTTGCACAATGACAGTGTCACCAACCCGCAGGTCGCGACCGTCTCGGATAGGCTGGCCATCGTTGCCGATACCGGCAATGTAGTCCGCATTGTGCAGCGTCGCGTTCGAGACCACGACCCCGCCAACGGTCACCGGGCGAAGCTTTGCAACGGGTGTCAGAGCACCAGTTCGGCCAACCTGAATTTCGATTGCGTCGATTATGGTGATGGCCTGCTCGGCGGGAAACTTGTGCGCAATGGCCCAGCGTGGATTGTTGGACCGAAAGCCAAGCCTCTCTTGATAATCCAGCCGATCGACCTTGTAGACGACGCCGTCGATATCATAGCCAAGCCGCGCGCGTTGTTCCGCAATACCCTCATAGACGGCAATCAGCTCATCGGTGCCATATCCGACCTGCATCATTGGGTTTGTAACGAAGCCTAGTTCTGCCAACCGCTGCACGACCCCACTCTGGGTATCGGCGAGAGGTTCGGAAAGCTCGCCCCACGCGTACGCGAAAAACTTCAGTGGCCTCGATTTGGTGATCTGCGGGTCAAGCTGGCGCAAGGAGCCAGCGGCGGCGTTGCGTGGGTTGGCGAAGACCTTGCCACCATCGGCCTCCATGCGCTTGTTGAGAGCCTGAAACTCACGTGTTGCCATGTAGACTTCGCCGCGCACTTCCAGAATTGAAGGCGCAGTATTTGGAAGACTGATGGGAATGCTGTCGATCGTCCGCGCGTTGCGCGTCACATCTTCACCCACCTGCCCGTCACCACGTGTCGTTGCGTAGCGCAACTGTCCGGCTTCGTAGCGGAGCGATAAGGAGAGCCCATCAATCTTTGGCTCCGCCGTAAACGCTGGCGTCTCCTCTAGTTTCAAAAAGCGTTTGATCCGTTCGACGAAACCGGCGACGTCATCACCCGAAAACGCATTGTCGAGCGACAGCATCGGCCGCACGTGTGTTATCTTTTCGAACTTCTCAGACGGAGCGGCACCTACTTTCTTGGAGGGGCTATCTGGACGGACGAGCGTCGGAAAACGCTCCTCAATGGCCTTGTTGCGGGCTTTGAGCGCATCGTAGTCCGCGTCTGAAATCGCAGGGTCGTCGTTCTGATGATAGGCGGTATCGTACGCAGCTAACTCGCGGGCCAAGGCCTCAAGCTCGGCTTTGGCGTCCGCTTTGCTCAATTCCTCGAGACCCAGCGCCCGAACGTTGGTCATGCGCGCTCACCATGCAGGAGCCTGCCAGCGGCGGCACGGGCTTCGTCAGTCACCTGCGCACCGGAAAGCATACGCGCGACTTCTTCTAGCCGCCCCTGCTCGTCCAAGCGTTCAACGTCGGTCCTTGTACTGTGGGGTGCCCGTACCGCCTTGGAAATAGACAGATGGCCCTTGGCGCGCGCCGCGACCTGCGGCGCGTGCGTGACCGACAGAACCTGCACATTCTCCGCCAATCGCGCCAGACGAATACCGATTGCTTCTGCTACTGCGCCACCGGCCCCGGTATCGATCTCATCGAAAACAAGCGTTGGCGCAGATCCCTTATCTGCAAGCACAACCTTGAGCGCGAGAAGAAACCGGGAGAGTTCTCCGCCCGAAGCCACTTTCATCATGGGGCCGGGTCGCGTCCCAGGATTGGTTTGGACGTGAAAGGCGACCGTATCAAAGCCAGCTGGCATGTGTGCCGTATCGTCTGCGCTAATCTCCACCATGAAGCGCGCTTGGCCAAGTTTCAGATCAGGCAATTCAGCCTGAACTGCATCGCCAAGATGACCCGCAGCGCGATGCCGAGCCTCGGAAAGCTGCCGGGCGCATGCGAAATAGCTGGCCTCCGCAGCCGCCAGTTCGCTCTCTAACGCCTCAAGCCGGCCTGCTCCTGCGTCAAGTGCCTCAAGCTGATCGGCAAGCACCGCCGCCTTCTCGGGCAGCGCATCGCAGGTCACCTGGTACTTGCGCGCTGCGCCGCGCAACGCAAACAATCGCTCTTCCGTCTCGTTCAACTCCTGCGGATCGAACTGCAAGGCCTGCATGGCACGCTCAATTTCGCCACCGGTATCAGCGAGCGCATCAAGAGACCGGGCAAGCGCTTCAATGATCGGGGCCAGTAATTCTTCGGTTTCAGGTCCCTTACGCTCCAAACGCCTCAAAAGCGAGGCGAGTTCCGGAGACGACGAGCCAGCGCCCGAAACGATCTCGTGCGCTTCGGTGATATCGCTTGCCACTTTCTCTGCCTGCATCATGACAGCGCGGCGCGCGGCCAGCGCGTCCTCCTCGCCTGGTTCAGGAGCCAGTGCGGTTAACTCATCCACGCTAGCGCGCAAATAGTCGGCCTCTCTAGCGGCCTCATCGAGCGCAGCCTTATGGCGGTCACGCACCTCGCGGGCCGCCTTGACAGTGGCATATGCACTCGTCACCTGATCGACCAACCCGCCAAGCCCACCATAGGCGTCGAGCAGCGCCCGGTGCGTCGCCGGGTCGACAAGCGCACGGTCGTCGTGTTGGCCGTGGATTTCCACCAGCGTTGGGCCGAGCCGCTGCAGCAAGCTCATCGTCGCAGGCTGATCATTTATAAAGCCACGCGCACGGCCATCTGACGATTGAACGCGGCGGATGATAAGCTCACCAGCCGCTTCAATTCCTGCGTTATCAAGGATTGCAAAGGCAGGATGGTCCGGAGATAGATCAAAAGCTGCCCTGACTTCGCCGCTTTCGCAGCCAGCTCGGACCAAGCCAGCATCACCACGCGCGCCCAAGACAAGCGCCAAAGCATCGAGCAGGATAGATTTGCCGGCGCCTGTTTCGCCGGTGAGCACCGTCATCCCGCGCTCAAGCTCAAGGTCAAGCCGCTCAATCAGCACAATATCGCGCACCGAAAGAAAACTCAGCATTGAGCGCGCTCACTATCAGAGAAAACTGAGTGCCCGAGTTCGCAACGTCTGGGAGCTGCGAGGAGAGATCGTCAGGCGAGTCGGACGATCACTCGTCCGACAAGATGGTTCACAGGACCGCGCCAGTAAAGCCTTCAAACGCACGCGTGATCCACGATCCGGCGTTCTGCTGAGGTTCAAGCCCGCCGGACTGTAGAAGGGCAAAGGAACGCGCGTACCACTCGCTGTCGGGAAAGTTATGACCCAGGACGGCCGCTGCCGTTTGAGCTTCGGGTATAACACCCATGGTTAGGTAGCTTTCAACGAGGCGATGAAGGGCCTCTTCAACGTGCCGCGTTGTCTGGTATTCCTCCACGACCACCCTGAACCGATTGATGGCACCGATGTAGTTGCGTCGATCAAGGTAAAAGCGCCCAACGCGCATTTCTGACCCAGCAATTTGATCGTAAGCAAACCTTATCTGCGCCTGCGCTGGCTCAACATATTCCGATGTCGGGTAAAGGCGCATCAGATCTTCAAAAGCATTGATTGCGCGCAACGTCTGTTCCTGATCACGGGTAACATCCGGAATCTGATTGTAGTAGGATTGCGCGACGATGAACTGAGCGTAAGCCGCATCTTCGCCGCCGGGATGCAGGGTCGTGTACCGGCGACCGGAATTGACCGCTTCTGGGTACCGTCCAGCGGAAAAGTAGGAAAACGCTCCTAGAACAAGCGAGCGCTTTGCATACTCCGAATAGGGGTGAACCTCTTCAAGCTCATCGAAAGCTGATGCCGCCGTCAGATAGTCGCGGGTTTCCATCAAGGCGAGAGCATCATTGAACATCACGCCGGGCGGACGGGTGTCGTCAACAAAATCAGTCGCATCGCCGATTTCTGTCGATGCGCAGGCCGCTAGCAAGCCGCAAGCGGCGAAAGCAACACTCAATGCTCTTGCCAGATGTACAATCTGCGCCCCCGGCCAGGAAATCATCTGCACACCCATTTCATTCGTCCACATTCATCTAATCAACTGCTACGCAACCCTACGCACGCGCCCAAGGCCGCCACCGTTAGCAGATCAGCGCCATCTCGAGCAGCCCTTGGATAGGCACAGCTGGCCCGATAAAGCAACGTTTGCATAGTGATGTGCCGAGCATCAAACACCCTGTGATCGACCAACTGATCACGGCGAAAACATGGCCAAAACCTCGGCCCACAAACGCGATTTGATCCAGTTATCTGCAGTCGGGCAGGGTTATTGCGCTCGATGGCGGGCGGACCACGTTGTGAGCTAGTTGGTAGACGGTCTGTGGGTCGCCGCAGCGAGGGAGACAGCGACCTCACCGACGTCGCGCGTGCGACCAGCGGTTGCGGGTAGACCCTGCGCATCAACAATCTCAAAAGCTGAGGGATCACTGAAAAGCGCTTTGAGCATCATGAAGTTCAAACCGTGCCCACCTTTGTGGGAACGGTAGCACCCTTCAATCGACAGGCCGGCTAGCGCCAGATCACCAACCGCATCGAGCACCTTGTGCCGTGCAAACTCGTCATTCCAACGCAACCCTTCTGCGTTCATGACACCATCATCAGTCAAAACAACTGCGTTCTCCAAAGACGATCCAAGCGCAAACTTGTTGGCCCACAGCTGCTCAACGTCTTTAAGGAACCCAAAGGTACGAGCCCGCGCGATCTCGCTGCGAAAACCCTCTGCCGTCAAATCGAAGGCGACGCACTGCTGGCCGATGCATGACCCTTCATAATCAATTGAGACCTCAAACCGTGAACCGTCGTAGGGCCGCAGCTCTCCGTAGGCATCGCCCTTCTCAACCCGAACCGGCTTGAGAACGCGTATCATCTTCCGGGAAGCATTCTGGGGGGTAAGACCGACCGCATCAATCGCGTGGACAAAAGCCGCTGAGGAACCATCCATGATGGGAACTTCGGGGCCATCAACTTCGATCAACGCGTTGTCGACACCAAGCGCCCGCAGTGCAGCCAGCAGGTGCTCGACCGTTGAGACAAACGCCCCCTTTGGATCACCAAGAACCGTGCACAGCGCGGTTGCAGAAACCTCTGACCAGCAAGCACGGATTTCGTAGTCGCCCTGCCCGCTTAAACCCGTGCGAAGAAAAATGAGCCCGCTGTTCTCATCAGCCGGATGGATCGTCACTGTTGCAGGTGCTGCGCTGTGCACACCAATGCCCGACAATGAAACCGTATCGGCTACGGTATTTTGGTGGGTGCCAATGCCCGCGGAAGTACCACTTGCCATGCAGCGTGTCCTCAACCCGACTTCATACTTTATAATCCCCCAGATCAGGGATCTCACAAGGACCAGACAAAGCTCTTACGAGTCAGACGCCGCTCCGAAACTGGCGGCACACTATCTGTGTGCTGGTCGCGAAAAAAGTCACGCTTTCTTACGCTGTGTTACACAATTCGCTCAAATAGTAACGAATCCAACCCTCTGAAATTATTTAAGAATTTGTTAATGGGCGCTGAGCCGTCCTGTGGACATCCCAGCGCCGCAACTACCGATCATTCAACCCTTCATCCGCTCTTGCGTCGGAGGAATGCGGGGATGTCCATAGCCTCATCTTCAAGCGGCTGACGGGGAGCCGGATTCGGACGACCCAAACCATCATAACCCGGCGATTGAGCAGGATCAGCGGAACGCTGCACGGCCGCCGGGCGAGCTGGGGCTGCAGGTGTAGGCGCAGGTTTGGGAGCCGCAGATGCGTCCTCCCGCTTGGGCAAACCCACGTTGGCCAGCTTCTTGAGCAAGCCAAGTGCCCCTTTGTCGCCATCACCGACTTCCTGTGAGGATGCTTTGTGCCGGATCTCGTCCTGCACAATCGCTGGGAGTTCTTCGACACGTGGCATGCGCGGCTGAACCTGCACGGGACGCGCCGCACTCGTGCGCGCGACAGCCGGAGGTGCAGGTGGCTCAGACCGCATAGGAGCCGCAGTCTCCGGTGCAGGCGCCGCCTCAATATCGCTTGGCATGTGAGGGACTGGGTTGATGGGCATGATAGACACACCGTCTTGCTCGCTTTCGTGCGCAGTCGGCACAGCCAATTCTCTTTCAATGCGCTCAATCCGCTCAACAGGCGATACTGAGCGGGCCTCGACGGCAGCAGCAGCGGCAACGGCGGCCTCGGCAGCTCGGCTGATCGCCTCAACCTCAAGGACCTCCGCCTCCTCCTCGTGCGACGGCTCAGCTACCTCGTCCTGTGCTTGCGTACGGGTTATCATCGGCACGGCGGGTTGTGTGTTGATTGTCTGACTACGCGGCATCGCATCGACGCCTTCAAGCATATCCACTCCGGTGGCCACGACCGATACACGGATCATGCCTTCGAGGGTCTCGTCGAAGGTCGCCCCAGTGATGATGAGTGCATCTTCATCAACTTCTTCACGAATGCGGTTGGCCGCCTCATCGACCTCAAACAGGCGCAAGTCGTTGCCGCCTGTGATGGAGATCAGCAGACCTTTGGCACCAAGCATGGAAACGTCATCAAGCAGAGGATTGGCAATGGCCGCCTCAGCTGCCTGCAGCGCACGCTTGTCACCGGACGCTTCGCCCGTTCCCATCATCGCCTTGCCCATGCCGCGCATGATTGAGCGAACATCGGCAAAGTCGAGATTGATCAGACCATCCTTCACCATCAGATCGGTAATGCACGCCACCCCGGAAAACAGCACCTGGTCGGCCATGGCGAACGCGTCGGCAAACGTCGTTTTATCATTGGCAATCCGGAACAGGTTCTGGTTCGGGATTGAGATGAGCGTGTCGACCTCTTTTTGCAGATCATCGATGCCCTGATCGGCGATCCGCATGCGGTGGCGACCTTCAAAATGGAACGGTTTGGTGACCACGCCAACGGTCAGAATACCCATTTCTCGCGCCAAGCGAGCAACAACCGGAGCCGCTCCGGTTCCGGTACCGCCACCCATCCCAGCGGTAATGAAAGCCATATGAGCGCCCGACAGGTGATCGGTGATCTCATCGAGGACTTCTTCAGCCGCTGCGCGGCCAATTTCCGGCTGCGCGCCGGCGCCTAAGCCCTCGGTGACGGCAACACCCATCTGAATGATGCGGCTGGCCTTTGAGTTTGTCAGCGCTTGCGCGTCGGTGTTCGCGACGATGAAGTCGACACCCTCCAAGCCAGACTCGATCATGTTGTTGACCGCGTTTCCGCCGGCACCGCCGCAGCCAAAGACCACAATCTTCGGCTTCATTTCATGGATGTCAGGAGCTTCCAACTGAATAGGCATGGGACCCTCTTTCATTCTTCCTTAGACGCGGCGCACAATGGGAAGTCTTGTGGAGCCAGATGTGGTGTCACAACGTGACGGGTTGGGGATAGCCGCAAAGCGGTTGTGCCGAAGGCACAGAGCGTGCGGGTAGGACCGCTTGGGATCGGATCATGAACGGTCGCTCCAAAAGAACGGAGCGAATGATCCCGATCAGCTGTCAAAGTGAGCTTTTTAGCCATTGGCTCACCCTTTCCAGATAGCCGCCCGTACCTGTGGCACGGACAGGAATGATGTGATCACGCGGGACCATGCGAACGCGCTGCGGATAAATCAGCAGCCCTGCGGTCGCGGCAAATGCCGGCCCTTTGGCAGCTTCCGGCAGCCCCTCCACTCCGTAGGGTCGCGCAAGGCGAACGTTGCGAGACAGGATACGACGAGATAGTTCCATCAACCCGTTCAACTGGCTACCACCGCCAGTCAGCACCAGCCGGCGGGCCATGAGCCCACCGAACCCGGCGGCGTTCAAACGATCACGCACCATCTCAAGCGTTTCTTCCACGCGGGGTCGAATGATCCGTGTGAGCGAGGAACGTGGAAGCTGCTGCCCGCCCTCATGGCCGTCGCCGTTTACCGGCGGAACTGTCAGAAGCTCCCCGTCATCAGCTGCGCTTGGAAGCGCCGAGCCATAAAGCGTCTTGAGCCTTTCGGCTTCCTCCGGCTTGGTCGACAGGCCACGCGCCAAATCCATTGTGATGTGATGGCCCCCAACCGGCAGGACATCTCCATGAACGAAGGCTCCGTCGTAGAAGACGCTGATCGCTGTTGTCCCTGCACCAAGGTCGATACAGACCGTTCCAAGCTCCATCTCGTCATCTGAGAGTACGGACAAGCCGCTGGCATGGCCCGCGCTGACATAGCCCTCGATCCCCAAATGAGCATTGTTGATGCAATTTTCGAGATTGCGCAGCGGGCTCATATCAGCGGTCACGATGTGCATGTCGACACCAAGCTCGCCGCCATGCATGCCGCGCGGATCAAGGATCCCGCGCTCACCGTCCAAAGCGAACCCCACCGGCATTGCGTGCAAGATGGCACGGTCCGGTTCGACCGCGTGATCGCTGCCGGCCTTAAGCACCCGGGCAATGTCACCCTCAGCAACGGCATGCCCGTCCAAGGCGACCTTGGCCGCCAAAACCTGAGAACCGATCCGCCCCGCTGTGATCGATACCAAGATCGAATCCAACGTTAGGTCAGCCATCTTTTCTGCCTGGTGAACCGCTTGTCGAATTGATCGCTCGGCACGTTCGAGATCAATCACATAACCAGACTTCAGGCCCTGCGACCGGTAGTGCCCAAAACCAAGCAGTTCCACAGTGTGTGTGCGCTGCCCGCTGATCGGACCATAGCTGTCGTCCTTCGGCTTGAGCCGCGCAATCATGCAGCTGGTCTTCGCCGTTCCGACATCAAGGACCGAAACCACCACCGATTTACGCTGTGGCAACGGTGCCGGCCCGAAGAAATCACCGGGGCGCTTTGCGGGATGATAGCCCATTATGCTCCCCCCTCGCCCACAGAGCCTTGCAAGGCATTGAGGCCCTCATCCGTCAGCCGCACCACCAATTGCTCCGGGCGGCGCAGATCGATGCTGGCGATCGCGCGGTCAAGAATAGCATGCTGACGCATCATGGATTCGAGCTCTGACAGTGCGCGATCAACGCCCGCCTCAGGCAAGTGGACCTGGACCCGGTCACTCATGTGCAGGGTCCAGCGCCGCTCGCCAATAAGTTCGAGCGCCACGACGTCTTCGAGGACATGTGGCCGTTCTGCCAAAGCCGCGAAGAAGTGATCGGTCTTCCGCGGTGCACCCTCGCCAACCACGAGCGGCAACCGCTGGTGGACACCGGCAATTTCATCGGTGATCTCTTGCCCATCAACTGTCACAAGATGAATGCGCCCGCCGACAAGCATCCGGGCAAACGGCTCATGCTCGGTGATGTCCACAAAGATAGCGTCCGGATAGACTTTCCGCACCGACGCGTCCGCCACCCAAGGCAGCGCGAGGACCCGCTCCCTTGCGGCCTCAAGGTCAAACCCTAAAAGTGGGGTTTCCGGCGCAACCGCAAGGTAGTCCAGCACGTCGCCCTGGCGGGTATCGCGAAGACCTTCAATCGTGATCTGCTCAACGCCGAAGCCGAGCGCAACCGTCATCGAGGTCAGGCCCTCTCCAAATGCAGCCCGAGGCTCTGCGGTGCGCTCACCAATGGAGAAGCCAAAAACGACGGTCGGGAGCACGACCAAACTGGCCAGCAAGGCGTTGGGGTGACGCACTGACCTTGCCCAGATGCGCATCCGATGGCCGATGCGCACGGCAGGCTGCAGGAACCTGCGGGCGCGGCCGACGACCGGAAGTGCAAGCAAATCTTCCAAGATCACCGGCGGCATGAGGCATCCTCCACCATCCAGCTAACAAGCTCCTCGAAGGAATGACCCGCATAAGCCGCAATCTCGGGTACCAGCGAGGTCGGCGTCATACCGGGCTGCGTGTTGACCTCAAGGCAGATCAACTCGCCAGTCCCCATTGGCATGTCGTCGAAGCGAAAGTCCGCGCGCGTTACGCCTCTGCAGCCAAGAGCTTGATGAGCCGCAAGCGAGTAGGCTTGTACGCGTGAGTAGATGTCAGAGGGGACCTCGGCAGGCAGAATGTGCTCGGAGCCGCCCTCCGCATATTTGGCGTCGTAATCGTAAAACTGCTGTCCCTGCGTGACGATATCGATGACACCAAGGGCAACATCGCCCATGACGGCGCACGTCAACTCGCGGCCAGCGACGTAGTGCTCGGCCATCAGATCATCGCCATAAGGCCAATCATCTCGAAACAGCTCTTGCGGGGGATGCTCCATATCAGCGGTGACAATCAAAACACCGAAACTGGACCCCTCACAGACTGGCTTGATCACATAGGGTGGGTCCATCACATGCCCGCTAGCCGCCTCGCTGCGGCTCGTCCGCTTGTGTTTGGCAACCGGAACGCCAGACGCCGCCATAACGACCTTCGCACGGTCTTTGTTCATGGCAAGCGCCGACGCCATAACCCCGGAGTGGGTGTAGGGAATTTCAAGCACTTCGAGGATACCCTGTATGGTCCCATCCTCGCCGTAAGGGCCATGAAGCGCGTTAAAGGCGACGTCTGGCTTCAGATCGGTTAATGTTTGTGCAATGTCGCGATCAACATCGACCCGCGACACACGATAGCCGGCGCTCTCCAAGGCGTCGGCACACGGCTCACCGGTTGCCAGGCTGACCGGTCGTTCAGACGACCAGCCACCCATCAACACGGCGACGTGTTTTCCCATACCTTTCAATGCCATGCCCGGTGTCGACACGATCAAGACCTGCTCGATAACCTCATACAGCCCGCAAAGAGGCGGACCGGCTCAAGGCTGGAAGCTAGGCTGGGTTTCGTAAGAAACTCTTAACCGGGTTTGGAAAGCAGCGGTTTACGTTGCGCGTTTGCGATCACGAAATATTTCAGGGCTCGAAATGTGAGATATGCGCCCCGTCCGCGAAGTCGCCAATGCGCTTTACCTCCCAATCGAGAAGCGTTCCGGAGTGCTCGTAAACGCGCTGGCGCACGGTTTCTCCAAGCGTTTCAAGATCGTAGGCTGTCGCATCGCCGGTATTGATCATGAAGTTACAATGCATCGGCGACATTTGCGCACCGCCCACCTTGAACCCACGCAGCCCAGCGGCGTCCACACATTTCCATGCTGAGCCGCCCGGAGGGTTCTTGAAGGTCGAGCCGGAGGTCCGTTCCTTGATGGGCTGGTTCGTCTCGCGGTGCTCCTGGACAGCCTTCATCGCCGCCTCGATCTCGGCTCGGGGCGCGGGTTCACCCTCGAACGTAGCCGAAACAAAGATGAGATCTTTCGCTGCTTGCGAGTTGCGGTAGCTGAAACCCATATCCGTATGGCTCAGTGTTATAAGCTCCCCGGAACGGGTCACAGCATCGACAGACACAACGCGTTCGGTGGTTTCGACCCCATTGGCTCCAGCGTTCATCCTCAGCGCACCGCCAAGGCCGCCTGGGATACCGTGATAGAAGTGAAACCCGCCAAGCCCAGCATCGAGAGCGGCCGCTGCAAGCCGTTTATCGGCCATCCCCGCTCCTGCCGTTATGCGCATCCCATCTACCGCCACCTCGTTGAAGGGCCGGGCCGTCAGCCGAACGACCGCACCGGGAATGCCTCCATCGCGTATCAGAGAGTTTGAGGCCAGCCCCATGACATGAACGGGCACATCACCTGGCAGCGCCGCCAGAAACAGCTGAAGATCTTCAACGTCTGCGGGAACGAAATAGAGCGCCGCTGGGCCGCCCACACGAAACCAGGTGAAGGGCGCGAGAGGTTGGTTTGTGCGCAGCTTCCCTCGTAAGCGCTGCGTTGCGTCGCCGATACGTGTCAGAAGATCGTCGCCGTCCACCACCGTCATCCAGCCTGTTCGGAGAGTTGCTGGGGCAACGCATTGGCCCATTGCGTGATTGTGCCCGCACCTAGACAAATGACGCTGTCGCCCGCCTCCGCGACGCCAGAGATTGCGTTTGGTAGGTCCTCTGGCCCATCGATCGACGACACGTAACGGTGGCCGTGCGCTCGGATCGCAGCAACCAAATCGTCGCGCGATGCTCCTTCTATGGGCTGCTCTCCGGCCGCGTAGACTGGCGCCACCACAACGCGGTCAGCATCGTTGAAACAGGCGGCAAACTGATCAAACAGACTTTGTAGACGCGTGAAACGGTGTGGCTGAACCACAGCGATGACTTTGCCTGACGTCGCATCGCGCGCTGCTTTCAACACCGCGCTGATCTCAACCGGATGATGACCATAGTCATCGTAGATGTCGACGCCCTTCCAAGTACCGGTATGCGTGAATCTCCGTTTGACCCCGGAAAAGCGTGCCAGCCCCTCACGGATCGCATCATGAGGAATTCCCAAATGATGCGCGACAGCAATACCAGCGGTCGCGTTCAGCAGGTTGTGCAGGCCAGGCATCGGCAGCGAAAGGCCGTTTATGCAGTCGATCTGATCTGAGCCTCGGGCGCGCAGCTCGATCGCAAAATGGGAGCGCGGCCCCTCCATCCGAATGTTGACTGCCCTGACATCGGCTTGCGGGTTCTGCCCATAAGTAATGACGCGCCGATCCTCGATTCTGCCGATCAGGCTTTGAACCTCGGTATGATCGAGGCACATGACCGCAAAACCATAGAACGGCACGTTCTCGACAAATTGCTCGAACGCGGCTCGCACACCTTCGAAGTCGCCATAGTGATCGAGGTGCTCCGCATCGATATTGGTCACCACCGCGACATCGGCGGGAAGCTTGATGAAGGTACCATCGCTTTCATCGGCCTCGACGACCATCCATTCGCCCTCGCCCAGCCTGGCATTTGTCCCGTACGCGTTGATGATTCCGCCATTGATCACGGTCGGATCGAGACCACCAGCATCGAGCAGACTGGCGACGATGGATGTGGTCGTGGTTTTCCCATGCGTTCCGCCAATCGCTATCGCTGATCTGAGCCTCATCAGCTCGGCCAGCATTTCCGCACGTCTTACCACCGGGATGAAGCCTGCGCGCGCGGCCTGAAGCTCGGGGTTGTCTGGCTTGATCGCAGACGACACAACGACAACGGCAGCACCCTCGACATTTTCTGCACCGTGACCGACGGACACAGTGATTTCCATGTCACGCAGCCGTTGGACGTTCGCATTATCGGATATGTCCGAGCCCTGGACAGTATAACCGAGCGTGTTGAGCACCTCGGCGATACCCGACATACCTATCCCTCCAATGCCAACAAAGTGGATTGGTCCGATCTCCTCAGGAAGACGCATTGTCAGACCTCGCGTTGCTGGGTGACGGCTGCGTACGGGGGATGGCTTCGGTCGCACCAGCAACGGCTTGAACTTCGTCAGCCAGCCGCTCGACAGCGTCGGGGCGCCCGGTATTCTTCGCTGCGGCTGCCATGGCAGACAACTCGTCTGCGCCATCATCAACCAACCGCGTCAACAGTTGGGCCAAGCGCACCGGCCCAATGTTCTTCTGAAGGCTCACAATCGCCCCGCCTTCTGCCTCGATACGTTCGGCATTTTTGGCCTGATCATGGTCCAGCGCGTGTGGGTAGGGGACCAGAATGGAAGGGCGGCCAATCGCTGCCAACTCAGCCACAGTCGAAGCGCCCGATCGCGCAATGACCAGGTGGGCGGCAGCCATCCGTGCCGGCATGTCGACAAAGAAAGCACCAAGATCGTTGGGAATACCCATCACTTCATAGGCGTCGCGAACCCGAACCATATCTTCGGGGCGACACTGTTGGATGACACGAACCCGCTGGCGGACAGGCGCATCGCACTGTTCTAAAGCGGCCGGCACCAAGTCCGCGAAGACCCGTGCCCCCTGACTGCCGCCGAACACAAGAAGGTCAAACGGAGCGTCATCTTTTGGTATGCGGTAGGCGGTTTGCGATGCGGCTAGAACATCACCGCGGACGGGGTTGCCCGTGTGGATACGGTCGGCACGGACGCGTTTGGCAATACCATCGGTCTGCACAAAGCTGGTAGCAATGAGCTTAGCGTGCCGCGCCAGAGCGCCGTTTGCCCGGCCCAGAACAGCGTTTTGTTCATGAAGGACGATTGGTATTCCACGCATTCGGGCGGCAACAAGCGGTGGCAGTGTCGGATAGCCGCCAAAACCGACGATGGCGTCAGGGCGCTCTTTGCCCAAAAGCCCAAAGGCTTTTGTAAAGCCCTTACCAAGCGTGATGGCGCCACTTAGCGCCTTGAGTGGTGCACGTGGGGAGAGCGTCGCTGACGGGACAATGTGTGTTCGCCGAGCTGGGAACGAAACACCGTAACGATCAGCACGTTCGTCGGTCATCAGATCGACTGTATGACCGCGTTTCTGTAACGCTTCGCTCAAGGCTTGCGCGGGAAACAGGTGTCCCCCTGTACCCCCAGCGCACAAAATGAAATATGCCATCCGCCGCCTATACGGTCCGCTCGTTGGCTCGGCAAGCGCCCGGCGCCGCGAGCGTCAAGACGAGCGACCTTGCATTGACCACCGCCATGGCGACAGCGTGTGGCCGGTTGAGGGCTGCCCGGTTCGCGTTGCAGGTGTTCGGCGCGTCAATGCGAGCAGGATCCCTGATGTGATGCCAACAGAAAACAGTGAAGAGCCGCCATAGCTCAGAAATGGCAGAGTCATACCCTTGGCCGGCAGAAGCTGTAAGTTCACGCCCATATTGATGGTGGCCTGCATGGCGAGAAGCCCAACCAGGCCGACAATCGTGAAACGACTGAACAGGTCTTCCACTGTCAGCGCGCATCGAACGGCGCGCAGGAAAACAAAAAGGTAGAGTGCGACAATCATCAGGCACACGAGGATACCGAACTCCTCTGCGATCACCGCGAACAGAAAATCGGTGTGGCTGTCGGGAAGATGCTCTTTAACGACGCCCTCCCCAGGCCCCCGCCCGAAAAGTCCTCCCTCCACAAACGAGTCGATGGCTCGGTCTGTCTGGTGGTTGTCACCGCTTTCAGGGTTCAGGAACCGGTCAATCCGGCTCGCCACATGCGGAATGAAGACGTAGGCCGCACCAATACCCGAGAGGGCAAGCGAACCAAGCACTCCGATCCAAACCCAGCTCATGCCGGCTACGAAGAACAGCAAGCCCCAGACACCTGTAACGAGAACAGTCTGGCCAATATCCGGCTGGGCAATAAGAATGGCACCGGTCAGCACAAAAAGACCTGCCGCCATCAGATTGGCCTTCAGATCTGGCCGCTTCGCATGCTCAGCAAAGAGCCACGCGCACACAACGACGAGCGCGGGTTTGACAAATTCCGATGGTTGCATCTGGAAGAAACCGAGATCGACCCATCGCCGCGAGCCCTTGATCTCAGCACCGAACGCAATTGCAAGCAGCATGCCGCCAATCGCTCCGAAGAACAGCAGGAGGCTGAGCCGGACGATCAACTGCTTGTCCATCATCGACAGGGCCACCATTAAGCCCAGTGTTGGGATGAGGAAAACCAAGTGCTTGTGGACGAAGTGAAACTCATTTGACAAGTTGAGGTCGCGAGCGATTGGCGGACTTGCGGCAAACGACATGACAATGCCGATCGTCAGCAACAGGAGCATTGTCAGCAGCGACACCTTGTCAATCGTCCACCACCAGTCGCCCAGCGGAGAGCGATCGGCGCGCGTTAGTCGATTGGAATCGCTCGCAGGGGAGGACGTGCCAACGTCAGATAACGGCTTGCCTGAAGCCATAGGCGGTACTCACTACACTACACGCTCGCGCTTGCTGCCTCTATCCAGGTTGCAACCGCGCGCTTAAACGCCTCACCACGCGCTTCGAAGGATGCATACTGATCCCATGATGCGCATGCCGGAGATAGCAGGATGGTTGCAGATTGAGCGGCTGTCTCTGCCGCATCGTCCGCCGCCATTTGCACCGCCACATCAACAGTTCCGGCACGGACGAACTCAAGCTTTCCATCCAGGGTCGCCGCGAACCGTTCTTGCGCCTCCCCGACTAGATAAGCTTTGACGATTTGCGGAAACAAACCGTTAAGGGGCTCGATCCCATCACTTTTTGCCTGACCCCCAACGATCCAGTGGATCTTGTCAAAAGAGCTTAAAGCGCGGGCTGCCGCGTCTGCGTTGGTGGCTTTTGAATCGTTCACAAAGCGCATCCCACGCCATGTTGCGACTGGCTCCATTCGGTGGGCGAGCCCCGAAAAGCTGCGCAAGGCCGAAGAAAGCGCGGAAGGTTCTGTTCCAAGCGCCAGCAAACTTGCCGCAGCAGCACACGCATTTTGCGCATTGTGCGAGCCTCGCAGGCTCTCGACGCCTTCGAGGGAAAACAGGCGTTCCACCTCCCCGCTTTGACTACGCATGATTTCGCTTCCCCTGGCGCACAAACCGTCGGGCAAGGACTTCGTCACGCTGATACGGGTCACAGGCTTACCGGCCTTTACGCAACGCTCTGCGATCGCGTCGGACCAGGGATCATCGACCCCGACAATGGCATGCTGCGACGCCGTGACGAGCTTTTCCTTCACTGCCGCGTAGTTTGGCATTGTGCCGTGCCGTGCGAGATGATCCTCGGAGAGGTTAAGGTGGACGCCCACGGTCGGCGCAAGCCCGGGCGCCAGATCGATCTGATAGGACGAACACTCGATCACATAGGTACGCCCCGGCGCGAAAGCTGGCAGCTCCAGAACTGGCACCCCGATATTGCCGCCCATGGCAGCATCAACGTCCAACTCATGCAATGCATGAGCGATGAGGGCAGTCGTGGTCGACTTACCATTGGTGCCAGTTATGGCGATCACCGGCGCATCCGGGGCATCCGCTGCGCGCTGCGCAAAGAAAAGATCGATGTCGCCGAAAATCGGCACGCCGTGCCTATTAGCCAGTACGACGGAGACATGGGGCTCAGGGTGGGTCAGCGGGATGCCCGGCGAGAGAACCAGGCCATCAAGTTCCGACCAACGCATCGCCTCAGGCTTGGTAAGCTCCAGCGCCTCCTGTGCAGCGCGCGAGCGCGCGCCCTCGCCATCATCCCAGCAGACAATAGTCGCTCCAACCTTCTGCAGAGCCAAAGCCGTTGGCAGGCCAGAGCCGCCAAGCCCAACGACCGCCAGCCGCTGTCCGGCGAAGACTGTTGGGGCGATCATCGCAACTTCAGGGTCGAAAGGCCCGCGAGTGCGAGCACAAACGCAATAATCCAAAAGCGGATGACAACCTGCGGTTCGGTCCAGCCAAGCTGCTCAAAATGGTGGTGGATCGGTGCCATACGGAACACGCGCTTACCGGTGAGCTTGAAAGAAGCGACCTGAATGATGACCGAGAGCGCTTCAAGCACGAACAAACCGCCGACGATGGCGAGCACGATCTCATGCTTGGTCGCCACCGCGATGGCGCCCAACATGCCGCCGAGCGCCAGTGAACCTGTGTCACCCATGAATATCTGAGCCGGGGGGGCATTGAACCACAGAAAGCCGAGCGATGCGCCAATCACCGCGCCACAAAGGACCGCAAGTTCGCCCGTTCCCGGCGTAAAATGGATCTGCAAATAGTCCGAGAAGATGGCGTTACCAGCAAGATAAGCGATCAGACCAAACGTTGCCGCCGCAATCATCACAGGAACAATCGCCAAACCGTCAAGCCCATCCGTCAGATTGACGGCATTACCGGCGCCGACGATGACCACAGCCCCAAAAAGGATGAAAAACCAGCCCAGATTGATCAGAAGATCCTTGAAGAACGGGAAGGTCAGTTGATTGGCCAGATCGGGAGTGGAGACCACCGACAAAACGTAGACGGCACAAGCGGCAATGACGAACTCCACCACAAGGCGCGCCTTGCCTGAAAACCCGGCGTGCGACTGCTTGGTCACTTTCAAATAGTCATCGTAGAAGCCGATGCCGCCAAAACCCGCCGTTACAAACAAAACCGTCCAGACCAGCGGGCTCGTAAGGTCCGCCCACAGCAAGGTGGAAAACAGGATTCCGAACAGGATCATCAGACCGCCCATGGTGGGCGTTCCCTTTTTGGTCAACAGATGCCCTTCGGGTCCGTCTTCCCGGATCGGCTGGCCCCTGCCCTGCCGGACGCGCAAGGCACGAATGATGGTGGGTCCGAACAAGAAAACGAACAGCATGCCCGTCACTGTCGCCCCGCCGGTGCGAAAGGTTATGTACCGAAAGACGTTGAACAGCGGCACCTGATCGGAGAGTTGCGACAACCAGAAAAACATGACTTTGAAGGTCCTTCCTCGATCGCTCGACGGTCAGGCGCGCTCGGCACTGCTGAAGCGGTCTATGATCTTTTCTACCAGCGGCCCCATCTTGCTGCCCAGCGATCCTTTGACCATGACCGCGTCGCCAGGTGTCAGATCATCAAGCATGGGTTGGGCCAGTTCGTGCGCCGACGCGCCATAGTGACCGCGCATGTCCAAGGGTACAACGCGCCATAACGCCCGCATCAGCGACCCACTGGCAAACACTTTATCAACCTTCGCCGCGACCAACGCCTGCGCCAACCCGGCATGCATCGCCTCCGCCTGCTCTCCAAGCTCCAGCATATCGCCAAGAACAGCGATCCGCCGACCCCGCGGGCCGACTGGCATCCTCGAGAGCACCATCAGGGCCGCTTCGACCGAGGCAGGGTTGGCGTTATAGCTCTCATCCAGAAGCGTGATGGGGTCGCCTGCGGTATCGAGTATGTGTTGCCTGCCGCGACCTTCGGGCTGCTTCATTGAAGCCAGTGCCATTCCGGCCCGGGCCAGATCGATACCAAGAGCTGAGCATGCCGCGAGCACGCCCAGAGAGTTGATCACCAGATGCTCACCTGGCGCGCCAACCTTGTAGGTCAATTCGCGTCCGGTAATGCGTGCATTGACGCTGGAACAGTGAGGTAACAGCGCAACTTGAAGCAACTCAGCATCAAGACCAGCGCCGTGTCCAAACGTCAGAACTTGATCCGCGCCACAGCCCTTCGCACGGTCGATAAGCAGTTGCGACAGGTCAAGGTCACCATGAAGAACGGCAATCCCGCCATTCTCAAAACCTTCAAAGATGTCTGACTTTTCGCGCGCGATCGCTTCCAGCGAGCCGAGGTTTTCCAGATGAACCGCCGCAACGGTTGTGATCATTGCCAGGTCGGGTCGCACCAATCGCGACAGCGGAGCTATCTCACCGCGGGCATTCATTCCGATCTCAAAGACACCAAAATCAGCGTCGCGGGGCATCCTGCACAAGGTGAGCGGCACGCCCCAATGATTGTTGAAGCTCTTGACGGGTGCGTGGGTAACGCCAAAACCCGATAAGATGAGCCGAAAGGTCTCCTTGGTAGACGTTTTTCCAACAGAACCGGTTATCGCAAGGATACGCGCCTTGGTCCTTTCCCGTGCGGCGCGAGCCAGCGCGACCATACCATCGTAGGCGTCCGGAACGATGACCAAACCGCCACGAGGCGTTTCAATATCCGACGCTTTCTCGTCCGAGACCAATGCCGCCGACGCGCCCGCTTCAAGTGCTGCAGCCACGAAATCATGGCCATCAAAGCTGTCCCCCTTGATAGCGATGAACAAATCGCCCGGCGCAACCGTCCGGCTATCGATGGAAACACCGGAAACGTCGGATGGCTCACCTTCCAGGCAGCCACCCGTTGCAGCAACAATTTCGTCGATCGTCCAAAGCGCTTGAACCATCACGCGCCCTCCGCAAGCAGGCGCTCGATGACCTCATGATCGGAAAACGGGTGTTTCACCCCGTGAATTTCCTGGCCGGTTTCGTGGCCTTTTCCAGCGACCAGCAGAATATCGCCAGCATTCAACATCGCGATGCCCGCCTGGATCGCATCCCCGCGCTCGCCAATTTCAAGGGCGTCGGGAGCTCCATCAAGGACCGCCTTGCGAATGAGCGCGGGGTCCTCGGTTCTGGGATTGTCATCGGTGATGATGACCGCGTCGGCAAAGTCGGCTGCAGCGGCCCCCATCAAAGGGCGCTTGCCACGGTCGCGATCACCACCAGCGCCCAGGACAATGGTCAGCTGGCCATCTGTGAAGGGACGCAAGGCCTTGAGCGCTTCTTCGACCGCGCCCGGCTTGTGCGCGTAATCGACAAAGACGCGGCCACCGCGCTTGCTTTCACCAACGAACTCGAGCCGTCCGCGCGCCCCCTTGAGGCCTTCCAATGCAGAAAAGACGTGAAGCGGGTCGCAACCCGCACTGATCGCAAGGCCAGCAGCAACCATTGCGTTTGCAACCTGAAACAGGCCGGGTAGCGGCAGTGTGATTGACTGTGTCGTGCCTTCAAAAGTGAAAGAAACCTCCTGCAAAGGCCCAGTCGGTTTCACCGTCTGAACGGATAGATCACCGCGGCCCATCCCGGCCGTCAAAAGGGTCTGGCCGCGCGCTTGCGCGAGCTGCACCATGCGCTCTCCGTAGGCATCGTCCAGCCAGACGACGGCGCGCCCATCCGCCGGCAGCAAGGGGTCAAACAACCGGGCCTTTGCGGCAAAATACTCATCCATGGTAGGATGATAATCGAGATGATCCCTGCCGAGGTTGGTAAACGCCGCCGCCTTTAAAGCGACGCCATCGAGACGCCGCTGGTCGAGGCCATGGGAGGACGCTTCCATGGCCAAATGGGTGACACCGCCATCAGCAAGATCCTTCAACGCCTGGTGTAAGGAAACCGAGTCCGGCGTCGTCAACGCACCGGCCTGCGCCCCCTCGTTGCGGGTGATCCCCAGTGTCCCCATCGCAGCGGCTTCGTGACCGAGAGCCTGAAATAGCTGGCGCGTGAACGCAGCTGTGGAGGTCTTTCCCGAGGTGCCGGTGACCGCGACAATTGTCTGGGGCTGCCGCGCAAAAAAACGGGAGGCAATCAACGCGAAGCTTCGCCGCGCGTCAGCGGCGCGCAATTCTGTGACCCCAGGCGGCAAATCGACTTGCACATCACGGTCAAGCAATATGATGGCTGCGCCATCGATAACGGCTTGCTCGATAAAGTCTTTGCCATGACGCGCTGCCCCTTTGAGGGCCGCAAACAGGAAACCGGGCTGAACCCGGCGGCTGTCGAGCGCCAGACCCGCAACGGCCTGCTTGCCGGAACCTGAGACAATCTCGGTGTCTTTATCGATAAGCGCATCGAGGCGCGGGGAGCCGGTCATGCCTTGCGAAATCTCGTGCAGCAAATGCCTGTTAGACGTCCAATGATTCTGCGCTCTGCGCACCGCTACCGCCGGGCATAAGGCATTTCCTTCCAGCCGTCACGCCACAGCTCCTTCAGCTTACCCAGCGCTGATCACTGAACGCGGTCGGCCTGTGGCACCAGACCGAGCAATGGCCCGATACGCTCCACGATTTGCCGGGTCATCGGGGCGGTGTTGAGGCCTGCCGTTGCGCTGCGCTGACCCTCTGCTGGCTGGGGCTCATCAAGCACGACAATCATGGCGTAAGCGGGGTCATGCATCGGGAAGGCGGAAACGAAACTGTTCAACCGGTGATCACCTGAATAGGCACCATCAACGATCTTCTCGGCCGTCCCGGTCTTTCCCCCGACGTCGAGGCCATCCACAGCAGCACGCCGACCAGACCCATGATCAACATTCGCTCGGAACATCTGCCGCATGTGCGCGCTGGTCTGCTCCGACAAAACCCTACGCGCCGCACTCATAGCATCGGTCTCCTCGCGCGGCAGGAAGGTCGGTTCGATGTAGATCCCACCATTTACAGTAGCGGCGACCGCCGCCAACATCTGCAGGGGTGTGGTCGTCAAACCGTGACCGAAAGATATTGTCGCTGCCGACAGCCTCGACCATTCGCCTTCGGGGTAAAAAGGCCGTGCTGCGCCGGGTAGCTCGACATCAAGGCGCGAGAGAAGCCCAAGACGGTCGTAGTACTCGCGCTGCACGGGGATACCCATGGCTTCGGCAATACGAATGGTGCCGATGTTCGACGAAGATGTGAAAACTTCGCTGGTCGACAAAATCGCTCGGCGGGCATGGAAGTCATTGATCGTCGAATTGCCAATGCGAATTGGCCGCCGGGCGTCGTGCATCGAATCCATGGTGATAGCGCCGGAATCAAGGCCGCCCGCAATCGTCAATACCTTGAAAACCGAACCGAGCTCGTAGACGCCACCAACCGCGCGATTAAGCGCGGCATCCTCGCCGAGACCATCACGAGTATTGGGGTCGAAATCGGGTAGCGAGGCCATGGCCACAACTTCCCCTGTGCGGACATCAAGGACTGCAGCTGTGGCACCGATAGCGCTGTAGGTATCCAACGCCTGCGCAAGCACCTCGCGCACAACATGCTGGACCCGAACATCGATCGACAAGGCTTGAGGCGCAAATGCCACGTCCAGATCATCAAGAAACCCGAACTCTGCCAGATTGGCCAGTGGACCCTGATCGAGATACCGCTCCATGCCCGCAAGACCTTCATGGTCGACGTTTACGGCCCCCAGTACATGCGCCGCCAAACGTCCGCCCGGATAGAACCGGCGATTTTCTTCAAGGAAACCGACGCCCGGTATGCCTTGGCGCATCAGGGTATCGCGCTGCGACGGTGTCAGATCCCGCGCGATCCATTCGAACTGGCTTTCCCTTTCAAGCCGAGCGCGTAGCGCGTCACGGGAAAGGCCTGGCATGGCCTGCGAAAGCCTATCAATGGCATCGTCCACATCAACCAGAATTGACGGATCAGCATAAACCGCGGTCGCCGGCACATCTGTGGCGAGCAGAACACCGTTCCGATCAACAATATCCGGCCGGCTGGCTCGGATTTGCTCTTGCGGCGTTGCAGCAAGCACGGGAGCAGCAGGTGAGCGGGCCGCAAGTTCCAAAAGTCGCCCGCCGATAACAGCATAGACGCAGCACAAGATGATCCCGAACCAGACAATTCTTCCGCGCGTTTCCGAAGCCAGCGTCTTTGCTTCGCCTTGAATGCGGATCGGATGATCGGAGGCGCCTTGATGACCCGGCTTATCGGACGTGCTGACGTTCTCCACCATTGCCTGTGCGTGGCGCAGTAGATGCCCCGGCCCGTTCACCGCTCCGGGCATCGGGCCGCACGTGCTACTGGCCGGGGGAACCATACTCATTGCATACGCTCCAACAAATCACCGATACCGTCAGAAGCCGCAGGCGGTGCGACGATGAGGGATGGCCGTTCGCCCGGTGGCATTTCCGCAGCCGCGCGCAGGGGCTCGTCGGGCGATGCAGCTTGTTCGCGCTCGAGGATGTCAGCCAGAAGACCATCAATCAGACTGGCGGGCTGACCGTCGAGATCAATCGGCGAACCATCGTCGCCCGCGTCGTCTTCGGCGCTGATCGACCCGGTGGCCTGCTCAACCAGTTCCGAGCGAAACGGTAAATCTGACAACCGCACATAGTGTTCCGAACTGATCGGCTCCAAAGCGAAGACGTCGGGCATCGCCGAAACGATCGCAGCGATCCTGGCAGGCTTTTCCAGAGCCGCCAGATCGGCTTCGAGCAAACTGACGTCCTCATTCAAAAGCGTAATGGACCGTTCGAGATCACGGCGGGTGTCATGCGCCTGCTCGGCCTCATGCTTCACGTCATAAACATAGGCGGCGCCGACAATCACCAGCGCAAGGAAAAAGCCGTCAACCACGCGCATGCTGGTCTCCCGCAACCTTGCGAAAGGCGGGTACCTTGCGCCCACCACTCTCGATCAACTGCGGAACGCCCAATTCACGGGCGAAACTGACGAACTGTTGGTCCGTCAATTCATCGCCGCGCGGCGTGCTAATACGGACACCCGCTCGCAGTTTGGCCGAACGTGAACGAGGGTTGGCCTCCAGTTCACCGTCTGTTGGGACGACCGGCCGCCGCGTAACAACCTTAAAGCTACCCTGTTTGTGACCGAGCTCCGGCATATGCCGTGAGCCCGCATTCGCTGGCCCGGCCAAAAAGCGCTTCACGATCCGGTCTTCAAGTGAGTGGAAGGTGACCACCACCAGGCGCCCACCGGGCTTCAGCGATCGCTCAGCGGCAAGCAGCGCGCCCACCAATTCATTCAACTCATCATTGACGGCAATGCGCAGCGCTTGAAAGGTGCGGGTTGCGGGATGGATCATTGGTCCCTGCCCTCGGGACCGTGGGGGCAGCAGTTTTTCGATAAGATTGGCAAGTGCACCGGTTGTTTCTATGCGCCAGTCCTGCCGCACCTCGCAGATCAGGCGTGCAATCGCTCGTGAGCGGCGCTCCTCGCCATAGCGGTAGAATAGGTCCGCCAGGGCCGTTTCGCTCCACTGGTTGACGATGTCAGCAGCGCTCAGTCCTTCACCGCTCATGCGCATGTCCAGCGGTCCGTCATGCCGAAATGAAAAACCGCGTTCAGCTTGATCAAGCTGCATCGATGACACACCGATATCGAGAACCAAACCATCAACCGGCGCGAGATCATGCTCGCGCAAGGCGTGATCAATCTTGGAAAATGGGCTTTCGACCAGCGTGAACCTGTCGGGGTATCGAACTTGCAGCGCCTGCCCGGCTGCAATCGCTGCCGGATCCCGGTCAAAGCCTATGACCTTTGCACCCGAGCTCAGCAAAGCCTTGCTATATCCGCCTGCCCCGAAGGTCCCGTCGACAATGCGGGCTTCATCAAGTGGCGCCAAGGCTTCAAGCACCTCATTAAGAAGAACAGGAACGTGCGGGGTGGTGCTCATGAGCGATCCTCGCCCCCGCTGCCTTGAGCTGCGAGGGTTGCGCCAGACTGATCGCCCCAAAGAACCCGCCGCGCCTGCTCGATCGCTTTTTCGCGATACCGCGCATAGCGTTCGGGTGACCAAATTTGAAACTTGTACCCCTTGCCGACAAAGATCAGCTCGCGCTCGATGCCCGCCAGGGACTTTAATCGAGGCGAAAGCGAGATACGCCCCTCTTTCTCGACGGAAAGGATCTCGCTCTCGCCAAAGAAGGCGGTCGCAAGCAAGTCGTAGTCGAACGAAGTGGGGTCCAAAGCTGCGAGTTTTGCGTCCAGCATGCCCATCAGTTTCGAGCCGCCCGCATCGATCGACTGACCGTCTGGACTTGGTATGCAGTACAGCCCTTCGAAGCCGTCCGCGCGCAGAACCTCGCGGTAAGCCTTGGGTATGCTGACCCGGCCCTTGACATCCGTTCGCATCTCGAAAGTCGAAACGAAGGTCTGCATCGCGCTGATACGCTCCACCAAAACCATCGAATTCCGTAAGGGCACTCGATGAACTGTCAGACATAGCTTCGCCGGTCCGCCAAACCGCTTCAGCGGGCGAGGAAGTTAGTCTGCATGACGCCCCAGAGTGATTTTGGGTTACCATGGGATTTGATGGGTCACAATGGGAAAGGCCCCGTAAATTCATCCAATCACGGCAACAAGACACCGCTACTCACGACTAAAACATCATTAAGCTTAATGGCTGGTTGCCAACTTCCAGCGTCGTGCTGACAGGAATTGTTGTGCGCGTAGAGTGGGATGGCACCAACAGCTGAGGGATCGATCAAATTGTGACAACCCCACCCACACAAATTCACAGCCGGCAAAATGATTGCGGAAAAAAATTTGCGTAGCGAGCGCTGGGTGGGGGTGCCAGTCGGCCTGTAAGCCGGGTTCTGTCCCTTCGCGGTGCGAATTGGGCAGCCATTCCTCTAGGACGCCTCTTGCGAAACGTCTCAAGCAACCAACCCGAACACCTCACCTGAAGATGAAGCTGACACCAAAAAGTGTCACGGTGTTCCTATTTGGTCTTGCTCCCGATGGGGTTTGCCTTGCCGTTCGCGTTGCCGCGTCCGCGGTGGGCTCTTACCCCACCCTTTCACCCTGACCCCGAGCGAAACCCGAGGCGGTCTGCTTTCTGTGGCACTTTCCCTGGGGTCGCCCCCGCCGGGTGTTACCCGGCACCGTATCTCCATGGAGCCCGGACTTTCCTCCCGCGCCGGACAAGTGGCGCCGGCGACTGCCCAGCCGACTGGCGATGCAGCACTGGCACGCCCCTCAAGCTGCGGTCAAGCTGCGTCGGTAGACGCCTTCGAGGGTTCGGCATCCTCAAGTCCGGCGGCAACTTCAACCGCGTCAAGCACCTGGATAGCGGCCGGGTATACAGTCATGCGGCCGCGAAGGATCGATAAAGACCGAGCCAGCGCACGCCTTTCCCGGTCGCTGACGCAGCCCTCAAGTATGTGTCGTTCCAGCGTGTCAATCGCTTCGTTCAGCGCTGGGGAGCTGGATCGCTGCCGCAGCAATCGTGCCAAAGTACGCACATTGGAACGAACCGTATCGAATGCGGCTGCAGGGATGGGCTTGAAGGGCGGATCATTATCGGTATCCGCGGCACCAACCGACGCTTCAACCTCTTCGACCTCGCCATCAGCATCGATGGGCTGCGGTTGCACGGCCTCTGGGGTGTCCGTAAGGGGGGCACCTTCGCCCGCATCTTCGGCTGATCCGCTTTCATCGTGGAGCGCTTCAATTGCGCTTGCCGCGAGGCCAGCTTCCACCGACCCATCGCTTCCCTCGGGACCAACGGCCTTATCGCTCGGACCTTCCGGCGTCTCAGGGACTATAGTTGCAGCATCTAGTGCCCGGGCCAATTCAGCAACCCGTTCGTCCTCGCTGTCCTCTGAGGGTGCGGCCGGCGCGGGCTTCTGGCCAGGATCGTTCGCTGCCTCGAGCCGCAAGGCTGAGGTAATGGCATCTGCTGCGGCCTGCGCGGGATCAACGACCGCTGTTTCATCCCGATCTTCGGCAGCTGGCGGAACCAACGCAGATGATGGGGCAGACGCCTTATCCCCGATCTCGTCTTCAGGGCCAGACGATGCGGCCTCGGCTGGCGGTTCAGACGCAACCTTGGCCTCCTCCTCGGGAAAGATCGGCAAATCGATGCCAGGAAGCAGAACTTCGCGCCTTGAGTTTGACGAAACGCCTGACGATGACGCGCTCGATGTGCGCTCGTCGTCGGCCAACGGGACCTGCACGGGAATAGGAACCGGCCCCAAGGACGAACTTACGGGCGCGGAGACCAACGGCTGCGCTGCGCTGACCCGTGGACGGTTGGCTTGCCTCGATTGCGGCCGGCTGTGGCCCGCCCCCTGGAGTGCCGGCCCGAAATCCACGGATCGATGTTCGGCGTGGATATACAGCGATGACGCGACACGTTCAGGATCGGTCCACAACCGCTCGAAAGCCTCCAGACACAAATCGAGGAACGCCCGGTCTTTCGATGGCATGGCCAGCACATACCCGTTCGACAGGATCAAGCTCAGATGTTGCCGAGGCCTGAGGATAAAGCACCCTATAGCCGCCCCGATGACAGGCACGAGGCTCGCGGCGAACATGGCATAATCGGGATTGAAGAACTGGAGGGTCTGGGCGAAGGCAGCGCCAGACAGGCCCAAGGTCAGGACAAGCAGAACCAGCATCGCCAGAAATGACAAACGCACGCCCGGTGTGTCGAGGCGCGCTCCGACAATCGCGTCCCGGCGGACAACGACCCCGCCCGCCGAAAGGCGTTCGCCCTCCAGCGTGATTGACTGCACCCATTGGACCGCTTCGCTCAACACGCGATGCCGCACTCCCACCAGCTGCCCCGGCCATTTGCAGACCCGGCGTCTTGCCCAGCTTAGGCGATAAGGGCCGAAAGCAACTGATGCAAGGTTGAAACGGTCGAGCTGTCAGCCACTCCGTCCACGCGCGCCGGGCGAAAATGCCTCTGAAAGGCGCGAACGACGGCCTGTGTCTGCGCATCGTAGTGGCCAGACGTCGCCACCTCGTACCCGTACAGTTTCAACATGCCCTGAAGCGCCGCAACCGGCTCGCCGCTATCACCGATCGCCATGAACCTCCCGTCGGCTATGGGTGCAGCGGGAACATGATGCCCAATACCCGCAGCGGCCAAACGGTCCCACGGGAACAGTTCGCCGGGGTCTTGCTTCCGGTCGGGCGCTATATCGGAGTGCGCCAGCACATGCTCCTTCGCTATCCGGTGGCGCTCGACGATTGCTTTAGAAAGGGCGACAACCTGTTCGATCTGCTTATCGGGAAAAGCCCGGTAACCGTGCTCGTGGCCGGGATTGCAAATCTCGATGCCAACCGACCGCGCATTGATATCGTCGAGACCTTTCCAGGTCCCACGGCCCGCGTGCCATGCCCGCTCACCCTCATCGACCATCTGAACGATGCGGCCATCTTCATGGATCACGTAATGGCAAGAGACTTTCGACTGTGGATTTGCCAACCAGCGAACCGCAGCAGCGTCGTCGCGCATTCCGGTATAGTGCAAAAGCAGGATATCGACCGGGGCGCCTTTTCGGCTGTTGAAGTTGGGCGAGGGCACCACTTCGGCAAAATCGGGATAGGCCATCATCAGGCGCGTGCGCCCAGTTCGATCTGATCGAAGGCCGCGTTGATCGCCGCGAGCCGCTCGGTTGCAATCTTGACGAACTCGGCCGGAACTCCGCGCGCCATCAGGCGGTCTGGATGGTTCTCCGCCACAAGCCGACGGTAGACCCGCTTGATCTCATCGAACGGCATATCCGCGTTAACGCCCAACACGATGTAGGGATCGACTTCACCTTCGAACACGTGACGCGCGCGAATGCGGCGATAGGCACTATCATCGAGCCCAAACTCCCCTGCAACGGTTTGAAGGTAGGCCGCCTCCCGGTCGTGCAGGACACCATCAGCCATTGCGATATGAAACAGACCATCGAGGATGTCCTCAAGGATCTCGTGCTCCCCCTCGAACAGGCCACCGATCTTTCTGGCGTAGGCGTCAAAGCCCGCCACATCTTGCTTGGCCAGGTTATACAGCCGCGAAACGTTCAAGGCCTCCTCCGCGGGGAACTCGACCAAATCGCGAAAAGCATCGATCTCGTCGTTTGTCACGACGCCATCGGCCTTGGCCATCTTCGCTGACAAGCCTATCATTGCGACCGTGAACGCAACCTGACGGCGCTCTTCTTCAGTGCTCACCAAGTTGCGGAGGCTCTCGACCACGCCGCCCAACGCGGCCCCGGTGCCATATGCGACCTTGCCGATAAGTGCGCTGAGCGATGACCAGATCGTCGTGGGCATTGCGTTCACATCGCTGCGGCGGCGCGGGCAGCCTGATCGTACGAACCAGACAGGGTGCGCATCATCGCAGCCACCTTCGAGATGTCGCTGCCATCAAGGTTGAGCGTCTTGACAGCGTCAATGAACAGAGCTTCTCGCAACTCTCCGTATCGGGTGCACACGTCGGTTCCTTTAGGCGTAATTACGACGGTTTTTTCTTTGCCCTTGCGGCCCGTTTCGACGAGCCCACGTTCCGCGAGCTTCTTGACCGCATAAGTGACCAGATGCGTATCTTCGATGTTCAGAACGAGGCAGATATCGGCCAGTGTTTTCGGCCGATCCCTGTGATTAACGAGGTGCACGACCAGCACCTCAAGAGGTGAGAGGCCTTCCTCGCCAGCTGCCGTCATGCAACGCGTCATCCACCGGTGGAAAGCGTTGACGGTCATCGTCAGCGCAAACTCGAACTCCGATTGCGCGGGAATGGCGGAACGCGCCAGGTGTGCCGAAGACACCACTGGGCCAACGGTGGGCTTCGGGCTCAGTTGTTCGACAGCATCGTTTCGGGCAGCCATAGCGCGATCTCCGGAAAGGCCACCAGGAGCACAGTACCCAGCACAAGCAGGCCGAAGAACGGCAACGCGTACAGTGCAACCTGGAAGATGTTGCGGCCCGTCATGCCCTGAATGACAAAAAGATTGAACCCCACCGGCGGCGTGATTTGGCTCATCTCAACAACAAGCACCAGGAAGATGCCGAACCATATCAGATCGATGCCTGCTGCCTCGACCATCGGCAGGATAATGGATGTTGTGAGGACCACAATCGAAATGCCGTCGAGAAAGCAGCCCAGAACCACGAAGAACAGGGTCAACGCAGCAAGCAGCATATAAGGTGACAGCTCCATGACGCTGATCCATGACGCCAGTTCTCTGGGAATACGCGTGTATCCCATTGCGACCGTCAGGAACGCCGCGCCAGCGAGGATGAAGGCGATCATGCAACTGGTGCGGGTGGCGCCGAGCAACGCTTCAGTAAAACTCTCCCGTGTCAGCGTGCCGGAAAGCCACGATAGAACCAAAGCACAGAAGACACCGACGGCCGCCGCCTCCGTTGGAGAGGCAAGTCCTGCGTAGATCGAGCCAATCACAGCCACGATTAAAAGAATGACCGGCAAGAGCCGCCGAGTTGCAGCGATACGGTCGCGCAGAGGAATGGCATCTTCCGAGGCAGGCATCTTATCCCTGTTCGTGAGCGCCCAGACGGCAGTGAAACCCATGAACAGGGTTGCAAGCATGATGCCCGGCAACACGCCTGCAATGAAAAGCCGTGCGATCGACTGTTCGGTGGCAGCGCCATAAACGATCAAGATGATCGAGGGCGGAATGAGCAGACCCAGTGTCCCGGATCCTGCCAAGGTGCCAATTGCGATGCGCGGGTCATATCCCCTTTGCGCAAGCTCTGGCAGCGCCATGCGCCCAATCGTGGCGGTCGTGGCCGCCGACGAGCCCGAGACCGCCGCAAAGATGGTGCAGCCCAGTATGTTCACATGCAGCAACCGTCCAGGTAGCCCGCGCATCCACGGTGCAAGACCGGCGAACATGTCTTGGCTGAGCCGCGAGCGAAACAGAATTTCGCCCATCCAGATGAACATGGGCAGCGCGGTCAGCTCCCAGGAGTTGAGCTTACCCCAAATGGTCGTTGCCATAACGGTTCCGACCGGAACATTGGTGGCGATCACGATCCCCACAATAGCCACGGCAGCAAGGGCCAACGAGACCCATAAGCCTAAGGCCAAAGCGGCAAGCATTAACCCGCCCAACAGTAGCGCGAGCGTCTCAATCGCCATTAGACGCGCCCTTCGCTTGGATTGGAGCTATCCACGACAGGCGCATTGAGCGCATCGGCCTTGCGCTCTTCCCACGCCTGGTAGGTTGGAATGCCCTGGGTCACCACACGGGCAAACTCATCAAGCAGCGAGATTGCAAAGACGATCAGACCAGCTGCCAAAGCCGATTGCGGAATCCACAGCCGAACCGGGATCACCCCAAAAGAAACCGAGTTGAACTGGATGGAATCGATCACAAGCAGCACAGCATGGTAGGACGCGTAGGCTGCCAGGGCAGCGCCCAAAGCCAGAACAAGCGCCTCCAGCCATCGCCTAACGTGCAACGGCACAGCCTTGATCAGCATCGAAACACGGATGTGATCAGCTCGTCGCAGTGTCGAAGCAAGCGCCAGAAAGGTCGCCGCAACGAAAAGAAAGCCCGCAATCTCGTTGAGGGAGGGCACCGTTAGGCCGAGGATCGGCAAATTGAATGCGCGCAAAACGCCATCAACGATCCGGCCGAATACCTGAACCAAAACAAGGGCCGCGATCAGACAAAGGCAGGCGGCGGCGGCAAAAGATGATGCTTTATAGAGCCCGTCGAGAACCGATCGCATGAAGGCCTCCCTTCGCCAGCGATGTGAAAAGGCTTCAGTGGAAAATGGGCGGCGCCTTCAGCACCGCCCAATCCCTTTTTCTTACATTCCGTCTTCGTAAGCCTGGATGACCGCCTGGCCAGCCTCACCGGCCTCCGAAAGCCATTCTGCCGTCATGGTCTGCCCGATGCTGGACAACTGAGTGGACAGGGTATCGGACGGTTCAACCACCGACATGCCATTTTCCGAGAGGGTCATTGTCTTTGAGCCGGTTTCCTCTTCTGACATGGCCCAACCGCGCGTCTCGGCGGCCTCAGCGGCTTCCATCAGAGCGGCCTGCTCTTCTTCTGTAAGTGCGTCAAACGCGCTCTGATTGACGATCACCATGTTCTTGGGCAGCCAGGCGCGCGTGTCGTGATAGGTGGAAACGAAGTCCCAGGCCTGCGACGCAACGCCCGTCGACGGCGAAGTGATCATGGCATCAACGCGGCCGGTCGAGAACGCGGTCGGGATGTCGCCGGCTTCGACCTGCGTCGGCACCGCACCCATCAGGCTGGCAAGTCTCTCGGTCGCAGCATTGTAGGCACGGAAGCGCACCCCATCCATTTGCGTCGCATCGGTCACTTCCATGCCCGCGTAGATGCCTTGCGGTGGCCACGGCACGGCAAACAGAAGCATCAAGCCCTCTTCCGCCAGGAGTTCGGCGATTGCGGGCTCGGACGCTGCCCACAGCGCCGCGGCTTCTTCGTAGCTTGTGGCGAGGAAGGGAATGGAATCGATGCCGTAAAGCGCATTTTCGTTCGACAGCCGCGAGATCAGCACTTCACCGATCGGCGCAAGCTGACGGCGAACCGAATCCTTGATCTCCGGATGGCCAAACAATGAACCCGCCGAATGGACGGTGATATCCAGCGTGCCACCGGTCGCTTCACGCACATCATCGGCAAACTGTAAGATGTTTTGCGTGTGAAAGATGCTGTCACCGTACGGCGTCGGCATATCCCAGGCGGTCTGCGCCCAGGCGCCTGATGCCGCCATCGAAACAGCTCCAGCAAGAGCCATAGTCTTGAAGACGTTCATAATTTTCCCCTCTGTAACCTACGTGCTCGGGGGCCTTACGCCCGCCTGCACGCTTATTGCTGACGGAGCAGCAAGGGGAGGTTGACGCCACACTGACAATTTGTCAACATTTTACCAGTGATTAGTTGTTGTTGCGCTGCACAAGCAGTGAGCATGCCTAGGTTTTGCTCACGAGGTAGCGCGCAGATGGGGGTGCGGACACCATGGCGAAGACACAAATGGCCGGGGCGGAAGACGCCTCAGGTGGCCGATGGGATTTCTGGATCGATCGCGGTGGCACCTTTACCGATATCGTCGCGCGCACACCGCAGGGTGAGCTGCGGACGATGAAGATGCTTTCGGAAAATCCCGAAGCCTATCGGGATGCCGCCGTTGAAGGCATTCGGCGTTTCATGGACGTTGCTGCCGGCGGCAAGGTGGCTGCCGATCAGATCGCCACCGTCAAGATGGGCACCACGGTGGCCACCAACGCACTTCTTGAGCGCAAGGGTGAGCCGACGGCCCTTCTGATCACGAGGGGTTTTCGCGACGCCTTGAAGTTAGGCTACCAGGCTAGACCCGACATCTTCGCCAAGAACATTATTCTCCCCGAACAACTCTATGATGCCGTCATCGAGATTGATGAGCGCGTTCTGGCGGACGGCACGGTCGAGTTGGAGATCAAAGATGAGGCGATCGACCGGGCGCTCGATGCCGTTGAGAAAGGCGGCTACAAGGCGATAGCGATTACTCTCATGCATGCCTACGCCTACCCCGAACATGAGCGACGGATCGCAGAACGCGCCCGAGCACGCGGGATCCCCCAGGTTTCGGTGAGCCACGAGGCATCACCGCTGGTCAAACTGGTCGGGCGCGGCGATACGACGGTGGTCGATGCCTATCTTTCCCCGATCCTGCGCCGCTATGTGAATCAGGTTGCTGACGAATTGGGTGTCGAAGGCTCCGGCTGCCGCCTGATGTTCATGATGTCTTCGGGCGGATTGACGGCCGCCGACCTCTTCCAGGGCAAGGACGCCATACTGTCCGGGCCCGCAGGCGGTGTTGTCGGTGCAGTGCAGACCGCCGCGATGGCCGGTTTCGACAAGATCATCGGTTTTGACATGGGCGGCACATCCACCGACGTCTCCCACTATGCCGGCGGCTACGAACGCGCCTTCGACACGGAAGTTGCCGGCGTCCGAATTCGCGCGCCGATGATGCGCATTCACACGGTTGCCGCCGGTGGCGGTTCCATCCTGCACTACGCCGACGGCCGCTTCCAGGTTGGTCCGGACTCAGCGGGAGCGAACCCAGGACCCGCCTGCTACCGGCGCGGCGGCCCGCTTGCGGTGACCGATGCAAACGTGATGGTTGGCAAACTGCAACCCGACCTGTTTCCCGCGATCTTCGGACCCGATCAGGACCAGCCGATCGACGCAGAAGAAGTCAGCAGAAGGTTTGCCTCGCTTGCCGCCGAAATCGGCGATGGCCGAAGCCCTGAAGAGATCGCCGACGGCTTCCTGCGCATTGCGGTCGAGAACATGGCGAATGCGGTCAAGACCATCTCCGTGCAGCGCGGGTACGATGTGACCAATTATGCACTGGTCTCGTTCGGCGGCGCCGGTGGCCAACACACCTGCGCCATCGCCGACAGGCTGGGGATGACCACCGCGCACATCCACCCCTATTCCGGTTTGTTGTCGGCTTATGGGATGGGGCTTGCCAGCATCTACGCATCCCGAACGAAAGCGCTTGTTGAGCCACTGGGTGGCGAAGCTCAAGCGGCACTGGACGCCCTTATCGATGAGCTTCGGAAACAGGTCTTCGACGAATTAGCTGCCCAGGGCGTCGGTCGGCGGGCCGTCCGATGGTCACCTGTCCTGCATCTGCGCTACGAGGGCACCGACACGACAATCGACCTCGACTTCTCCAGCCGCGACATCTGCGCCGTGCGCACGCACTTTGAAGCAGAGCACAAGGCGCAATTCGGCTTCACCTATCCTGGCCGCACAGTGATCATCGAAAGCGTGGAGGTTCAGGGTGCAGACGCCACAACCGCCGGTCGACCCGAGGAGGAAGTCTCCACCGTCGAGGGGGAAGCACAGGCCTACAAGTCAACGCGCATCTTCACCGGCGGCGAATGGCACGACGCAGCGATCTTTCGCCGCGCCGACGCTCATCCAGGGCAGACGGTCACCGGACCGGCAATACTCGTCGAAGACCACCAGACGGTGGTCATCGAACCGGGCTGGCAGGCGCAGATAACGGCGCGCGACCATCTGGTTCTCAAGCGGATTGAAGCAAAGAAACGCGACAGCGCAATCGGCACCGACGCAGACCCGGTGATGCTCGAGGTCTTCAACAACCTGTTCATGTCCATCGCCGAGCAGATGGGCGAGACACTGCAGAAAACATCCTCCTCGGTGAACATAAAAGAGCGGCTTGATTTCTCCTGCGCGGTCTTTGATCGCCATGGCGCACTGGTCGCGAACGCACCGCACATGCCGGTGCATCTAGGGTCCATGGACCGCTCGGTCGAAGCCATCATCCGCCAGAACGAGGGGTCCGTTCGGCCCGGCGACGTTTATGCGCTGAACGCCCCCTACAATGGCGGCACGCACTTGCCCGATATCACAGCCGTCACGCCGGTCTTCGATGAAGCCGAGACGGACATCCTGTTCTGGGTCGCCTCACGCGGGCACCATGCGGATGTCGGTGGAACGGCGCCGGGGTCCATGACGCCACTTGCCACCTCTGTGGAAGAAGAAGGCGTCCTGTTCGATAACTTCAAAGTCGTCGACCAAGGCGTCTTTCAGGAAGCCGCGTTACGCACGCTGCTGACCGACCACCCCTACCCTGTCCGCAACCCTGACCAGAACGTTGCGGACCTCAAGGCGCAGATAGCAGCCAACGAGAAGGGTGTGCACGAGATGCGCCGGATTACCGAGCAATTCGGATGGGACGTCGTCTCGGCCTATATGGGCCATGTTCAAGACAATGCCGAAGAGAGCGTGCGGCGGGTTCTCGAACGGCTTGACGACTGTGAGATCGAGTATCCGACTGATCAGGGCGCTGTGATCAAGGTGCGCATTGCGGTTGATCGTCAGAAGAGGGAAGCGACCGTCGATTTCACCGGCACCTGTGAGCAGCAACCCAACAATTTCAATGCACCTGAACCGGTGTCGAGAGCCGCGGTGCTGTACGTATTTCGCGTTCTCACCGAGCAGCCGATCCCGATGAACGCAGGCTGCCTGAAACCGATCAAGCTGATCATCCCAGAAGGCTCCATGCTGCGCCCAAGCTTCCCTGCTGCGGTGGTGGCAGGCAATGTCGAAACGTCGCAGCATGTGACCAACGCGATGTTCTGCGCCACCAAGGCGCTTGCCGCCGCGCAAGGCACAATGAACAATCTCACATTCGGCAACGCGACCTACCAGTACTACGAGACCATCTGTTCCGGCGCGCCCGCTGGGCCTGGCTTCTCGGGCACCTCGGGCGTCCATACACATATGACGAACTCACGCCTTACGGACCCGGAAGTACTGGAAATGCGCTTCCCGGTTGTCCTTGAAGATTTCCACATCGAAGAAGGTTCGGGCGGGCGCGGGCATTGGTCAGCAGGCGATGGAACCCGGCGCGCAATCCGGTTCTTGGAAACGATGGACTGCGCGGTTCTGTCTTCCCATCGCCAAATTCCACCACCTGGCGTTGATGGCGGCGAGCCGGGGCGACTGGGCAGAGCCGAGGTGCGCCGCAACTCCGGCGACATGGAAACCCTGCGCAGCTGTGACCAAACGGTTCTGCAGCCCGGGGAAGCGATCATCATGACCACGCCAACGGGCGGCGGATATGGACGCAAGAGTTGACGAAAACAGCGTTTAGGCGCTTGGTCGTGTCATGACTATCGAACTCTATCTCGCCTACGTCTTCGCCACTGTGGTGGTGCTTGCAGTTCCCGGCCCAACCATCCTGCTCGTCATCTCGTACGCGCTGAGCCAAGGGCGGCGCGCGGCCTTGTCCACCGTACTCGGAGTTGGCCTCGGTGACGCAATCGCCGTCACGGTCTCGCTCGCCGGGCTTGGCGCCATCATGGCGGCTTCGGCGACGGCATTCACGGTGCTTAAGTGGGTGGGCGCGGCGTACCTGATCTATCTGGGGGTCAAGATGTGGCGGACACAGCCCCAGCTGAGCCTCAGCGATGAACCATCTGTCTCGGGAAGGCGCATGACCGTTCACACAACGATCGTGACCGCGCTAAACCCGAAAGGTATCGCCTTTTTCATCGCGTTCCTGCCGCACTTTCTCAACCCCACCGCGCCTGCAGCGCCCCAGCTCATTGTGCTGGGTTCCACGTTCGTGGTGCTCGGCGTTGTGAACGCTGCGATCTACGCCCTGCTCGCCGCCCATCTGCGCAGCAGGATAACCCGGCCCTCGACACTGCGCTGGGCAAATCGCGCCGGCGGCACCATGCTTCTTGGCGCCGGCCTGATGACGGCAGCATTGCGGCGAAGCTGAGCCGTCAAATTGTGTGCACTGCAGCGGATTTGCGCATGATAAATGCGTAAGGCATTGAACTTACGTCAATTGTGCAATGCAGCGACGAATTTTGTTTTTGAAAGCGAATTGCTCGGCTAATCTTCGCCGCGTAGACCTTTAGGGAGGCCTCACACATGAACGGACAACGCGCGTTAAACCTCGCAATTGTCTGCATCGCATTCGTCTTTATCGGTGCCATCGTTTTGGGGGTCATGTAAGCGCGACCTCACAGTTGTGCATTCTTTCGACCTGAATTGGCAGCCGATCCGGCCACAAAAACAATAACAATGGCCATAAATAAAACGGCGCCCGCTGGTCGGGCGCCGTTTTTGTTATTTAGAGCAAACAAGTCGCTACGCAGCCAAGGCTTCAATCTGCTGCTTGGCTTTCGCCATTGATGCGTCTGCATCCAGCATCAGCCGGTCGGCCGCCACAACGCTCACGTCGGTAATACCGATGAAGCCAAGGATGTGCTTGAGATAGGGCGTTGCAAAGTCGATGTCGGAACCCGATTCCGTCCCGCCCGATGAAATGACGATTGTCGCTCTCTTTCCTTCAAGCAGCCCAACCGGGCCCGTATCGGTGTATTTGAACGTCTGGCCGGCGCGAGCGATCTGATCGATCCAGGCTTTTAACGCGGACGGCACCCCGAAGTTCCAGATGGGCGTCGCGATCACCAAATGATCGGCGGCTTTGACTTCTGCGACCAGTTCATCAGAGACGGCCAAAGGTGATTTATCTTCACCGCCGAAGGCTGCGCCGATCCACGAACCGTCGACGACGGGGATTCCGCCACTGACGTCGCGGGTGACAACGCTGTCGGGACCCAGTTTTTCGATCACCTGATCAGCAAGCGTCCGGCTGACCGACTGCTCACCACGGGGAGAAACCAGAATTTTCAAAACGGCATGTGCCACGCTTGTGCTCCTTTCAATATCGTTGGAGCGAAGGTGGCGAATGGTGGTCGTTTAGAGAAGACGGACGAATGGCAACGCGCCGTTCGCAATTGGACAACAATGAACAGGATACGGGCGTACCGTTATTGCGCCGCCTGCGTCAGGATCTGCGCTGGATCGTAGGCAAGAACCGGGCGCAGCCACATCTCGGCGGTATCTACATCCCACCCTTTCCTGGCGGCATAATCTTCGACCTGATCGCGTTCAACCTGTCCGACGCCGAAATAATAGCTCTGCGGATGAGCAAAATAGAGCCCCGATACCGAGGAACCCGGCCACATCGCGTAGCTCTCGGTCAGCGTAATACCGGCGGCACTCGTCGCGTCCAGCAGCCGGAACAGGGTCTGCTTTTCGGTGTGGTCAGGTTGAGCCGGATAACCAGGCGCAGGACGGATCCCGGCATAGTTTTCCTTGATCAGCTCTTCAGGCGAAAAGCGCTCATCGGGCGCATAGCCCCAGAACTCCTTGCGGACGCGCTCGTGCATATGCTCGGCAAACGCTTCGGCCAGCCGGTCGCAAAGCGCCTGGATCATGATCTTGCGATAATCGTCCGCGCCCGCGAGAGCTTCAATAGCCGCTTCCTCACCATGACCCGCGGTTACCGCAAAACCGCCGATATAATCGTCTTTTTCGGCCACGAAATCGGCAAGCGCTACCTGCGCGCGCTCCGAAGTCTGCCCGCGCGAGCGGCTGATCTGCTGGCGCAGTGTGTAGAAGGTCGCAAGCTCGACCGTCCGGCTTTCGTCGGTGAATGCAACAACATCATCACCGCGTCGCTCTGCTGGCCAGAGCCCAATCACGGCCTTCGCGGACACCAGGCCAGAATCGACGATCTCGGCGAGCATCTTCCGCGCGTCATCAAGAAGTTCGCGCGCAACGGGCCCGCGCTCAGGGTGATCGAGCAGCGCCGGATAGGTGCCCTTAAGCTCCCACGTGGCGAAGAATGGGGTCCAATCGATGTAGGGCACAAGCGTCTTGAGGTCGTACGTCTCAAATGTCCGCGTGCCCAGCATCGCGGGCTTAACCGGCGGATGGGCTGCGAAGTCCGGCACGAAGGCCTTTGCTCGCGCTTGCATGATCGGTAGGCGCGCTTTCGTCGCCTGCGCTCGCGCATGTCCCTCGGCAATCCGGGTGTATTCGGCCGATGTCTCGCCAAAGTAATCGGCCTTGCCATCGCCCAAGGCCTTCTGACACACGCCAACCGCGCGGCTTGCGTCGGTAACATAGATCGCCTGGCCTGCGTCGTAAGCGGGATCGATCTTGACCGCTGTGTGAACCCGGCTGGTGGTCGCACCACCAATCAGCAACGGAATGGTGAAGCCCTGCCGCTGCATCTCAGAGGCAACCGAGACCATCTCGTCCAGCGAAGGGGTAATGAGACCCGAAAGGCCAATGATATCCGCGTCGATCTCGCGCGCTTTATCGAGGATTTGCTGACCGGGCACCATAACGCCCATGTCGACAACTTCGTAATTGTTGCACTGCAGGACCACCCCGACGATGTTCTTGCCGATATCGTGCACGTCGCCCTTCACAGTTGCGAGCAGAACCTTGCCGGCCGATGGCGCGTCGGTGAGGCCCATCTCCTCTTTCTCACGTTCCATGAACGGCATCAGATAAGCGACGGCCTGCTTCATCACGCGCGCCGACTTAACGACCTGCGGCAGGAACATCTTGCCCGACCCGAACAAGTCACCGACAACGTTCATGCCGTCCATCAACGGACCTTCGATGACGTGTAAGGGCCGTTCAACTGATTGCCGCGCCTCTTCGGTGTCATCGTCAATGTACTCTGTGATGCCATGCACGAGCGCATGCTTGAGGCGTTCGCCAACCGGCGTCTCGCGCCAGCTGAGGTCGACCTCGCGTTTCTTCGCGCCACCGCCCTTGAACTCGTCGGCAGCATCGACGAGGCGCTCGGTCGCATCCGCGCGGCGGTTGAGGACCACATCTTCCGCCAGCTCTTTCAGGCGTGGATCAAGCGCATCGTAGACCCCAAGCTGCCCGGCGTTCACGATACCCATATCCATGCCTTGGGCGATGGCGTGGTACAGGAAAACCGTGTGCATGGCTTCGCGCACCGGTTCATTGCCGCGGAACGAGAAGCTCAGGTTGGAGACCCCGCCAGATACGTGGGCATGAGGCAGCTGCTGACGGATGAAGCCCGTGGCGCGGATGAAGTCGTTGCCATAGTCGGCATGTTCTTCGATGCCTGTGGCCACGGCAAAAACATTGGGGTCAAAGATGATGTCCTCAGGGGAGAGGCCGACGGTGTCGACCAGAATGCGGTAGGCCCGCTCACAGATTTCCGTCTTGCGTGCATATGTGTCGGCCTGGCCCGTTTCGTCGAAGGCCATCACGACGACCGCCGCACCGTAGCGCCGGCACAAGGTCGCCTGCTCAATGAACGCCTCCTCGCCTTCCTTCAGCGAGATCGAATTGACGATGGGCTTGCCTTGCAGACACTTCAGACCCGCTTCGATGACCGTCCATTTTGACGAATCGACCATTACCGGCACGCGGGCAATATCAGGCTCCGCCGCCAGCAGATTGAGGAAGGTGACCATCGCCTCTTCGGAGTCGAGCAGGCCCTCGTCCATATTGATGTCGATCACCTGCGCTCCGGCCTCAACCTGGTCGCGGGCAACGTCCAGCGCGGTGGCGTAGTCGCCGTTCTTGATGAGCTTGCGGAACTTCGCCGAGCCGGTGACGTTGGTGCGCTCACCGACGTTCACGAAGGGAATATCTGGCGTCAGCTCAAACGGTTCGAGCCCCGACAGGCGCATCCGCGGTTCAATTGAAGGGATGGTGCGCGGGGACTGATCAACAACCGCCGCCTTGATCGCTGCAATGTGCTCTGGCGTTGTTCCGCAGCACCCACCGACAATATTGACCAATCCAGCCTCAGCAAACTCACCAAGCATGCCTGAGGTTGCCGCCGGGCTCTCATCATACGCCCCGAATTCATTGGGCAATCCGGCATTGGGGTATGCGCACACCAGCGTATCTGCGACCTTGGAGAGCGCTGCGATATGTGCCCGCATCTCCTTCGCACCAAGCGCACAGTTGAGGCCGATGGAGAACGGCTTGGCATGCCGCAAAGCATTCCAGAACGCTTCGGGCGTCTGACCAGAAAGCGTGCGACCCGACAGATCGGTGATCGTGCCGGAGATCATCACCGGCAAACGGACCCCAAACTCCTCGAAGACCTCCTCGATTGCGAAGAGGGCCGCCTTGGCGTTTAGTGTGTCGAAGATCGTCTCCAGCAGAAGTAGGTCGGCGCCGCCTGCCACGAGACCGCGCGCGGCCTCAGCATAGGTTTCGCGCAGATCGTCGAACGATACAGCCCGAAAGCCAGGGTTCTGCACGTCCGGAGAGATCGACGCCGTTCGGTTGGTCGGACCCAGAGCGCCAGCAACGAAACACTGCCGAGCAGGGTCGTTGGCCATCACAGCGTCCGCCGCCTCGCGAGCCAGCTTCGCGCCTTGCTCGTTTAACTCATAGGCGAGCGACTCCATGCCGTAATCGGCCTGAGCGATCTGCGTCGAGGAGAAGGTGTTGGTCTCAACGATGTCCGCACCGGCTTCGAAATAGTTGCGGTGGATCGCGCGAATAGCGTCAGGCTGCGTGAGGATCAGCAGATCGTTGTTGCCCTGAACATCCATGTGCCAGTCGGCAAAGCGTTCGCCGCGAAAGTCCTCTTCGGATAGGCGCAAATCCTGTATCTGCGTGCCCATCGCCCCATCGAGCACGATGATGCGCTCTCGGGCGATTTCAGCTAACGCTTCAAAGGCATGATGACTCTTTAGCTCAACCACAGAAAGCGCTCCTAAGCCACTGCCGCAGCTTTAGAAGTGATGGGCAAGACCGGCGCGGTTGCGGCTTGCTCCTGCGGCCGCATCCCAAGCAGATGACAGATCGCGAAAACCAGATCGCTCTTGTTCATGGTGTAGAAATGGAAGTCCTTGATGCCATGCCGGCGCAGGCTTTCCACCTGTTCAGCCGCCACTGTCGCCGCTACCAATTCGTGCGTTTTGGGATCGTCGTCCAGACCATCAAAGCGCTGGGCAATGGCACCGGGAATGCGCGCCCCGCACCCTTTTGCGAACCGTGCGATGGACTTGAACGAGTGGATCGGCGCAATGCCCGGGACGACAGGGATTGTAATACCGGCATCTGAAACCCGGTCGAGGTAACGGAAGTAGTCGGTATTATCGAAAAAGAACTGGGTAATTGCACGCGTCGCACCGGCGTCAACTTTACGCTTGAGGACGTCGATCTCGGTCTCCCAGTCAGGGCTTTGCGGGTGCCGCTCCGGATAGGCGGATACCGAAACCTCGATGGGATGACGTTTGGTGATCGCGGCTACCAATTCGGCGGTATCCTGGTAGCCCTCTGGATGCGCCGCGTAGGCACATGACACGCCCTCCGGCGGATCGCCGCGCAACGCCACAATATGCCGAACGCCAGCCTGCGCGTAGGCGTCAACCACAGCGTCGACCTCCGCCCGCGTTGCGTTCACGCAGGTCAAATGCGCAGCTGGCGCCAGCTTCGTCCGCGTTTTCAACGCTTCCACCGTCCGGTGTGTCCGCTCACGGGTCGAACCGCCTGCACCGTAGGTGACGGACACAAACTTGGGCTGCAGCGGTGCTAACCGTTCGATAGAGCGCCAAAGGGCGGTCTCCATCTTCTCGCTCTTTGGCGGGAAGAACTCAAAAGAGACGTTGATGCGCTGCGTTTGGTAAGCGGTAAGCATTGTCCGACCTTTACTCGTGGTACCGGTTAGGCGAGCACGCTCGCATTGGAGAGAACAGGTGCATCGACCAGGGCGCGAGGGTCGCGCGCCACCCAGATATGCACCGGGAGCTGTTGATGATGTGTGGACTGATCGCGTCCCAACGTCTTTACCGGCTCAACCGACAAGCCCAGAGCGCTCAACCAACGCGAAACTTCATCCGCATCGAACCCAAGACGGCGATGCTGATGATCAGAACGAAGGCGCTCGACCCCATGGGGAGCGAAGTCAACAATCAACAGCCGTCCGCCGGGCGCAAGGACACGGCACACCTCAGCAAGCATGGGCCTGGGATCATCAAAAAAATGCATCACCTGATGCAGGGCGACGAGGTCCTGCGATTGTGCCGGTATGCCCAGCGCATGACCGTCACCTTGCCGCACCTGCGCGTGATTGATGCCATGTTCGATCAAAGTGGATCGCGCGACCTTGAGCATCGCGGGGCTGGGATCGATCCCGGTCGCCTGGCGATAGAGATCCGCCAGCAAGACCAGCATACGACCGGTCCCGGTTCCGATATCAAGGAAGGAGTCCACACGCGCCTTGCCAAGCACCTTGAGGATTGAGGCTTCAACGTCCGCCTCCGGAACGAGATCGGCACGCAATGCGTCCCAGCGCGCCGCATGGTCGTCGAAGAAACTCTGCGCGCGCTGGCGCTGCTCCTCTTTCAATCGGACTAATCGGTCCTGATCCTGCGCGAGAACATCACTGCCCTTGCCCAGATGCGCGTACGTCGCCTGCCACAGGTCACGGATGTCTGCCGCGTCAGACAGGCGGTAGTAAACCCAGGCACCCTCGGGGTAGCGTGTGATCCAGCCAGCATCGGTGAGAAGCTTCAAATGTCTGGAAAGGCGGGGCTGACTTTGCCCTAGGATGGTCGTCAGGTCTTTGACGCTCAAATCGCCGCCTTGCAAAAGAGCGAGCAAGCGAAGCCGCGTGGGCTCTGCCATCGCTTTAAGGCGATCAATTCCGATGTCAAAGCTATCTGCCATAGTGACCTAAGGACATAAATATATCTTTATGTCTGCATAACTCACCAGACCGGATCAAGCAAGCACGACCTGCTGCCCGCAAGCCAAACCAAACAAAGAAAAGCCCGACACAGGGCCGGGCTTTGCGTTGACGTAGAGAATGCCGGTGGCGGTCAGGCCGCGACTGATTTTTGGCTCACCCGCCATTGCGATACGATTTCGCGTGCCGTTTGCGCGTCAATTGTCCCGTAATCTGCCTCAGCCTGCTCGCGTGCTTCTCGGTCGAGACGCCGCAACCATGGACCAACGCGCAGGAACGCATCAACGGTTTGCTGGCTGAAGTCGAGCGCCCTGCACATGATCAGGAACGGTTTAGGGTCCGAACGCACACACCAGTGCTTGGCATCTTCAAGCGGAACCGCAGCGCACAGTGCAAACATAACGACTGCTTCAGGAAAACGACCGGCGCGAGCCATCGCAATCACCGAGTCTTCGCTGATCGGGTCCTTTTTCGCTGCAAGCGATACCGACCGGTACGCCGCATCGAAATCGTAGCGCGAGAGCCATTGCTCATTCGACAGGCGCTCCGCAGCGAGACTTGCGGCCTCCGTGACGCGCTTGGCCACCTCGGGCCGCCCGTGCTTGAGTAGCTTACGCCGCACGTTGACAGTCGCCACCTCGACCAGCGCGCGCACCACGGCGACGGGCAGGTCATCGCGATCTGCCAAGGTCTCCTGTAGCTGTTCGTCGTGGGAGGCGTCCTGAACAAGCTTGGAAAACGAGCTTTCGTAGAACCGCGCGCCGCCGTTGCGGGTCAGACGCAGCTTGACCGGCCCATCGCCTCGATCAACCAGCACCGCACTGACCATAGGCGCAACCGTGTTTCGGCCGGCAATCGCTTCGAGATGGTCGTTGTCCGCTTCGCCGGCGATCTTGATGAGGTCCGTATCGGTGAGAACCGGGCTTTGCTCCAGCACGGGCCGCGCCACGTTGATCGGCTCGAGCGCCAGCTTTCTTACCATTTCTTGAGGTGCATTGGTCAGGGGCGCCAGCTTTTCGGCGACAAACGCCAAAGCTTCTTCCTCAACAAGGTCCGCCAGGCGCACAAGAACGGAATCGTAAACCGCCAGCAACTCCGGGTTTATCCGGTCGTTGGACATGGAATAGAGCTGCGCAACATGCGTCATCAGCTGATTGCGCTGCTCTTGGGTATGGGTCGTTTCGACCCGATCAAAATCCACCAATTCGCTCATAAGGTCCGCACCATAAAAAAGGCTTTGATTGCGAACTCTAGCAGTGGGAGATGGCAGTTCCCTGAATGGTTTGGCTCAACTTTTACTCAACAAAATCGAATTCGCCGCTATCGACGAAACGGACGAACTCACTAAGCGACCGTTCCCATACATCCAGGTAGCGGCCGAAGCGATCGGCGGGGATCGGCGCATCGCCGAACCAGACGTCGAGTTCGAGGGTGAGAATGTTGACCTCCGGCGTGTAAACCTTGGTCCAGCGCTGCTCGGCATTCCAGCCATTGACGTCTTCGATGCCCGTCGTTCCGTCGCTTGCCCGTTCCGTCCGCAGCGCAATCGATGAGCATGACCGGTGGTCCGTGCAACCGTAAAACAGGATGTGGTAATCGACATTGCCGACGCTGGTTTCGATGAACGGATCGCCAAACTCATCGATGGTCGCGAGCGCTGTCTGACCCCGATCCCGCAGGACTTTCAAGATACCGCCAGCATCGGATGCGCTGACATCTTCAGCCTGCGCGCCGGAGGTGGCAAAGGGGAGAACAGCTAAGGTGAAAGCTAAGCAGAAGACGCCTAACCCACGGGAAAAACAAGATTTATTTAACACGCAGTCGGACCACTGATCAGCTTTGGGGCGGCGTGCACTGGCGAAACGGGCCACTATTCCAGGGCTCCAGGAAACGCCCATTCTCGTCCATCGCAAGCCATGTCAGCGACAGCGTATCGCCACGCCGAACAAGGTCAAGCTCATAGGGGCGTTCGACGGTATCTTCACCGCACAAAACGCGCGCCCGCCAGGTCTGCGCACCATCGCGCTCACCGAAATCGTCGAGCCGCAAGACCCGGCAATAGAAGTGCCAGCGGCTGATCCACTGCCCCTCGAACCTGTAGGGCGCATCGCCCGCGCTCTCGACCACCGCATCGACACCCGCATCCGCCTGCGCCGCGCAGTGGCTGTCTTCGCCCCAATGGCCGGTCAACTCGCCGGGAACCTCGTCCGCCCATCCGAGCGACGTGCAGAAGGCCAAGGCGGCCAAACTTGTCAAAATTTGTCTGCTCATAGGCCGGACATATGGCAGGGCCATAGGCTCGGGAAGGCCGACCCTTGCGCGCCCGGATCACCATTGCGTGATCATGAGGCGCACGCCAAGCATCAGCCTTCCCAGATCCACTGCTCCGGCACCTGCACGGTCGCCGTGTCACCGACCGCGACCGGACCAGGTTTTTCGACCCAACCCACAAGCCCGCGCTTGCCGACCGCCGCCTTCGGGAAGGTCAGCGCCAGCGCCTTGGGATCCTGATCGGGAAAGTGCGCTGCGATGGAATCGCCCGCAAACCGGCATGGCGCATTTTGCCCGTCGATCTTGATGGTCGCGCCGCCAGCCTTCGGGTCACCAAAGAACAGCAGGCTGCGCGGCGGGAGCATCGACAGGTTCGGGACGCCATCGAGCACCATGTTCGCACCGATCCATTCCGGCGCGATCCGGTCGATGCCCATCGCTGACGCAGACTGGGCAAGCTCATCGGCTGCAACAATGGACAGCTGCCGCTCGTTGCGCATCTCGCTACCGCGCTTGTACCAAGGCTCCCGGCCGCCCGACGCCCGCGTCAGCCCGGCATGTCGGTCGCCCGCGATACCCTCATAGGTGAGGTCCAAACGCTCAACCGCTTCCGACGCCAGCGCGCCATCGAGCGAGGCAAACAGCCCGGTGAGACGGGCTACGAAGCGCTTGGCGTTGTATATGCTCACGTTCGGCTACCTTGTCAGCCGCTTGTAGGTCACACGCTTCGGGTTCACGCTCTCCGGGCCCAGCCGGCGGATCTTGTCCTGCTCATAATCGTGGAAGTTGCCTTCGAACCATTCCACATGGCTATCGCCTTCAAACGCGAGCATGTGGGTGGCAAGACGATCGAGGAACATCCGGTCGTGCGAGATGATCACCGCGCAACCGCCATATTCCTCCAGCGCATCTTCGAGCGCGGCCAGCGTCTCGGTGTCTAGATCGTTGGTCGGCTCATCGAGCAAAAGCACGTTCGCGCCCGACTTGAGGATCTTGGCCAGATGCACGCGGTTGCGTTGACCACCCGAAAGCGTGCCCACAGGCTGCTGTTGGTCGCCGCCCTTGAAGTTGAAGCTTGAACAGTAGGCGCGCGAATTCACCTCGCGCTTACCAAGCTTGATGATTTCATCGCCGCCCGAAATCTCTTCCCAGACCGTCTTCTTGGCGTCGAGCGCATCGCGGCTCTGGTCGACATAACCAAGCTGCACGCTCTCTCCGACCGTGACGCTGCCCGCATCAGGCGTCTCTTGCCCCGTGAGCATCCGGAAGAGCGTCGTTTTACCGGCACCGTTCGGTCCGATGATTCCGACAATGCCGCCCGGCGGCAGGTTGAAGTCGAGATCATCGATCAGCAGCTTGTCACCAAAGCCCTTCGACAGGCCTTCGACCTTGATAACATTGTTGCCGAGCCTCTCCGCCACGGGGATGACGATCTGCGCGGCGCTGGGCGACCGCGCATCGGCCTTGGCGAGCAGCTCCTCATAGGCGTTGATGCGCGCCTTGGATTTTGTTTGGCGCGCTTTGGGGCTGGCGGCGATCCACTCGCGCTCGCGCTCCAGCGCTTTCTGCCGCGACGCCTCCTCACGGCCTTCCTGTGACATGCGCTTGGCCTTGGCTTCAAGATAGGCGGAATAATTGCCCTCGTATGGAATGCCACGCCCGCGGTCGAGTTCAAGGATCCAGCCGGTGACATTGTCGAGGAAGTAGCGATCGTGGGTGATGATCAGAACGGCACCGGGGTATTCGCGCAGATGCTTTTCCAGCCATGCAGTGGTTTCCGCGTCGAGGTGGTTCGTCGGCTCGTCAAGCAACAGCAAATCGGGCTGCGACAGCAGCAGCTGGCACAGCGCCACCCGGCGCTTCTCACCGCCCGACAGGTTTTCAACCGACGCATCGCCCGACGGGCAGCGCAGGGCGTCCATCGCTTGCTCCACCTGGCTTTCGAGGTCCCACAGGTTCTGGCTATCGATGAGGTCCTGAAGCTGAGCCCCCTCCTCCGCCGTTTCGTCGGAGTAGTTCATCATCAGCTCGTTGTAGCGGTCGAGAATGGCCTTCTTGTCCGCGACGCCCTCCATGACGTTTTCCATCACCGTCTTGTCGGGGTCGAGCTGCGGTTCCTGCGGCAGGTACCCTGCGCTCTTGCCGTCGGCGAGCCAAGCATCGCCAGTGTGCTCACTATCGAGCCCGGCCATGATCCGCAGCACCGTGGATTTACCGGCGCCATTGGGCCCGAGAATGCCGATCTTGGCATCGGGGTAGAATTGCAGGTGGACGTTATCGAGAACCTTCTTAGCGCCATACGCCTTTGAAAGCCCCGACATGTGATAGATGAATTGACGCGCCATGAACGCTCCGCACGCTTGAATTGTGGATGAGGGAAGTTCGCCGCCTTCTAGCGCTGGATGCGTGCCCGCGCAAACTGAAAGGCGGCGCTGCGCGATTGAGTCAGCCAATTCGCGCAACTGGCATGCGCGAAACGACCAAAATGGCGCGCCGAGGCTAAGCCGAAGCGACCTTTTTTCTTGGTCTGCGGTCGGGGGCTCTACGCTCGCAATATCATTCAAATTTTAGACAAAACTATCGCTCTCAAATTAATCGATTTGCCAGAAGTTCGCTGTACGAAGGGCAAAATGTCACTCCTTTGAGGGCGAAGCTGTGAGCCTTTTTAGCACCCTGCGAGATCATGTTCTGCGCGCCGTTTGCCGCTTCCGCGAGCAGCAAACAGGTGCCGTCGCCGTTACGTTCGCGATCACCATTCCTGTGGTCCTGACGCTGACCGTCGTCACCTACGACTATACCAACGCCGTGCGCTTGCGCAGCATGGCCTTACAGGCTCTCGATGCCGCCCTTCTCAGCACAGCAAGGCAGCTTTCCATCGGTGAGATTGAAACGAGCGAGATTGACACGACCGTCAATGATTTCTTCAAAGCCAATATCATTGGCAAAAACCTCGATGCGCAGTGGGTTGGGGACGTTGCCGCAAATTATGACCCATCAACCGACCTGTTAAGCGGGACCGTCGAGGGGACATCGCGAGCCCTGTTTACCGGCATTGTGAACCCCCAAGGTGTCGGAATAAGCGTTGCGTCAGCCGTCGCGGTCGATCGCCAGCTCATCGAGTTGGCGTTGGTGCTGGATGTTACCGGATCCATGGACGGTCCGAAGCTCGAGGCGCTGAAAGAGGCTGCGCGGGCCTTGATCGCGACGCTTTTGCCATCCGACAATCGAGGCTTGGCTGACGCACAGGTCCGGATTTCCATCGTGCCATATGCCGACCTCGTGAATGTTGGAACGTTCGAGCGGGACGTCACCGGCTACACGTCGGGTGAATCGTGCGTCTATGAGCGCAGTGGCGCGATGGCCTTCGATGACACAGCCCCGGTTGGCCCGATCGCGGGGTTTGGCGACGACGATGACGGCGAAGTCAATGTTGCTTCCATCGAGTCGGGCGATCGCGAAGAAAAGACGATCATCAACGATCCCCGCAACTTCCGCGGCTACGTCTGCGACTATCCGGCGATCGCCCCGCTCACATCGGATGCCGGGTCGCTCTATGACCAGGTCGATGAGCTAAGTGCTGGCGGTTGGACCGCGGGCCACATTGGCATCCAGTGGGGCTGGTACACGCTTTCAAACGAATTCCACGATGTTTGGCCGCACGAATCTGTGGGGCGCAGCTACGGACGCCGAGACACCAGAAAAGCGATGGTGGTCATGACGGATGGCGCCTTCAACACCTGGTACGACGACGACAATGGTGATGCCTTCCGGCAGTCAGAGACGCTTTGCCGATCCATCAAGGACATCGGGATCACGATCTATACGGTTGGCTTCCAGACCGGCAGCGCGGAAGAGGCGTTCCTGCGGGACTGCGCCTCAGGGCGAGCGAACTACTATGACACAACGACAAGAAGCGCGCTGGTCGCCGCGTTTGAAGCGATCGCCGACAATTTGAACTCGATCCGCCTGGCACAATAGAACGTCCATCGTCCCGGCCATTGCTGCAGAAGCGATGGTCGGAGATAAGACGCGCTGCTGTCACCTTTGCGACGAGAAGTGCGTCTGCAAATAGCCCAAAATGATCTCCCGCTGTTCGGAACCATAATCGGGCATGTTCTGCTCGTTGATCATCCAATCCCAAAGATATTCCCATCGCGCATCGGTGAGCCGCTGCTGGGCGAAGGTTTGCGCCGAGTGGCACGGCGTGCACGAATAATAAGTGTCTTCGACGCCTGCGGTATCGGGCAGATTATCAAGGTCCTCCCGCAGCGCCACGTCAACGCCTGACGATCGCTGACCGCCAAGCATCGGGTTACCCGCGCCGCCCATGGGCGAAAGGGGTGACAGGGGTGCAACAACGCTTGGTGCGGTCATCGGGTTGGGCGCAACCGGTGCTACCGGTAAAGCGGGAGCGATGGGCTGGCCCTGCACCATGGGATTGGGAAGTGGCACCATTGGGTTTGGAAGCTGCCCGGCCATCGGATCAGGCACCGCCATTTGAGCCGACACGCTCGGCATAAGCGCGCCCATCAATGCAATGGCTGCCAAGCATGAAAGACTTTTTCGCATCAGTGGTGTTCCCGCATTCACCAGTCAAATGGTCTGCGGGGTCGATCCCGTTTTCCGACCCCGCAGCTGAGCTTACCGCCGAAGCGAGCTAGGCAACAACAACCGCAATCCGGTGGATCATGTTGTTGCCATAGCCGCGCGGATTCCACCCGGGCGTGCTCGGCGGCTGCGTGCGTCCCTGTTCGTCGGTCGCCCGCGTCCAGACCTCATAGTAGCCGGCCTGTGGAACCGTGATGGAGGCTGAAAAGTGCTGCCAAGCGTAGCGGTTGCGCGGCGCGGCGAGCGATGCAGGCTGCCAGGTTTGGCCAAAGTCGATTGAGGTCTCGACCATGGCCACCTCACCATCGGCCCACGCATGGCCCCGAATAGAGAAGGTCTGACCGACCTGCGTTCCTGTCGGCGGGTTGGTGATCAGCGATTTGACCGGCATGGTGGTCATGACCACCATGTCTTCTTCGGGCACCTCGGTTCCTGGCGCGACCGGGTAGGCTGGCATGCGGTAGGAGAAACCGCCCATCTTGGCACCGTCGTGCTCTTGATCACGGACCCAGATGCGCGTCAGCCACTTCTGTGAGGCCGATCCCGGATAGCCCGGCACAACCGTGCGCAGCGGGAACCCATGGATCCCTGGCAGATCATTACCGTTCATGCCGAACGCGATCAGCGAATCCTCTTCCAACGCTTTTTCAATGGGAATACCGCGGGAAATCGCTTCGCGCGTTGGGTCGCCAGACAGATGGGGATCGTTGCCATAGTGGCCCGTGTAAACGGCGCTTGGTTTGAGCCCTGCCGACTGCAGGACGTCACGCATCCGCACGCCGGTCCATTCGGGGCAGCCGATTGCGCCCGTTGTCCACTGATTGCCCGATGCACCGGGGTTGAAGAACGCTCGCCCGTTACCGCCACATTCCAAGATAAGCTGACGGGTGATAACTTCGTAATTACTGCGCAAATCATCGAGTGTCAGCTCGAGCGGGGTGTCGACCTCGCCGTCGATCGTCAGCGTCCAATCGGTCGCATCCATGGTGAAGGCCTGATCGGGCACCATACCGTTATTGCGCACAAACAAACGGCTGGCAGGCGTAACGTTGTCGTCAAGAAGGTGCGGCGCCGTCTCAGCGTTCACCGGCCGATCATTGAGAAGCGTCAGGCCGTCCTTGTCGGCCATGGCGTCCATATCTTCCATGCCCTGGGCGCGCGCGAGACCGACCGGCCTGTAGCCCTCGGGCAGATAGCGGCCAAAGGGAATTCCAACACCCATGGCAGCGGTCAATGCGGCAAGGCTCGCACCTTTCATAAAGGCGCGGCGGCCCGGATCGGGCTGGGCGGCATCGGCGGCGTGTTCCGGCCCGTCATCCACAGCTATTGAACTGAAGTCATCCATGGTTTGTTTCCTCCTCTGGCCGCCGCCCTCGTTTATCGTGGCGTGCATGACCGTACAGGCAAGGTTAGGCGAGCAAGCGGTGAAGGCAAGCCGTCGTGCCCGACCAAGTGTCCAGTCACTTTATGCACCACAGCCCGATAAGCGGCGAAACCGTTGCAAACCGACACTCTGTGACCTACGTCACGCCTTCGCCGATTTCGATCGCGCATACTTCCGCTGCGCTCCGCACTTGGCGCGCCAACACAATAAAATACGGTGGGCCATGTCCCTCGACCCGCTCGCCATTCTGGCGATACTCTTCGGGCTACAAGCGAAGCATTTCCTGTTCGATTTTGTCTTTCAAAGTGATTGGCAGGTTCGCAACAAAGGCATCTATGGCCACCCAGGCGGCATCGCCCATGCTGGCCTGCATGGTGTGGGCACTCTTGTCGTGCTTGGCCTATGCAGCGCTTTTGGTGTTTTGAGCTTGCCGCTGGCGGCGGCTTTGGCGATCGCTGATTTCGCCATTCACTACCATGTTGATTGGGCAAAGGCGCGGATCGCCCGCAAGCTCTACCTGACGCCTGAACGCTCTGGCTTCTGGGTCGCGCTCGGTGCGGATCAGGCCGCCCATCAAGCGACGTATCTTCTGCTGCTAGTCGTGCTGATCGCCGCGCTTTGAGCGCCTATCACAGAAGCAAACTGCCCAGACCGAGGCCGACCATGAAAGCGCCCGCCAGGAGCGCCAAAACGACTGGCTGGCTAAACAACTCCTTCGCTCTGCGATCTGCACTGGCAGCATCGTCGTCACCGCTACCAAGCATTTGGTCGACAAACGTGGTTTGTGCTTCTTCGGCCCCGGCTTCGAACTGATCGAGGTAGGCCTGTCTCTGCGCGGCATCGACGCCGCTTCGGTCAAGGCTCTCTTCCAGACGATTGCGGGACCGGTCGAAGAAATCGCGCATCGCGCGCAGGCTTGTTGGCGGCGCTTGGTGCAGCGCTTCAAGCAGTAATTTGGAAAATACAGGCACGCTCGCGCTCCGGCGACGACTCGAATTGCGGTATTACAAGGGCAAATCGAAGGGGACCGCAACAAATCGGCGATCAAGGCCCTCAAACCCCAGTTGATAAACGCTGATCAAAGCAACCGCCCGGCCGGGGGACGGGTCAAACGGCCTGATGATGGCCGCGATGCCATAGCGCTCGGGGCAGCCGCGAGAACTGGGAATACCGGTATCGCGATATACGGTCCGCGCGGCCTGGCTCTCGCTTTGAAGGCTGAGCCTGAACCCATGTGGCTCGACCATCCCAAAACAGTCGACCCTGGCCGGGAGCGGAAAGCGCTCAAGGCTGAGCACCCAAAGATCGCCAAAGGGCGATGCGACGGGCTCTTTGTAGAAGGCCATGCGCTCCTGTTGCGAGCCGACTTCCGTGGGGCCGGAGGCGGCAATGAGCCGGTGGGCAGCCGTGATGTCGTACTGGTTGAGAAGCGGCCGCGCTTGAACAAGCGCTTCGACGCGCACCGTGTGCAGCATCTGCATGAAATCGCTTCGGCCACCGACCTCCTGTTCGGAGCGGGACACGCGGATCGGCGTTCCGCTCACCCAACGGTCAGCCTTCAGGTCAATGATGAAGATGTCCGAGTATGGCAGGCCGGCGCCATCGGCTATGCCAAACTGCTCAAATGCGAAATGCTCGCCATCGGGCGAATAACCCAATATGCGATACTCCGCTAAGTCCGCCGCCCCCGCAGGGCCGGCAGCCGAGAGCAGTATCGCTGTTACCCATGCCACCAAGCGCACCAAAATCGCATTCATTTCGTCAAATCCTTCAGGCCCATACGTATGACAGACACCCCTCCGATAGACTGGGATGAAGTGGACGCGATCTATGATGCCGCGCGCAAGGCCGATGTGACAGGCGACACGGCGACGGCCACAGTTTTGTACCGGCAGCTGCTGACAATCGACCCCGACGATCATCTTGGCGTCATCCTCAGGTTAAGTCGGTTGGATGGCACCCTGCCTGAGAAGGCACCGGACGCTTACGTTGCAACCCTGTTCGATCAGGTTGCGGAGCGTTTTGAGGCGATCCTTGTGGATCAACTCGGTTACGCCGTGCCCTTGATGATTTCCCAGATGCTCACGGAGCGAGGTGTACCAGCCTCCAACCGCTGGCTTGATCTGGGCTGCGGCACCGGCCTATGCGCCATGGCGTTGGAAGATCAAACAGCTCATCGGGTGGGCGTCGATCTCGCGCCCACCATGGTGGAGATTGCCAGCGAGTTGGACCTCTATCAGGAGCTTGCGACCGGTGAAATCGTTGAGTTTCTCGTGAACCGGCCCATTGCAGCGCCCTTTGACCTGGTAACGGCAGCCGATGTTCTCCCGTATGTCGGTGCGCTGGAACCCTTGCTTGCAGCGCTCGGTACCCATGTCAGCGCTGGCTCGCACTTTGTTTTTTCAACCGAAGCACTCGGCGAAGACAGTCCTTGCGAAGGGTTCGCTTTGGGTGAACACAAGCGCTTTGCCCACAAGCGCCGCTACTATGAGACCGCCCTGAACGCTCATGGCTGGACGGTGGAGGCCGCGAAGTCCGTGATGGTGCGTCTTGAACAGGAAGAGCCCGTGATGGGTGATTTGGTCCTAGCGCGCAAACACTAGCTTTCGCGCGTATGCAAAAGCTGATCGCGTTCAACATCTTGAATTTTGTGCAGTGCAATATAAACTGCGCTCGCCTCTCCAATGCGCATCCCTGCCGCTCGGATCAAGGCGCATACAAAGGAGAGCTTCCATGAGCGGTCTGATCCTGACGGTCGCGCAGCAAAAAGGCGGATCAGGTAAGACAACCCTGTCCGCGCATCTCGCAACGGCACTGTCCTATGCGAAAATGCGGGTGGCGGTTCTCGACTGTGATCCGCAAGGTTCGCTCGGTGAGTGGCTTGAAGAACGCGAAAACAGGCTTGGGTCTGACAGCACGGGCCTCACCTTTCGCACCGCCTCAGGGTGGGGTGCCCGCCGCGAAGCGCGCTCGTTGGCCAAAGACCATGACGCTGTGGTCATCGACACGCCGCCTAAAAGCGATACGGAGGCCCGCCCGGCCATCGAAGTCGGCGACCTCGTGATCGTTCCGGTTCAACCATCTCCCATGGACGTCTGGGCCTGTGGCTCGACCATTGAGCTTGCACGAAAGGAAAATACGGCGACGCTGCTCGTGCTTAATCGCGTACCGCCGCGAGCGGCGATCACGGCGGAGATGACTGACGCGCTGAAGGATGTAGATTCGAAGCTTGCCAAATCGCGCATCGGCAACCGGGTCGGCTTTGCCGGCGCCATGAGCCTTGGCCTGACCATCATGGACACCGACCCAACCGGCAAGGGCGCAAGCGAAATCGATGCGCTTCGCAAGGAAGCGGTCCGCGCCGCAAAAGCTGCGGTCAAAGCCAACGCCTGACAGGCCTGTCCTGGTCCGGTTTACACGGGATCGGCGATCGTCTGTTTCACACCGCGCTGCCTGTGTTTTTGCCAAACCTCAGCAATCGCCGATGCGACGCCTGCGCGGCAGCGTTGGCGATCCTTTTCGCTCCAGATCTGCCCTTTACCGGGCGCTTCATCCGTCTTCTTTGGTGGGGCGAGGCGCTGCTTGTCTCCATTAGACAGGTTTGCACTGAGGATCGTTTGCGCGTCACTGAGGGCAAACCCACAAATTCCACACATGATGACCCTCTCTCGCTGGCGCCGACACAAAATGCTAGGCCCGTGAAAGCACATCATGCGCTGGCGCGGGCGGCAAGTTAGCGCTAGCACAGACCCCAGGGGATCGGCTTTGAGAGGCATCAAAGCGCCACCAACGATTGCGGATCACATGCGTTTTACCATCACCCACGCGACGGACTATGTGTTCAGTGCCCCTGTGGAGTTGCATCCGCATCGGATCATGATGAGGCCACGCGATGGCCACCATTTACGCATCGTTGACGCGTTGTTGTCGATCAGTCCAAACGCAAGCACGGTCTGGTCGTTCGACGTTTTTGGCAATTCGATCGGCACCTTGAGCTTTGCCGGCGCGGCTGATCGGCTCGCCATAACATCGACGCTCGACATCGAGCGGTTCGCTGCAAATCCCGAAGGCATGCTGGTCGATGGTCGGACAGCCAGATACCCGCTTGAGTACAGCCCGGAGGAGCGGCGCGACCTGGCCACCTTGCTTCTCATGGATGACGAGCGGGGCCTACCAGCCCTCGAAAGCTGGATCGAAGGACATAACCTGCGCGGGTCCGACGACGCATTAAGTCTCGCGCGCGCTTTGATGGAGAGCATTTATACCGGGTTCACCTACGAAGCGCGGTATTCCGAGGGTACGCTTTTGCCATCGCAGATGCTTGAGGCCGGCTCCGGCACCTGCCGCGACTACGCGTTCTTTATGATGGAGGCGGCGCGCGTCGTGGGCTTTGCCGCCCGATTTGCGACCGGATACCTGTATTCCCCCGCTCTCGACAATGCCGACGGGCCCACAACCGTCGGCGCCGGTGCGACGCACGCCTGGGCAGAGCTGTTCATTCCCGGCGTTGGTTGGATAGACTTCGATCCGACCAACAATCTGACTGGGTCCGCCGATCTCATCAAAGTGGCGACGGTCCGCAAACCCTCCCAAGCCATCCCCGTGTCGGGTAGCTTCACGGGCCCACAGGGCGCCGGCGGCCCACCGCAGGTCAGTGTCACCGTGGCGCGGACAAACTGAGGAAGCACCCATGAACACCTTGCGTTGCGTTTCTCCAATCGATGGCAGTCTCGTCGCCGAACGCGATTGCCTGAGCCTTGTGCAGTCTCAAGAGCTGATCGCGCGCACAAGAAAGGCCCAGTCGGGCTGGGCCAAGGTTCCCCTCGATGAGCGCATCGCGATGGTACAGGCTGGGGTGTCGAACCTGGGAGCGATGAACACCGATATAACGGTTGAATTGGCGCAGATGATGGGCCGCCCGACGCGCTATGGCGGTGAGTTTGGCGGCGTGAAAGAACGCGCCGACTACATGGCGGGGATCGCCCCGTCCGCGCTTGCGCCCGCTATCGTTGAGGATTCGCCAGCCTTCGAGCGGCGCCTCGAACGCGAGCCTCAAGGCGTTGTGCTCGTGATCGCGCCCTGGAACTACCCGTATTTGACCGCGCTGAATGTTATCGTACCCGCCCTGATGGCCGGTAACGCCGTGCTCATCAAGCATGCCGAGCAGACCCTTCTTGTTGGTGAGCGCATTGCAAGCGCCTTCCAGATGGCGGGTGTTCCGGACGATATCATCGCCAACGTCTTCATCGATCACCCCACCGCTGAAGCGCTGATGGCACAGGGCCTTTTTGACACGGTGACCTTCACCGGATCCGTTGCCGGCGGTCAGGCTGTGGAACGGGCGTTGGCGGGAACCTTCACCAACACGGTCTTCGAATTGGGCGGCAAAGACGCGGGTTATGTGCGCGCCGATGCCGACCTTGATGCGGCTGTCGCCGGCTTGATCGACGGCGCGATGTTCAATTCCGGGCAATGCTGCTGTGGTATCGAACGCATCTATGTCCATGAGAGCCATTATGATGCGTTTGTGGACAAGGCCGTCGCACTGACCAAAGACTATGTGCTCGGCGATCCTCTCGACCCAAAGACCACCATTGGACCGCTGGCACATGCGCGCTTTGCGAAAACCGTTCGCGAACACACCGCTGCCGCCCTGGCCGCTGGTGCAGTGGCTCACCTTGCCCCCTCACCCGCAGATGATGGTGGTGCTTATGTCAGTCCGCAAATCCTCACACATGTCGACCATTCGATGACCGTCATGAGAGAGGAGACCTTCGGCCCAGTCGTCGGGATCATGAAGGTCAACGGCGACGCACAAGCAATCGAGCTGATGAATGACAGCCCCTACGGCCTGACGGCTTCGATCTGGACATCGGACGCAGAAGCGGCCGCAACGATAGGGGCCGAACTCGACAACGGGATCGTCTTCATGAACCGATGCGATTACGTCGATCCCGCCCTGTGCTGGACAGGATGCAAACAGACCGGTCGCGGCGCATCTCTATCCGTTTTGGGCTTTCACGCGGTCACGCGGCCAAAGTCCTACCACCTGAAAAAGCAGCTCTGACGCGGCCGATCACTCCCGGCACGCACGATGCAACAGGATGCCGCAGGCAAAGCGCTGCTTTCCAGTTGCGAATGACTTGCAACTGCGTTGACATTCTGCAAATCATTCTCATAATCGTTCTAAACAAGAGGTCTGTCTTCGAAAGGGAGCAACTACCGATGACAACGCGTCCGCGCGACAACGACAAGCAGGAAAAAAGCCAGATGGGCACCGAGGGACAACCCTTGCCCCGCGTTCGGAAATCGACTGCCTTTTTTGCTGCAGTATTTGGCGCGTCGATTGCGCTGCTGGCGGTACAGGCAAATGCTGGGGATCGCTTGAAAGTTATTACCACGTTCACGGTCCTGGCTGACATGGCCCAAAACGTCGCCGGCGACGCGGCAGACGTCGTATCGGTTACGCAACCGGGTGCTGAGATCCATGGTTATCAGCCCACGCCGCGCGATATACTGGCCGCTCAGGACGCCGATCTCATTTTGTGGAACGGCCTTAACCTCGAACTGTGGTTCGAACAGTTCCTCGACAATCTTGACGGTGTACCGTCCGCAATCCTGACCGATGGGATCGATCCGATCGCCATCGGCTCCGGTAGCTATGAGGGGCTGACCAATCCGCATGCATGGATGGGGCTCGAAAACGCCCTCACTTACGTGGACAACATCGAAGCAGCTTTGAGCGCGCAGGATCCGGCCAACGCTGAGGTCTACGCGGCCAACGCTGAGGCATACAAAGCCGAAATCGAAGCCACGGTCGGCCCGTTGCGTGAAGCGGTCATCGCGATTCCTGAAGACCAGCGCTGGCTTGTCACATGCGAGGGGGCGTTCTCCTACCTCGCCCGCGACTTCGGCATGCAGGAACTTTATCTGTGGCCGATGAACGCCGATGCTGTCGGCACCCCGCAGCAGGTTCGCCGCGTGGTCGACACCGTCAATGACAACAACATCCCCGTCGTGTTCTGCGAGAGCACGGTCAATACCGACCCTGCGGAGCAAGTGGCACGCGAAACCGGCGCTTCCTATGGCGGCGTGCTTTATGTGGACAGCCTGTCGGAAGCCGATGGACCTGTACCGACCTACCTTGATCTGTTGACGGTCACCGCGCGCACGGTGGCCGAGGGGCTGACCGAGGCGATGAATTGAGGCGACCGCTCGAGGACGTGATTTGAACCTCACCGTAGCCAAACAAACAGACGCCAACATCCAAACGGGCGTTGGGACCATCGGTCTTACCGCCCAAGGCGTTTCCGTCACCTACCGCAATGGCGTCACGGCGCTGACGGACGCCAGCTTTGAACTGCCAACGCACACGATAACCGCCCTTGTGGGCGTCAATGGCGCGGGGAAATCAACGCTGTTCAAGGCGTTGATGGGATTCCTGCCCCTCGACGCCGGTGACATTCGTCTTTTGGGACTATCGGTCGCCCAGGCGCTCAAAAAGGGCATTGTGGCGTATGTGCCCCAGGCCGAGGATGTTGACTGGTCGTTTCCGGTTCTTGTCGAAGACGTTGTCATGATGGGCCGGTACGGTCACATGAATGCGCTGCGCATCCCCAGCAGGGCGGATAAGCGTAGTGTCCGGGAGGCTCTTGAAAGGGTCGGCATGGCCGACTTCATGGGCCGGCAGATTGGCGAGCTGTCTGGCGGACAACGCAAGCGCGTTTTCCTTGCGCGGGCGCTGGCGCAGGATGGACAGATCATTCTGCTGGACGAACCGTTCACCGGCGTCGATGTCCAGACCGAGGAAGCCATCATAACTTTGATGCGCGAAATGCGCGACGAGGGCCGCGTGATGCTGGTCTCAACGCACAACCTCGGCTCCGTCCCCGAGTTCTGCGACCGAGTCGTGCTGATCAAGGGCACTGTGCTTTGCTACGGCCCAACCGAAACCATCTTCACTCAGGAAAATCTCAGCCGCGCCTTCGGCGGGGTCCTGCGGCACTTCGTGCTCAGCGGCGATGATTTGCACGACGATGATGATGCGCGGCAGGTCACGATTTTGACCGACGATGAACGGCCGATGGTCATCTACGACGACAAGACCCGAACCACGGGCGATGGCGCTTCATGAGCGTTCTGTTCGAGCCATTCACCTACCAGTACATGCTCAACGCGATGTGGGTTTCCGCTCTCGTGGGCGCGGTGTGCGCGTTCCTTTCGGCCTACCTGATGCTGAAAGGTTGGTCCCTGATCGGCGATGCGCTCAGCCACGCCATCGTGCCCGGGGTCGCAGGCGCCTACATGCTGGGCCTGCCGTTCGCCTTCGGAGCCTTTCTTGCCGGCGCCCTTGCTGCCGGTGCCATCCAGTTTCTCGGTCAGCGCACAGGGCTGAAGCAGGACGCGGTGATCGGGCTGATCTTCACGGGCTTTTTCGGCCTGGGACTGTTCATGGTTTCGGTCTCGCCCACACCAATCGATGTGCAGACCATCATTCTGGGCAACATTCTGGCGATCTCGCCCACCGACATCCTGCAGCTTGCGATCATCGGCTTCGTGTGCCTGGGCATCCTTCTTCTCAAATGGAAGGACCTGATGGCCGTCTTCTTCGATGAAGACCATGCACGCACCATCGGCCTGAACCCACAGCGCATGAAATTCATGTTCTTCGTGCTCTTATCGGCGGCAACGGTGGCGGCTCTTCAGACGGTGGGGGCCTTTCTGGTGATCGCCATGGTCGTCACGCCCGGCGCAACCGCCTATCTTCTCACTGACCGCTTCCCGCGCCTGTTGGCCCTGTCAGTGGCCATGGGCACGCTGACCTGCCTGTTTGGCGCCTACATCAGCTACTTTCTTGATGGCGCGACCGGCGGCGTGATCGTGGTCCTGCAAACGCTGCTGTTCCTTGCTGCCTTTGTGTTCGCACCCAAACACGGCCTGCTGGCAAACCGGCGCCGGGCGCGCGAAGCCACTGGCGGGGTGCAGGCATGATCGAAACGGCGCTGCTGCCCTTCCAGTTCGGCTTTATGCAACAGGCGTTCGCGATTGCGGCGATCCTTGCGGTACCGTCAGCGATCCTGTCGTGCTTCGTCGTCCTGAAAGGATGGTCGCTGATGGGCGATGCCGTCAGCCACGCCGTGCTGCCCGGGATCGTCCTTGCGTATCTGGCTGGCATCCCGATCCTGATCGGTGCCTTCATCGCGGGCATGATCTGCGCGGTGGCGACCGGCTACATCAACGATAATTCCCGGGTCAAACAGGACACCGTCATGGGTGTGGTGTTCTCCGGCATGTTCGGGCTTGGCATTGTAATCTACGCCTCGGCGAACACATCGCTCCACCTCGATCACATCCTGTTTGGAAACATACTGGGCGTGAATGCACGGGACCTTTGGGTCTCCGGCATCATCGCCGCACTCATCACAGCGGGGCTTCTTCTGTTCTGGCGTGACTTGCTCCTGCACGCCTTCGATCCGGCTCAAGCTCAAGCGCTCGGACTTTCGACACGCACGCTGCATTACGGCCTTCTGTCCGCCTTGTCGCTTCTGATTGTTGCAACCTTGAGCGCGGTCGGGATCATCCTCGCAATTGGTCTTCTGATCGCTCCCGGCGCAATCGCGTTCCTTGTCACCAAGCGCTTCGGGCACATGCTCTGGGTAGCTGTTGCGGTGACGCTCGCATCGAGCTTCATCGGCATTTACGCAAGCTTCTGGATCGACTCAGCGCCTGCGCCAACCATCATCCTGACGCTGACGATTGCCTTCCTGATTGCATTCGGGTGGAAGCAACTTCAACCCAAACGCCAGTCGCCAACTACCGCGAACCGAACGCTGGAGGCATCGCAGCCTGCGGAATGATTGCGCCGGAATGGCCGATCACCGCGATCGCAAGCTCATGGGCACCTTTGGCCGCTGCGTTCGGGTCGAGGCCGGCCAGCCGCGCAGCCAGATAACCGCCATTGAAGGCATCGCCAGCCGATGTCGTGTCCACAACCGCGGACGCCCGGCGATAAGCCCCCCGTTCGTAGCGTTCCCCGCCAACGGCAAGGTGTGGGCCGTTGCTACCGTCCTTCAAGGCGATCTCCGGCACGCCCAATGACACGAGCCGATCGATGATCGCATGTGCGCTTGCATCGCCCCAGATGGCCTCCTCATCGTCACGCGAGGGTAACCCAAGTGTGGTGGCAGCCCACATGGCGGACATCGTCGTGCGGGCGTCCTCGATGCTGTCCCAGAGGATGGGGCGATAGTTGCTGTCGAAAACCACCGCTTTGCCAGTGTCCTTAAGCGCGGCACACGCTTCAATAAGCCTCGCGCGGCCATCGTGCGGGAGGATCGCCAGCGAAATGCCCGACAGGTACAACACGTCCAATTGCGCCAGTCGGTCCAGGTCGAGCCCCTCCGGGCCAAGCATCGAACGGGCGGCTGACGCGCTGCGCCAGTACCGGAAGGACCTCTCGCCGCGATCGTCAACCTCGATGGCATAAAGGCCGGGCAGGCGCGACGAGATGCGCGCAATACCGTCGGTGCCGAGCCCTTGGCCGCGCATAAAGCCGACCATCCGATCAGAAAGGTTGTCCGTGCCCAGCGCTGTTAGGTAATCGACCGAGACGGTGGAGGCAGGCGACATCCGCCGCAGATAAACAGCGCAATTCAAGCTGTCGCCCGCCACCCCAAGCGCCACCCTCCCGTCGGAGGCGCGGAGGTCGGAAAGCTCCAACATCGGTTCGCCGAGACAGGCGATGCGTGCGGGCCGGCCCCCGCCGGTAAGGCTGACAAAGGGATCGCTCATCGGGCGGGTGTAGCTGGAGCAAGCGACTTGGGAAAGGCCAAGACCGTGAAGGCTTGCTCGCTCTGGCCACCCCGCGTAGGTTCGCGGCCCAAACACGAAGGCTGACAAATGCCCGTCCCTCGCCTCAGCGCATCTGCACTCTCGCCACCCATTATCCCGGTCATCGTTTTGCACGACGCAGACGATGCCTTGCCCCTTGCCGACGCTTTGGCCCAAGGAGGCCTGACCAGCGTGGAGATCACCTTGCGCACCCCGGCTGGCCTTCCCGCCGCGACGACCCTTGCGCGATCACGGCCAGAGATGCTGGTTGGTGTGGGAACGGTTCTGTCGACCGATGATCTGACCCGTTGCATCGATGCAGGCGTTGCGTTCACCGTCTCACCCGGGCTGACCCCTAGTTTGCGGGATGCAGTGGCCAAATCGCCAATCCCGCATCTGCCAGGCTGCCAGACAGTTTCCGAGGTCATGACCTGCCAAGAGGCCGGGCTGATGGATGTCAAACTGTTCCCCGCAGCGCTCGCGGGCGGAACCTCGATGGCTAAGGCCATCGGTTCGGTTATGCCCGACATGCGCATCTGCCCCACTGGCGGTATTACCGCCCAAACAGCGGCGCAGACACTCCAAGAACCCAACATTTTTGCTGTCGGCGGAACCTGGCTGACGCCGGCCGATGCCATTCAATCCAAGGACTGGGCGCGTATCCGCGACCTCACCCGCCAAGCTGTCGAAAGTCTCCAAGCATGAGCCGCAAACCCAAGCCGCAAATCGTACCCTACACTGCCGCACTCGATCGCTATCAGCGCATGACCTACCGGCGGTGTGGCCGCTCGGGGCTGGACCTGCCGCTCATTTCGCTGGGGCTGTGGCACAATTTCGGCGAGGATACGCCGCACGCGACGAAGCGCGCTATGTGCCGGACCGCATTTGACCTCGGCATCACCCATTTTGATCTCGCCAACAATTACGGCCCACCACCGGGCAGCGCCGAGGAAGCCTTTGGCGATATCCTGCGTCAGGACCTTGGGCGTTATCGCGATGAGCTGATCATCTCATCAAAGGCTGGCTACGACATGTGGCCCGGACCTTATGGCGAATGGGGCAGCCGCAAGTACCTGATCGCATCGTGTGATCAGAGCCTCAAACGCATGGGGCTCGACTATGTCGACATCTTCTATTCGCACCGCTTCGACCCGAACACGCCGCTTGAAGAGACCATGGGTGCGCTCGACACGATCGTGCGGTCAGGCCGCGCGCTTTACGCTGGCATCTCGTCCTACAATTCCGAGCGCACGCGCCAGGCGGTCGCGATCCTCAATGACCTAGGCACGCCCTGCCTCATCCATCAGCCCAGCTACAATCTGTTCAATCGCTGGGTGGAGCGGGACGGCCTGCTCGATACGCTCGATGATCTCGGTATCGGGTCCATCGCCTTCACGCCGCTCGCACAGGGGCTGCTGACCAACAAGTATCTCAACGGCATCCCCGAGGGCAGCCGCGCTTCCCAGGACAAGTCCCTCGACACGGGCACCATCTCCGAGGAGACGCTTGCTGCAGTCCGCGCGCTCAACGAGATTGCGCAGGCTCGCGGTCAAACACTGGCGCAGATGGCCATCGCCTGGGTTCTGCGCGACGGGCGCGTCACCACCGCCCTGATCGGCGCATCCAAGCCGAGCCAGATCGAAGACTGTGCGGGCGCAATTGACAACCTCGAATTCTCGCAGGATGAGCGCGACGCCATCGACCAGTATGCCAAGGACGCCGGGGTGAATCTATGGGCACGGTCGGCGGAACTCGACGACTGACACAAGTCGCTAGGCCGCCTGGGCCTCATTGACCGCTTCGTCAAAGGCTTCCCACTGGAGGTTGCCGGCATATCGCCATGCCATCCGCCCTTGCGCGTCGAGCGCAAACAGCTGCAGCCAGCGATTATCGAACAGGGCACGCACGTCCGGATGCCGGTCGAGGATGTCGCTCATCGCCTCCGTCGGCGCTTCGATGCACACTGAAAGCCGCAGCGGATCGTGCACAAGCCCTTCTCCGTCATGGACCGATTGCCAAGGCAAGCCGGGCTGGAGGAGCCCGCCATTGCCCTCGACCACACCGATACCGCCAACCACGTTGTGGATCAGCTTGTTGCCCCCGCCAAAGGCCGTGGGAGCGACAGTGGAGCCGTAATACTGCAGGCTGATCCAACTGGCGACGACCACCGGCGCGGTCATGATCAGTTCGAGAACGCCAAAGCCCTCGTCTTTGCTCCACGCATAATCGTGCAGGAAAGCTCGGCCTTCGAGCGATCGTCCAGCGGTGCGGCTGCGCGGAGCGGCGATGAACGCTTTGCATCCCGCAAGCGCCCATTCAGGCCGGGTTTCCGCCCAGTCGATGGTGCGCTGCGTGATCGCAGTTTCCGCATCGGCTCGTGGCAGCCGCAGCGCCCGCTCGGCCCGCGTAACTTGGCCGGCAGCTTCCAGCCACCGTTTCACCTGCGCCAGCACCTCTGCATGATCGGTGAGCGGCTGGTCGCCTTCATAGAGCGTCACCGCATCTGAGGTGGTATCATGCAAACCGGCCAAAAAAAGCGTGTCGTCGGGAATTGAGATACCCTTTTCAACAAGGCCCTCCCGCACGTCTTTGTGGTTCAGCACGGCCGCAAGAAGCCGCGCATTTACCTCGCCGGAATAGCCGCCGCACGCCCCGCAATGCAGTGCGCTCTTGTGCGGGTTGTTCGTGACGTTGGCGCCATGACCCGCGAGCAGAACGATTTCAGCAAAACCATCGGTCAGAGACATCGCGCGCAGAACCGTATTTGCGGCATCGACCATCTGCGGGACGGTCAGCGCCGGGTCGAGCCGCGGCGCCGGATCGGCCGTTTGGGGCTTTGCTCCGAAACCAAGCGAATCCCGCACCAGCTTGTAGGCGTAAAGCGGCCCCGTAGCTTCGACAAAAGCAAACGATGAAACCGCGGCAAGCTTGAAACGGCCCCATGCCCTGTGGGCACGTTTGCGGAACCGGGCCTGGAGCGCCTTCTCTTCATCGGCATCTGTCCCTGAAACCGATTGGAGCGCGGGATTGATCAGGACTGGCAAACGCAACTCCTCTACATCGGAGGCGAAGGCCTTGTGGGCGGGCGTGATGCCGAAGAACCCGGCGAAGCCGAGCGTCTGAACCGCTGGATCGACCGCCTCCAACGCGCGGCGGAACACTTCCGACCGCACATCGATGCAAAACGCCGCCTGGAGCAAAGGCCGCTCACCGCTTGCGTCTGTCCGCCTTTCGGCCAGCAGGGCCGCAAGGTCGGCCTGCTCGGACCGCTCACGCGCTTCCTGCAGAATCGCATCTACGATCAGGTCCGTCCCGGGTTCGGCCGGCTTGGCGTGCTCGGCCGTCACGGCCTCCCACTGCTCGGATATCGCATCGCCGCACAGGTGCAGAAGGGCTTCCTCCCATATCAGCCTGATCGCAAGAAGATCGGTGGCGGTCCGGTCGTCAGTCTCCGCAAGATCGGCCTTCCACAAACGGTACCGGGCGACCTGGGCCCAACCGCCCCAACGCATGAGAAGGGAATGGAAATAGGTGGGTATTGCCGCATCGGTCAGGCCGAGCCGCGCAATAGACCGCGCCAGGGCCTCATCGGCGGTCTGTGGCGCGTCCGCTACGTAACGGGCAAAGCCCGTGAGGCCAGCGATCTCCGGCGTCAGATCATGCGTCGCCACGTCCCGCCATGCGCCATAGGCGCTCTTGCCTTTTGGCGCAGCCCACAAGGCCTGCCCCTCATCGAAATAGCCGCCTGCCCACATGCCAAGGCGGTCGGCGATGAGGGACGGCCAATCAATGCCCAGAGCATCGGTTGCGAGCTCAGCAATGGTGGGTAAGGCAACGGGCTTGGGTCCTTGTGTGCGGACCGCAGCCTTCAACGCATCGAGCGATGAAGGCTTATCCTTATGGTGGCAGGCATCAAGCGCAGCCTGCAAGGCATCATCGGACAGCAGACCAGCATCGATGCGCTCGGCGAACCAAGACCGGTCCATGGTGATCGGCAGCCCGCCAACCCGAGCCAACAAGGCTCCGGTTTGCGCCAAATCCTGCTCCGCTTGGCCGAGGAACGGATTGACCGCCACACTGGATGCCAGCGGCCAGACCGGCGGGACCGCCTGCACGGCCTGCCGAGCTGCCATTAGAGCGATTTTCCTGCGTTGTGAGCCAGACGCTTTCATTGTCGAGGTTCCCTTCTGTGCCACGATCAAGACGCGTTTTTTGGTGCCGCAGCGGCGCGCTGCCGCGACACGCTGTTGGAAGACCAAGCGTTCAATAGCCGGTTGAAAACCGCATTCGCATAGAGCCCGTTGGACAAGTGAACCCGAAGCCCCGCCGCTGCCGGGTGATAGGCCCAGAGCGGGAAAAGCGCCTGTGCCCAGGCCACAAGGCCAAAGCTGATAACGGCGAGCGTAATGAGCGCCCACTCGAGAGGACCCGGGGCTGGGGTGGCCGGGAGGGTGCCCAACAAAAGAAGGTCAGCCAGCGATTGCAGGGCAAAATAAGCCGTTGCGGTGAGCGCCGACGCGATGCCGGTGCGCACCGTCAGCGCGGATGGTGCGTCATCGGCGAGGCCCTGCGCTAACAAGTAGGCGACCCCGAAGATAAGAATAGCACCCAGCGCTATTGCTTGCGGACTCTTGCCGGCAAACCCGAATGTTAAACCGACAATCAAGAACAGGATGATCGCGCTCGCAAACGCTCGCAGAACCGCCCATCCATCGGGAATTGCGACCGGACCTGGCCTCTTGATGCTGGCCACCAGATCAACCGTGCCCCCGGACGCCAGAAAAGCGTGCGCCTTGTAAAGCGAGTGGGCCACAATGTGCAGCAGCGCCAGCGGGAACAGCGCGAGCCCGCATTGCAGAATCATGAACCCCATTTGCGCGACCGTCGACCAGGCAAGCGAGGTCTTCACAGCTGAGGCGGTGAGCATGACGAGACCACCGAATAGCGCGGTAAAGCCGCCGATGATGACCAGCGCCGCCAAAACGCCTGGCGCAAGCAGCATGACGTCGGCAAACCGGATGAGGATGAAGCCGCCAGCATTGATCACCCCGGCATGCAGCAAGGCGGACACCGGTGTTGGCGTTTCCATAACTTCGGTGAGCCAGCCGTGGGTTGGGAACTGCGCCGATTTGAACAGGGCGGAAAACGCAAGCAGTGCAGCGGCAACCATCGCCAGCACGCCGCCGTCACCGGCGCGTGCGGCTTCGAGAATGGCCGCGATATTCGCCGTGTCGTAGGTGAACGCCAAGCACAGCGCAGCAAGCACCAGCGCGGTGTCACCGAAGCGGGCGGAAATCGCTTTTTTGCGGCCCGCACGTTGGGCATCCACCCGTTGAGGGTAAAACAGCAGAAGCTTGTTCAGGAAGGTGCCTGCGCCGATCCAGGCAGCGACCAACTGAAACAACGTCCCCGCCTGCACGAACAGCAAGACACATGCGAGCGTCATGCACAAATGGCCCATGAACGCGCCTTGAGCGCGCTCTCCGTCGAGGTAGGTGTTCGAAAACCGTATGACCACCCAGCCGACGGCGGAGACGAGCGCCATCATCGTGACCGAGACGGCATCGATCCTCGTGGCAAGGCCAAGAATATCGCTCCCGATGGTTGGGGAACTCACCGCGCCCGCGCCGATGAGCATAACCAAACAACCAAGAGCGATACCGAAAGCGGCAACAGCGGCCAACTCCGCATAGGCAAGTGTCTGTCCGGGGCGGAAGTCGGGCCCGCGATAAGCAAAAAGGGCAGCGAGAAGAAACGCTAGCGGTGCGAGATAGGCGATCAGAGCAAGCATTGGCGGGGGTCTCCAAGGGGGTCGCCCGCGCCTTAGCAGCGCCAATTCATCAAAAAAATTACATATTTCTTCAGAAAACGTTCTATCATATAGAACAATGAGCTTGAACTACCATCACCTCCGGCTGTTTCGTGCGGTGGCACATGCGGGAAATCTCACCCGTGCGGCGGAGCAGCTGGCGCTGTCGCAATCGGCGCTGTCGGTCCAGATCAAGCGCCTTGAGGAAGCGCTCGGAAACTATCTGTTCGACCGACAAGGGCGAAGGCTGGTCCTCACCGAAGCGGGACGAATAGCCCTCGATCACGCAGACGCGATCTTCGCCACCGGCGATACGCTGCTTGAGACGTTGCGCGGCAGCCATGATGAGCGGCGGCAGATACGGATCGGCGCGCTGTCCACCCTGTCGCGCAACTTTCAGATCCGATTTCTTGCGCCACTGATCCATCGGCACGATGTCGAAGTTGTCTTGCGGTCAGGAAACCTCAACGAACTTCTTGATGGCCTCCAAGCGCTCAATCTTGATGTCGTGATCGCCAACCAACCCCCGACCACTGCGACCGGCGTCCCGATCGTTGCACAGCGCGTAGCAGAATTAGGCGTCAGTCTTTTCGGCGCTCCGGGCCTGGCTGATGCCGGCGGCGATGCAGCAAAGCTGCTTGCAACCCATCCGCTGCTTCTGCCCAGCTCTGCAAGCGGGATTCGAACCGGCCTCGACGCCTGGCTCGCTCGGCGGAGCTTGCGACCGCAGATAGCCGCCGAAGTCGACGACATGGCGATGCTGCGCCTTCTGGCACGTGAGGGCGTCGGGCTGGCCGCACTGCCGCCCATCGTCGTGGAAGATGAGTTGGCCCAAGGGCTGTTGGTCGAGCTGGCAAAACTGCCGCAAATCGCTGAGACGTTCTACGCGCTCACCATCGAACGACGATTTCCAAACCCATTGGTCGGTGCACTGCTCGATGGCTCATCCGCAACGCAATAGGTGGCTAGCCAATCACGTCATGCGTGTAGCAAATGAGCGGCCTTTTCAGTGCGCCCATAAGCTCATCGCAAGCATCAAGATCGGCCTGCGGTATGCTCTTCCAGCTGGCTTCATCGGTCCAGATAATAATTGCGCGAACTCGGTCCGGCTCATCGCGGCGCACCCATAGCTGCTTGGAGACAAAACCCTTCTGGCGGGACAAAAACGGCGTCCAGCTAGCCGCATCCGCCGCAATCCAGGCGTCATGCTCATGGTTTGCAACTTCAAACACCAGTTCTTCGATCACCATGGTCCGAACCAGCGCTAAAGGCGCACCGCCTCCCCTGTGAGCGCCGATTCCTGCGCCGCGATGCCCATGCGGACAGCCGCGATCCCATCGTCGAGAGACACCGCCGGCGGGCGCCCGTCCCGAACGGCCTGCAGGAACAGCTGGTGCTGGTAGTAGGTCGCGCCATTATGGTCGCCAACCTCAAGCAGATCCTGATCCACCGGGATCGTCACTTCACGTGGGCCGCGCGGCTCTCTGGGGCTCACCAAGACCTTGGCGACCGGTGGTGCGCCAAGATGCTCCGGCCAGAAGCGCGTCGGACCCGGTACGAACGCTTCAATTTTACCGGTGGGGCCCACGGCGGTGACCTCTTCCTGATAGGACCCGCCTTCTGCAAACATGCATAAATCGAGCATGGCTCGCGCGCCGCCATCGAAATCAACGATGATATAGCCATGGTCCCAGATGTCCGGGGTACGGTCGTCATACCGCTCGGTCAGGTGATTGACCGCCTGCCCCGCACTGGCCATGACCCGGACCGGCTCGGCCCCGATCGCCAGCCGCATCAGGTCGAAGAAGTGACAGCACTTTTCGACCAGCGTACCGCCTGTGTTGGCATTGAAACGGTTCCAGTCGCCGACCTTTTCGAGGAACGGAAAACGGTGCTCGCGGATCGAAAGCATCCTGATGCCGCCGGTGACCTCATGGACTTGTGACAGGAATGCCGCGATGGGCGGCATATAACGGTACTCCATCGCGACCCAGACAAGCTCTTGATAGCTTGCCGCGAAAGCCTTGAGGCGTGCGAGGTCAGCGGGATCGGTGAAGACAGGCTTTTCAACAAGGATCGGCACGGAGCGGCGTGCGGCGATGCTGTACAGCTGCTCGACATGCAAATGGTTGGGCGAGACGATTGCCAAAGCATCGAAATCGTCCTCGGCGAGCAACTCGTCTAGGCTCGATGTTATCCGCATCTGCGGGGCCAAGGTGGCGGCACGCGCCCGCATCGCCGGATCAGGTTCGCAAATCGCGCTCACGCGGGCACCGGGCAGCAAACCGATGTTGAGGATATGCTCCTGCCCCATCATGCCCGTGCCAACGATGGCATAGCGCAATGGCGGGGCGCCGGAAGCGCCGACCGCTGCCGCGGGTTGGGCAAGCGTGGATTGATCCATTCTTCTTTACCTCATGCGCGAGACATAGCGCGCGATGTTTGCGTCAAACCAGGTCCGCGAAAACTCCGCCAACTGCCCATCCTGCGCCCGGCTCAAGCGTTCTACCAAACCCACGACTTCTCCCGGATTGGGGGCAAATGCATGCGGCGCCCAGTCAGGCACCTGCCCCACGCCGACCCGGTCTTCAGCCTGCGAGATCCATAAGCCGAGCGAACGCCTGTAGTACAGATACAGCGAATCCGAAATATCGGCTTGGTTGATCGATTGGGCGAAGGAGCCATCCAGCCAGACTTCCTCGACAGCCGCTGGACGTCCGTCCAACAGGCGGAGCCGCCGGATGCGGTGGGCGTCTGCTGCGCTTCCAAATTGCGGCAAACCCTCAGGCTTTGCGAGCTTCTCAATCTGAAGCAGCGAAGCGGTCGGAAGGCCTCCGCCATCGTTCAGTTCGAGGCGGAAGAAGGCGTAGATACCCTGAAGGTCGCCAGCCGCCTTGATGTAGTTGCCTGAGCCTTGCACACGCTCGAGCATGCCGCGCTGCTCAAGCTCAGCAAGCGCCTTGCGCAACGTCCCCACCGAGGTCTGCAGGCTCGTCGCCATATCGCGTTCCGGCGGCAAGCGTTCGCCGTCCGATAGCCGCCCGGCGGCGACGTCCCGGATCAACATCTCCGATATCTGAAGGTAGAGCGGCAGAGAACCTGGCGTGGTCTGCTGGGCTGTTGGGCGGGAACGGTGCACGGTGTCGGGCGGGCTGATGCTCAAATTGATACACGATTGATCTATGTCAGATCCGGTGCTAGGGAAAGCAAAAATTCTAGCGAGGAAACCCGTGTATCAGTCCGACCAAACCGCATGCGCCAACGCAGGATTTGCGGCGGTATGAGTGTCGTTCCCATAACGTCGCCGGACCTTTCGGGGTCCGAGGTCTCCTGGTTTTCCGCCCTTTGCTCCGACGACTACCGTTTCCTTGGCGTGCCGGAGGGCGATCTGCGGTCAAGCTGGGCGCATTGTTCGGCGATCTTGAAGGAAGCTGAAGCGCAGGGTTTCCGCAACATCCTTTGCCCCTCATCCTATCAGGTCGGTCAGGACACGTTGACCTTTGTGGCGGGCTGCGCGCCGATCACCGACAGAATCAACATGCTGGCGGCAGTGCGCTGCGGCGAGATGCAGCCGATCATGCTGGCGCGGACCGTTGCCACGCTCGACCACATGCTGCGTGGTCGCTTGACGGTGAACATTATCTCTTCGGATTTCCCCGGCCAAAAGGAAGATTCGTCCTACCGTTACCGCCGCTCGCGTGAAGTGGTGGAGATTCTCAAACAGGCCTGGACGCAGGACGTCATCAACTACGCTGGCGAAATCTACACCTTCGAAAACGTACCAACGGGACCCGCCAAACCCTACCAGACCGGCGGACCCCTACTTTACTTTGGCGGGTACTCACCCAACGCGCTGGAGCTGTGCGGGCAGCATTGCGATGTCTATCTGATGTGGCCCGAGCCCAAGGAGCAGATTGCCGAACGCATGAAGGCCGTAAACGCCGTCGCCGAGCGGTACGGCCGAACGCTGGACTACGGCCTGCGGGTCCATGTGATCGTGCGCGACACCGAGGCCGAGGCACGCGAATACGCCGATCATCTGGTTTCAAAACTCGATGATGAGTACGGTCGGTTGATCCGTGAGCGCGCCCATGATTCCGGTTCACTGGGCGTGTCCCATCAGGCGAAGGCGCGGGAACTCGCGGACAAGTTCGGCTATGTCGAACCACATCTGTGGACCGGCATTGGCCGCGCTCGCTCTGGCTGTGGTGCGGCGCTTGTCGGGTCCACCGATCAGGTTCTGTCAGAGATCGAGGAATACCAGAAGATGGGCATCCGGGCTTTCATCTTCTCCGGGTACCCCCATCTGGACGAGTGCAGAAGCTTTGGCGCGCGCGTTCTGCCGCAGCTAGAAACCGTCTCCTTGCCGCAGGCGTATGGCCGGGTGCCCGCGGAACTGCCCGCGACCCCACTTGCTGCAGGAGTGCGCGTCTGATGGAGCGTATCCAGCTTTCGCCAAACTTTGAAATGAGCCGCATCGTCTACGGCATGTGGCGACTGGGCGATGATGCAGACACCTCGCCCGCCCATATCGAGGCAAAGGTTGAAGCCTGCCTCGATCAGGGCATCACGACCATGGATCAGGCGGACATCTACGGCGGCTACACCGCTGAAGCGCTGCTGGGCGCTGCATTCGGCGCAAATTCGGCACTTCGCGACCGGATTGAGCTGGTTTCAAAGTGCGGGATCGTTGCGCCGGTTGGCCGCTACAGCGATGCGCGGGTCAAACACTATGACACCTCCGCAGGGCACATAAACGCATCGGTGGAGCGATCCTTGACGGACATGAAGACCGACCGGCTCGACCTCCTGCTCATCCACCGGCCCGATCCGTTCATGGACCATGAAGAAACCGGCAGAGCGCTCGATGCTCTTGTGACGTCAGGCAAAGTGCTCAATGTCGGGGTTTCAAACTTCACGCTCAACGATTTTACGCTTCTGCAAAGCGCCATGAGCGCACCGCTTGTGACCAATCAGATCGAACTGTCGGTTTTGCACCATCAGCCCTTTCTCGGCGGCGACGTTCAATGGCTGCAGGAGCGGAAAGTACCGATCATGGCCTGGTCACCCCTTGCCGGTGGTACCCTTTTTGGCACACAAGGCGCTGTGGTGCGCGCTGTGCTCAGCCGGCTTGCAGGTGAGCAAGGCGTCGATCCCAGCGCGGTAGCGGTGGCATGGCTGCTCGCGCACCCGGCTCGCATTCTACCCGTCATGGGTACCAATTCACTGGCGCGCATCAAGGCGCTATCCGATGCGTTGCGGGTTTCGATCGACCGGCAAAGCTGGTTTGAAATTCTGACCGCAGCGATGGGCCAGGACGTTCCCTGACGCTTCACCTGCCAACCCGTCCGAAAGGATCTGAGGACCGATGAACATGCACGCAACCCCGCCCGTCACCGGCACGCCGGTCAACGATACGCGCGCTCTACGCGATGCATTCTCGCGGTTTGCCACCGGGGTGACGGTGGTCACGACCATGACACCGGCCGGACCAGTGGGTATGACGGTCAACTCTTTCTCGTCGGTTTCGCTGGAGCCGCCGCTTTGCTTGTGGTCCATCGAGGGCACCTCAACGCGCTACCATGAGTTTGCCGGAGCCACACAAACGGCGATCCACGTTCTCGCCCATGATCAAAAGGCCTTGTGCCTGGCGTTCGCAGAGCGCCCTGACGCGTTCGACCTTTCGAGCTGGAGGCAGGGCGCGAATGGCCTGCCGTTGATCGAAGGCTGTCTCGCGCGTTTCGAGTGTCAGCGCTTCGCGGCACATGAAGCCGGAGATCACACGATCCTGATCGACCGGATCGTCGCGGCCGAAATGCATGGGGGCGAACCACTGATCTTCAATCAGGGCGACTTTGGGCGCTTTGCGGCCAGCTAACGACGGCGCGCCCCACATGTTAGCGCCGGTAAGACCGCCGAGCGAAACCGCGAATCCGCTGAGTGATAAACGTGCCAAAAGTGGCGAAGTGCTCGAGTCACTGCTCGGGGACAACGTCATCGGCAGCGAATTCGCCACCGTGCATGAAGTGGACCAAAGCGAAAGGGACGGCGTCGAACGCATCGAAATGACCGCGACGACGCAAACCGGCGAAACGGTGCCACTCACGCTGCTCTTACCTTTGGTTTCACTCGGAGCGGAACAGCGAACACTTCCCGCCATTCTCTACTGCCATGCCCATGGCAACGACTATGCGAACAGTCGGCTCGAACTGCTCGAAGGGCGGCCATCGCTGCACGCACCCTACGGTCCGGATCTGACACGTGCAGGCTTCGCTGTCCTGAGCATGGATATGCCGTGTTTCGGCGCGCGCCAGCAGCCCGGCGAACAGGCCCGCGGAAAGGCGCACCTCTGGCGCGGGACAACACTGTTCGGTCAGATGCTTCATGAGCTTGTCGCGGGCATCTCGCTGCTCTCCAGCCATCCACGCATCGACCACAACCGGATTGGTGCGCTCGGCTTCTCGATGGGGTCCACCCACGCCTATTGGCTTGCCGCGCTCGATGAGCGGGTGAAAGCCGCCGTCGCGCTGTGCTCGTTCGGTGATCTGGGCACGCTTCTTGAGACCGGTGCGCATGACGGTCACGGGCTTTACATGACAGTCCCCGGCCTCACCGAACGATTTTCGACCGGGCAGATCGCGGGTCTCGCCGCACCCCGGGCGCTGTTCATTGGGGCGGGCATGCAGGACTGGTCAACGCCGCTCGACGCGTTCTCAAAAGCGCGCGCTGAGCTTGAATTGGCATACGCGGAGGCCCCCGAGCAGTTGGCCTTTCATGTAGAACCAGACACAGGCCACGAGGAAACGCCCGACATGCGCGCCGCGGCCCTCGCCTTTCTGGAGGCGCACTTATGACCCTGAACGTGGCCCTGATCGGAACTGGCATGGTCGCGGGCACCCACGTCGCCGCTATAGACGCGTCTGAGAAGGTTACGTTGAAGGGCGTTCTCGCGCGCACCCCCGAAAGCACCAAGCGCGTCGCCAATAAGCACGGCGTGCAGGCTTACCACGATGTTGAGGCGATTGCGGCCGATACCGAAGTAAGCTTTGTCATCATCGCGACGCCCCCAAACGCACGCTTGGAGTTGATCGAAACCTTGGCGAGAGCAGGCAAGCCGATCCTCCTGGAGAAGCCAGTTGCACGCGACTTGCCTGAAGCCAAAGTGATCGTTGATCGCTGCGCCAAAGCCGACATCCCGCTTGGGATCGTTTTCCAACATCGCATGCGTGACGCCTCGCAAAAAGCGACTGACCTCGTCGCATCGGGAGAATTGGGAGCGTTGGGCGTCGCAAGTCTGGATGTGCCATGGTGGCGCGAGCAGGCCTACTACGATGAACCAGGCCGCGGAACATACGCCCGCGACGGCGGCGGCGTCCTCATCAGCCAGGCCATCCACACCATTGATCTGGCGCTAAGCCTCACGGGGCCTGTCGCCAACGTTCAAGCGATGACGGCGACCTCGCGCTTCCACGCCATGGAAGCCGAAGATTTCGCCGCTGCAGGCCTGACGTTCTCGAACGGCGCTGTCGGCTCCCTCACCGCATCAACGGCGAGCTATCCCGGCGGCGCAGAGACCATCACGCTGCATTTTGAGAGGGCCAGCCTGCACTTGGGATCGGGCATCCTCACCGTTTCTTGGCGCGATGGACGTGTCGAGTCCCTCGGCGCATCGGCAACGACAGGTGGCGGTGCGGACCCCATGGCCTTCACCCATGAGTGGCACCAAGGCATCATCGAAGACTTTGCAGGGGCCATCGACAGCGGTCGCAACCCTGTCGTGACAGGTGAGCAGGCACTGGCTTCACATCTGTTGATCGACGCTATCGAACGGTCGGCAAAATCCGGAAAGCGCGTGGAGCTGGAACAATGAACCTGAAGTTTGCTGCGCTGGGCATCGACCACCGCCATATCTATGGCATGGCCGCCAACATGCAGGCCACCGGGGCGGAGTTTGTGGGGTGGTGGACCGATCCTGCCACCAGCAACGCGGTAACCGAAGAGGGTTTCAACAAGCGCTTTGCCGGTGTCACACAGACCGATGACCGCCGGCGGCTGCTTGACGACCCAAACATTGATCTCATTCTGATCTCCGCCGTCCCGAGCACGCGGGCGGACCTCGCCATGGAAGCAATGCGCGCCGGCAAGGATGTGATGGTCGACAAGCCCGGCTGCACAACGCTTGATCAGCTTGACGCGATCAAGGCGTGCGTCGCCGAGACCGGCAGGATCTGGTCCGTGAACTTCTCCGAGCGCTTCGAGGTGCCGTCCGTCACGCGCGCGTCTCAGCTTGTCGCGGATGGCGCGATTGGCAAGGTCGTGCAGACGATCGGTATGGGGCCACACCGCCTCAACCGCGCCACACGCCCGCCCTGGTTCTTTGACCGCCAAGCCTATGGCGGTATTCTGACGGATATCGCCAGCCACCAGATCGATCAGTTCTTGCATTTCACCGGCTCGACCGACGCGGAGATCACCCTCGCGCAGGTGGCCAACTACGCGAACCCCAAAGACGCGGGGCTGCAGGATTTCGGTGAACTGGCCCTCAAGAGCGACCATGGCCACGGCTACGTTCGGGTGGATTGGTATACCCCGGACGCTTTGCCCACCTGGGGTGATGGCCGTCTGACTATTCTGGGTACAGAGGGTACCATCGAACTGCGCAAATATGTTGATGTCGGTGGTGCGGAAGGCACCGACCATCTGGTGCTTTTCAACGGCGACACATGCAAAAAGATCCAGTGCAGCGACGCCGGACTGCCTTACTTCCTGAACCTTGCCAACGACATCGCTGAACGAACCGAAACCGCGATGCCGCAGGCGCACGCCTTCAAAGTCATGGAGCTGGCCCTGAAGGCGCAGGCCATGGCGGAGAGCGCACCATGATCACGGTCGCAATTCTCGGGGCAGGCATCGGCGCGCAACACCTTGATGGATACCGCGCCCTCCCCGACCTGTTCAGGGTCAAGGCGGTCTGCGACCTTGACACCGAGCGCGCAAAGAAGATCGTCGGTGATGATCCCATAGCCGTGCTGAGTTCAAGCGACGATATCCTCAATGATCCCGAGATCGAGCTGATCGACGTTTGCCTGCCGCCGCATCTGCATTTCGAACTCGCCTGCGCCGCGTTGCAAGCCGGAAAGCATGTCGTCTGCGAAAAACCGCTGGTGCGGTCGGTCCAGGAAGCCGATGCCCTGATTGACGCCGCCATGCGTGCGGGCAAGCAGGTCTTCCCGGTCTTTCAATACCGCTATGGCCGCGGTTTCGAGCAGTTGAAGGCGCTACAGAGCGCGGGGCTTGCCGGCCGGCCTCTGGTGGCGAGCGTCGAGACCCACTGGAACCGGGGCTCGGATTATTACGCCGTCAGCTGGCGTGGCACCTGGGCCGGCGAAAGCGGCGGCGCGGTTCTCGGCCACGCAATTCACAACCATGATCTGCTGACCCATGTGCTCGGATCGATCGCAAATGTCTCGGCATTCACGACAACGCGCGTAAACCCCATCGAGGTCGAGGACTGCGCAAGCATCATATTCGAACTCGAAAATGGAGCGGTCGCAACCTCATCCATCACATTAGGTGCAGCAACTGATCAAACCCGATTACGTTATTGTTTTGAGGGTCTTACGGCCACATCGGGCACCGAACCATACGCCCCAGGTGAAGGCGCTTGGACCTTTGAGGCCCGCTCGCCCACAACAAAGGCGCAGATCGACGCCGTGCTTGAAAACCTGCCCGGCACCCATTCGGGGTATGCCGGCTTCTTCGAAGCGGTTGCACAGGCCCTTGACGGACACCCCGGTCGTGTCGTCACACTAGCAGATGGGCGTCGGTCGCTAGAGCTTGTCACGGCGGTCTACCATGCCGCACGGACGGGAACCCGGGTGGCCCTGCCAATAGGAGAGGATCACCCACTCTACACCGGATGGCAGCCGAAAACGGCGCCACACTAATCAAGAAAAAAATTCAGGGAGAAACAAATGAAAAAGACACTCACGACCTCCGCCGCGCTAGCTGCGATGCTGCTGGGCGGAACCGCACTGGTCCCCGCATCGGCCTCCGCGCAGGAAATCCGTTTCATGTGCTCAACCGACGGCAATGAGTGCGAGGTCTACGATGAAATTCTGACCCGCTTTGAGGCTGAAAACCCTGGCGTCGATATCGTGGTCGACACCGTGCCTTACCAGGCCATCCTTGAGAACCTGCCTGTCCAGCTTGCCGCTGGTAATGGTCCGGACATGGCCCGCGTCACCGACCTTGGTGGCCTGAACGAGTACTACCTCGATCTCGACCCCCACGTGGACCGCGCCTATTGGGAAGAGAGCTTCGGCGATTTCCTCACCTGGTACCGCAGCGGCGAAGATGACAATGGCATCTACGGTCTGCATACGCAGCTGACCATCACCGGTCCTTTTGTCAACGCCACGCTATTTGAACAGGCCGGGGTTGAGCTTCCAGGCGAAGGCGCCAGCTGGGATGACTGGGCCGCGGCCGCTCGCCAAGTTGCTGAAGCCACTGGGACGCCTTTCCCGATGGCCATTGACCGCTCAGGTCACCGCGTCGCAGGTCCCGCCATCTCGTATGGCGCGGCGCTCAACGGCCCCGATGGGCCCACCTTGTCCGACGAAGGCTTCACGGCATTCGTTCAGCAGTTTGTGGATTGGCACGAAGACGGCACCATGGCGCGCGACGTTTGGGCCGGCCAAGGTGGCGCAACCTATCAGGACGGTGCGCAGGAATTCATCAACGGTGAGCTCGTCTTCCTCTACTCCGGCTCCTGGCAGGTCGGCCGTATGGAGGAAAACATCGGTGACTTCTTCGATTGGCGGGTCGTTGACAGCCCCTGCGGTCCAGCAGGCGCATGTTCGGGCATGCCAGGTGGCGCTGGTATCGTTGGCTTTAACGACACCGAGCACCCCGAGCTTGTTGCCGCAATCATCGACTTTATGGCGCAGGAAGACATCTACGCCGAATACACGGGCCGCACCCGCAACCTGCCGGCACACCTCGCAGTGGCGTCCGCAGGTGTCGACTATGAGGGTGTATCTGACGGCGCAGCGGGCGCGCTGAACGGCTTTGCTGCTGCGCTTCCAGATGTTGATCCGGCCGCGTTCTGGTACCAGGGCTATACCGGTAACCGGGCCATGTTCGGCATCACCGTCGAGCGGGTCTCGCAAGCCATTGTCGGCGAACTCACCGTCGATGAAGCTGTCGCCCGCATGGCCGACGACCTCGACGCAGCGATGGCCGAAAGCAACTAGCTTTGGCTGACACAACACGGGTGGGCGACGAACCGTCGCCCGCCCCCTCGCCCGAAACGCCTGCATCGGCGCACGGGATCGCCACGCATAGCGATTCCATCTGGCTCCGGATCATCTCGCCCATCATGCGGGCGATCGAAATCCCCATGCTTGCGTTGCAGCGGATGCTGGGTGTGCAACGGCTTGCGTGGGTTTTTCTGATCCCCAACCTTCTGCTGTTCGGGTTGTTTGCCTTCCTTCCCATCTTTCTGAACGTCATCTACGCGCTCACCGGCGGCGATAACATTCTGTTCGCCGATCGACCTTTTATCGGCGGTCGCAACTTCGACAACCTGCTCGATTGCGGCAATTATCTTGATCCAAACTCCTGTCGCGAAGACAAATTCTGGCGTGCTGTGTGGAACACGGCCTGGTTCGTCACGCTGCAGGTCGGCATCATGGTCGGCTTCTCGCTGCTCACCGCCGTCGTGCTTAACCGCGACATCAGGGCGCGCGGGTTCTTCAGATCGGTCTTTTTCTTTCCGGTACTGCTGTCGCCCGTTGTGGTCGCGCTGATCTGGAAGTGGGTCCTGCAACGCGAGGGCGTTTTGAACGCTTTCCTTGATTGGGTGGGCATCGGTGGGGTCAACTGGCTCGTCGACGCCCAATGGGCGTTCGCTTGGTCGGTCTTCCTGACAGTGTGGGCGCATATGGGCTTCTACACGCTCATCCTGCTTGCCGGCCTGCAGGCGATACCGCGAGACGTCTACGAAGCAGCCACGATGGATCGCGCCTCCGCATGGCGAACCTTCACCAAGATCACCTTGCCGCTGCTCGCGCCAACCCTGCTGGTGGTGCTCATCCTCGCATTGATCAGAAGCGTTCAAACATTTGATGAGGTTTATGCGTTCACAGGAGGCGGCCCGGGAACCGCGACCACCTTCATCATTCAATACATCTATGAGGAAGGCTTCGCGGGCGCGCCACGCGTGTGGGGCATGGCTGCCGCGGCATCATTACTGGTGGCGTTCGTTCTGGTCATTCTGACCTTGATCCAACTGTGGGTGAACAGGAAGAGCGTCGATGGCTAGGGTCTGGGAGTTTCTCACCGCCACGCGTGGCGACAAGCGGCTGCGTTGGACCGATTGGGTGTCCTATGGCTACCTGCTGCTCGGCGTCTTTCTGATGTTTTTCCCGGTGATTTGGCTGGTCTTGTCCAGCTTTAAAACCGAAGCCGATCTGCTGCGCTATCCGCCGACTTTTCTACCCCAGCAACAGCAGACGATGGTCGTGGACGGCTACGAGGACCCGTTGCCGCTGTTCGAGATGGTCGGCGGGGAGCACGAAGGAAAAGTCTTGGCGCAACTGCGCCGTGTTGGCCTCCAGGCGCAGATGGTCGATCCCGCCAATCCCAGCGAACGCCTGCGCGTTTCGATAGAAAACTACCAGCCCATCGAACAGTTCAGACTGGCCCTCGAGAACTACACGGGTCTGTTTGAGCGGTTCAATTTCCTACTCTACTTCTGGAACTCGACCTTCATCACGGTGACCGCAACGCTGATCATGTTGCTCACCAATTCCATGGCGGCGTTTGCTCTGTCGAAGTACCAGTTTCGAGGTCGGACGGCGGTTCTCCTGCTGGTCATCGGCACTTTGATGATACCGCAAACAGTGGTGCTGGTGCCGCTGTTCCTCATCGTCTCGGAAATGGGGATGTCCAACTCGCTGTGGGGCGTCATCATACCGGGCGCGGCGACGCCCACCGGCGTCTTTCTGCTGCGCCAGTACATGATCACCATACCGGATGAGATTTTGGACGCGGCCCGGATGGACAAGGCGTCAGAGTGGAAGATCTTCTGGCGCATCATCGTCCCGCTCTCGGCTCCGGCCATCGCTGTGCTCGCAATCCTTGCGATCATGTGGCGTTGGAACGATTTTCTGTGGCCTTTGATCGTATTGACCCAATCCGAGAACTTCACGCTCCAGCTGGCACTGAACTCATTCCAGGGCGAGTTGCGCACCGATTGGGCGAGCTTGTTGGCGATGACCGTGCTGACGCTGCTGCCCATCGCCTTGGTGTTCACGTTCCTGCAGAAATACATCGCAACGGGCATCGCCAGCACGGGCGGAAAGTAACCAAAGCAGCAAGGCTGGATGAAACCAGCCGGAGGAATAACGATGGCCAGCGTTGAATTGAAAGACCTGAAAAAGGCCTATGGCGAGGCCGAGGTCATTCGCGGCATCGACATGCAGATCGATCATGGCGAGTTCTGCGTTTTTGTCGGCCCGTCCGGATGCGGAAAGTCCACCCTCCTTCGGATGATTTCCGGCCTTGAGCCGATCACCTCTGGCGACATGATCATTGACGGGGAGCGGGTGAACGCCATCCCTGCGGCCGATCGCGGGCTGGCCATGGTTTTCCAGTCCTACGCGCTCTATCCGCATATGACGGTTCGCCAAAACCTGTCGTTCGGCCTTGAGAACATCAACACCCCTCGCCCGGAGATCATCGAGAAGATCCAGGAGGTCTCGACGATGCTGCAGATCGATCAGCTGCTGGAGCGGCGCCCTAAGGACCTGTCGGGCGGCCAGCGCCAGCGCGTCGCGATTGGTCGGGCGGTGGTGCGCGAACCGCGCGTGTTCCTGTTTGATGAGCCGCTGTCCAATCTCGATGCCGAGCTGCGGGTGGACATGCGCGGCGAGATTTCAACGCTTCACAAGCGGCTGGGCAACACCATGATCTACGTGACGCACGACCAGGTCGAAGCGATGACGATGGCTGACAAGATTGCGGTCTTGCGGCTTGGGGTGCTTGAGCAGTTCGGCCGACCGCTCGATTTGTACAACGAGCCCGACAATTTGTTTGTCGCCGGGTTCATCGGCTCACCAAAGATGAACTTCATGACCGGTTCGATTGATGGTGCTGATCGCAACCTGTTGGCGCTTAACACCGGTGACGAAGTGCACCTGCCCGATGGCAGGTTTCGCCAGCAGGTCGGCCAATCGGTAACGTTGGGCGTGCGGCCCAACGAGTTACAGCCAGACCCGGAAGGATCGCTCCACATGCAGGTAGGCAGTGTCGAACAGCTCGGTTCGGAGAGCTATCTCTACGGTACGCTGGCCGATGGTACCCGGCTCACGGTCCATAATCCCGGTCAAACGCGGGTTGCTGCAGGCGAGAATGTGCCACTGGGCACCGCGGGCGCGTCTTTTCACCTGTTTGACACACAATCGACACTGAGTTTGCGCACGCACGCCTGATCCGTGGCGCTAAGGCGTTCGCGCAAAGGCGTGGACGTGAAGCCACACCTCCAGTTCACGTTAAGTCTTCTGGCCGGTTACGCCGGTTTTCCTTGCGCAACCTGCTAGAAAACGATTTATCAGCGCCGAAGCGTTCATTGCAGCGCACAATATCAGCAAACTCCGAAAGCCGTAATGTCATTTTCCTCCGGTTCCGCCGTCTCCGGCTCCTCGAACCTTCCCCCAGGCCTCAAAGCCCTGGAAGCCCAGTCCATCGCGATCATCCGGGAAGTTGCCGCGTCGTTCGACAATCCTGTCATGCTCTATTCGATCGGCAAGGATTCAGGCGTCATGCTTCAGCTGGCCCTGAAAGCCTTTTATCCCTCCAAACCGCCGTTCCCGCTGCTGCACGTGGACACCACGTGGAAGTTCCGCGAGATGATCGAATTCCGGACGTGGATCGCTGAGCACTACGGCCTGAAGCTGTTCGTGCACACGAACCAGGAAGGCGTCGAGCGTGGCATCAACCCGATCGACTCCGGTTCGGCCCTGCACACGCAGATCATGAAAACCGAAGCGCTCAAGCAAGCGCTCAACGAACACAAGTTCGATGCGGCCTTCGGCGGCGCGCGGCGCGATGAAGAAAAAAGCCGCGCCAAGGAACGCATTTTCTCCTTCCGCGATCAGAACCATGGCTGGGACCCGCGCAACCAGCGCCCTGAACTGTGGAGCCTGTTCAACACCCGCATCCGCCAGGGCGAGTCGATCCGCGTGTTTCCGCTGTCCAACTGGACCGAGTTCGATGTGTGGCAGTACATCCTGCACGAGAACATTCCCATGGTGCCGCTGTACTTTGCCAAGGAACGCCCGGTGGTGAAGCGCTCGGGGACATGGATCATGGTCGATGACGACCGCTTGCCGCTGGAGCCGGGTGAGAAACCTGAGATGAAGAAGGTACGGTTCCGTACGCTGGGCTGCTACCCGCTGACGGGGGGTGTCGAAAGCGAAGCGGACACGCTTGAGAAGGTCATCGACGAAATGCTCGGCTCGCGCACATCCGAACGGCAAGGGCGACTTATCGATTCCGATGAAAGTGCGTCTATGGAGAAGAAGAAGCGCGAGGGGTATTTCTGATGGTCCTCACCGAAACCAGGCCCCAAGTGGCATCGACCGATCAGGGCGGCCCTCGCCGCGGTCTCTTGCGGTTTTTGACCTGTGGCTCCGTCGATGACGGTAAGTCCACGCTCATCGGGCGTCTGTTGTACGATTCCCAGCTGATCATGGACGATCAGCTGAACACGTTGAAGAAAGACACGCAGGTCCACGGGACCACGGGCGGTGAACAGATCGACTTCGCGCTGCTGGTCGACGGGCTTGAAGCGGAACGCCAGCAAGGCATCACCATCGACGTTGCCTATCGCTTCTTCACCACCGCCCGGCGCTCGTTCATCGTTGCCGATACTCCCGGTCACGAGCAGTACACACGTAACATGGCGACGGGTGCTTCGAACTCCGAGCTTGCGATCATCCTGATCGACGCGCGCAAAGGCGTGCTGGTGCAGACCAAGCGCCACGCCACGATCTGTTCACTGCTCGGCATCAAGAACGTCATCCTTGCGGTCAATAAAATCGACCTGGTCGATTGGTCGAAGGAAACCTTCGACAGGATCGTTTCGGACTTCACGACCTTCGCTGCTGACCTGGCGTTTGACCGGATCATCCCGATACCGATGTCGGCGCGCTACGGCGACAATGTCAGTGCGCCGTCGGGCAACATGTCTTGGTTCCAGGGCCACCCACTTATGGAAGTGCTTGAAACGATCGACACGCAGTCCGATCCAAGCGACCTGCCGTTCCGCTTTCCGGTCCAGTGGGTGAACCGTCCCAACCTCAACTTCCGCGGCTTTTCCGGCACGCTCACCGCCGGCTCGGTCGCGCCGGGCGACGAGATCATCGTCGCCAACTCGGGCAAGACCGCCCATGTCGATCGTATCGTGACGGCCGATGGCGATCTGGAACGCGCATCAGCTGGCGATGCTGTGACGCTGACGCTCGACGCAGA